>JAPLRU010000106.1 GCA_026399025.1 Methylobacter sp.
GAGGCATTAGCCTATCGAAAAAACAGTGGTGAAACCGGGTGCCGAAAGGCGCCTTTGTAGAGGCTTGAGCCGTGTGCAGGGAAACTTGCACGCACGGTTCTTAGGGGAGGACAAGGCAGTAATGCCTTGTCCTTACCCGACTGTTTTCCAACTCAGGAGGTAGAGCCATGGAGCAATTGCCGAGATCACGAAGTTTTTAATGCATTGGCTTAAACAATTATTTTTACTTCGTGATCTTCGTGTGAATGCTTTTTGCTTTTGTTCCACAGTCTCCGGAGCTTGGGAACGATAGCGGAGTGCCGCTTTAAGCCTTCAAAAACAGCAAAGTCTCGTGCTCAACCTCGACTTTGATAGTATCCCCGGCGATAAAATCACCTGCCAATATCTTCTGCGCCAACGGATTTTCAAGCTGTTGCTGAATAGCGCGTTTCATCGGTCTTGCGCCATACACCGGATCGAATCCCGCCTCGCCTAATAAATCCAGCGCCTGTTCCGAAATTTCAAAACCGATTTCGCGATCCTGCAAACGCTTGCGCAAGTAGTCGATTTGAATCGTGGAAATCGCCCGAATTTGTCCGCGGCCCAATGAATGGAACACCACCGCTTCATCAATCCGGTTGATGAATTCGGGACGAAACTTGGTGCCGACAATTTCCATGACCGCCGTTTTCATTACCGAATACAGCGCTTCGCCGGACAGCGATTGAATAATGTCCGAACCCAAGTTAGAAGTCATCACGATAATGGTATTCCTGAAATCAACCGTTCTGCCCTGTCCGTCGGTCAAGCGGCCGTCGTCCAGCACCTGCAACAGGATGTTGAACACATCGGGATGGGCTTTTTCGATTTCATCCAGCAAGATGACCGAATACGGTTTGCGCCTGACCAGTTCGGTCAGATAGCCGCCTTCTTCATAACCGACATAACCCGGAGGCGCACCGATCAAACGCGCCACCGAATGCTTTTCCATAAACTCGGACATGTCGATGCGCACCATTGCATCGGGGGTGTCGAACATAAATTCGGCCAGCGCTTTGCACAGCTCGGTTTTACCGACGCCGGTCGGTCCCAGAAACAAAAATGAACCGTTCGGACGATTCGGGTCCGATAATCCGGCCCTGGATCGGCGAATCGCATTACTGACCGCTTTCAACGCTTCTTCCTGACCGATCACCCGTTTACCGAGTTGCTCTTCCATCCGCAACAGCTTGTCGCGCTCGCCTTCCATCATTTTCGACACCGGAATGCCGGTCCATTTCGACACCACTTCGGCGATTTCCTCTTCGGTGACTTTGTTGCGCAACAAGGTCATTTTCTGCGCTTCAGCCGGTACGTCCGCATGCAGTTGTTTTTCCAATGCGGGAATAATGCCGTACTGTAACTCGGACATCCGCGCCAAATCGTTGGTGCGGCTGGCGGCTTCCAGTTCGGTTCTAGCTTGTTCCAGCTTTTCTTTAATCGCAGCCGAACCCTGTAACGAGGCTTTTTCGGCTTTCCAGATTTCTTCCAGATCGGAATATTCTTTTTCCAAATCGGCGATTTCTTCTTCCAGAATTTCCAGGCGTTTTTTGGACGCGGCATCCTTTTCTTTTTTCAACGCGACCTGCTCGATTTTTAATTGAATCAAGCGCCGGTACAGCTTATCCATTTCTTCCGGCTTGGAGTCGATTTCCATACGAATGCGGCTGGCCGCTTCGTCGATCAGGTCTATGGCTTTATCGGGCAACTGCCGGTCGGCGATGTAACGGTAGGATAGATTCGCCGCCGCGATAATGGCCGGATCGGTAATATCGACGCCGTGATGCACCTCGTATTTTTCCTTCAGGCCGCGCAAAATCGCCACAGTATCTTCAACCGACGGCTCATCGACCAGCACTTTTTGGAAACGGCGCTCCAAAGCCGCATCTTTTTCGACATATTTACGGTATTCGTCCAGCGTCGTAGCACCGACGCAATGCAATTCGCCGCGCGCCAACGCCGGTTTCAGCATATTGCCGGCATCCATAGCGCCTTCCGCCTTACCTGCGCCGACCATGGTATGCAGCTCGTCGATAAATAAAATCACTTGGCCTTCCTGTTTGGCAAGATCGTTTAACACCGCTTTCAGGCGTTCTTCGAATTCGCCGCGAAACTTGGCTCCGGCAATCAAGGCCGCCATGTCCAGCGCCAATACCTGTTTGCCTTTGATGCCTTCCGGCACTTCGCCGTTGACGATACGTTGCGCCAAGCCTTCGACAATCGCGGTCTTGCCGACGCCCGGCTCGCCGATCAGTACCGGGTTGTTTTTGGTGCGTCGTTGCAACACTTGAATGGTTCGGCGTATCTCGTCATCCCGCCCGATCACCGGGTCCAGTTTGCCTTGTTCTGCGCGTTCGGTCAGATTGATAGTGTATTTTTTTAAAGCTTGGCGCTGGTCTTCGGCATTGGCGTCATCCACCGGTTGACCGCCGCGCATCGTATCAATGGCTTTTTCGACCGCTGGTTTAGTAATCCCGGCCTTTTTAAGCAAGTCCTGAAGCAAGCCTTTTTCATCAAAAACCGCCAACAAAAACAGTTCGCTGGAAATGAATTTGTCATTGCGCTTTTGCGCCAGCTTGTCGGTTAAATTCAACAAGCGCGATAATTCATTGGAAATCTGCACATCGCCGCCGGAACCGCTAACCGTTGCCAGACGCTCCAATTCCCTAATCAGCTCGGTGCGCAGCAATTGCGTGTTAATACCCATCTGTGCCAACAACGGCCTGATGCTGCCGCCCTGTTGATCCAGCAACGCCAGCATCAGGTGGATCGGCTCAATGAATTGATGGTCTTTACCCAAGGCCATACTTTGAGCGTCGGCTAATGCTGTTTGAAACATGCTGGTTAATTTGTCCATACGCATAATATTTACCTCTTTAAGGAGTTTTTAAGTTACTGCTGACATGGGGGAGGTATGGAGGGTTTTCAAGCGGACTCATCAATTCAAAAACAATGAAGAGCGTAATCGCTAAGGATTGTTCGCTGATGCTGAATGGAGTTGACTGAGCGAAGTCGAAGAGTGGTTACTCACCTCGACTCCGCTCAGCGACGGCTAAACTCTAAACGCCTGAATGCCTTAGGGCGCGCAATAAGTCATGGTCGGAGTCGCATTGTCGATCAGGTAAGACGATGACGGCGAAAGAATAAACTCACTGGCGCCTTGTTCGCTCTTGGCGTTCGCCCAATCGAAGGTATAGCCGAGACCGGTCCAAGGTACGCCCGGCGCGGCGCGGAAACTTTTATAATACAAGCCTTCATAAAAAGCCTGATAGTTTTGGATGTTCTTGACCACGGGAATTTCGCTGCCAAAGTTCAGGTCGCAACTGCTATCGGTGGGGCTGGGATCGACACAGGGACGGAATATATCGTCCGGGCTCACCCACAATTCCACAAAAACATCATACTGCCAGTCGGGATTTAAACCGAGGCGCTGTTTCAAGCGCGTTTCGAGTTGCTTTTGGCCGGCATGTGGATGGGCTTGCATGTATTTACGGCAAAACGCCTGCATCTTAGGCGCCAACGAGACCCAGACGACATTGGCTTCGCTGCTCGAAGTTTGAGTGTAAGGCAGTAAATAACGCTCGTAGGAGCTTTGCGCTTTCCAGGTCACGACCTTCACCAAAGTCTTGTCCTCATTCCAGACCAAGGTATCGTTAGCGGGATTAAGTGCGTCGAGATTGTTGGCGATCTCGGCCGATTCCGCCATCACCGCATCCTGAACCGCGGCCGCGTATTTTGGCGAAGGTGCGGCAACTACGGCCGTGGACAGTAGCCCTGCTACGCATAAAGCCGGAAAAAAAACTGTTTTCATTAGAATAACCTCTGTTAGGGTCTTTTTGTTTTTATCATTAAAATCCAACTCTCATTTGCTCGAAAACCAGGCAATCCATGAGGTGTTGAGTTGCTTAAGCCAATGCTTGTCTCGGTTTAAAACTAGATGTTTTGGCTCAGCTAGAGTTTATAAAAAAACACTTGAGTTAGCTAGGACGTTTTGGTCCGGGTAAGGTTTGTTAACATAGGATGGAACGTAGATGATTAGGATAAGCGCGGATATAGGACACCGAATTAATTAGGCTAAAAGTTCAATCCGAGGCAAGTTGGAGTGCAGGCTTCGCCTGCTTGCAGGCGAAGCCTGCACTCCGGATACCTGAATGAATGTTGCTCGATTAACGACGGCATCGATAACTTTTGTCGGCTGCATTTTCCGATTTTCATCGCGGCTTATCTGTCTAGTCCGCGTTATCCGCTTTCCATTGTTTAACGGCCGAATCGTTATAAGTTTTCCGCGATGGTAATGCTACCTATTGCTTCAAAACCTCCCTTTCTCTACCCTGCAAACATCCACGGCAACGTTCCGATGACGGGGCTGTTGCTTTACCGTATTGCATCATTCCACTGGAGAATATCAATGAGCGAAAAACTGACCGGCAAAACCTGCGAAGTCTGTAGAGTCGGCGCGCCCTTGGCGACTCAAGAAGAAATCGACCGATTTATGCCGCAATTACAAAACTGGGAAATTGTTGAAATAGGCGGTATCAAGCGCTTACAAAAAATCTTCAAGTTCGATAATTTTGCCGACGCCCTGGCCTTTACCGATAAAATCGGCACACTGTGCGAACAAGAAAACCATCATCCGGCCATTTTAACGGAATGGGGCAAGGTGACGGTGAACTGGTGGTCTCATAAAATCAAAGGATTGCACGAAAATGATTTTATTATGGCGGCCAAGACCGATGCTTTGCTGTAGATAAACTCATCTTTCGCCATAGACCGCTTCGACAATATCTTTCATCAAATGTAAGGTTCTATTTTGAGCGTCTTTTTCCGGATTAAACTCGCAAAGTTCCAAGCCGCAGATTTTCGGATGCCGATTAATCAAGGTCAGCGCTTCAAGCAATTGCTCGGCTTTGATGCCTTTAAGAACCGGCGTTTCTACGCCGGGAGCGTCTTCAGGATCGATAAAATCCAAATCGATACTGATGCCGATAATCCGGCAAGTCAGGCTGAGTCTATCGATGACGTCCGTTAGCGTCCGAGCAAGCCGGTCAATTTGCCGGGCAAAAATAAACTCCACTCCGGCTTGCTTTAACAGATCGTATTCCGCTTGCTCATAACTTCTAACCCCGACTAAGACAAGATTCTTCGGCAGAATAAAATGATAGCCGGGATACATCTTCGCCAGTTTTTTATCGCCTTTGCCCAGCAAAGCGGCCAGCGGCATGCCGTGAACATTACCGGAGGGAGAGGTAGCGAAGGTGTGCGCATCCATATGCGCATCCAACCAAATCAAACCGAGTTGATCGGGGCTTCGCAAACCGTTAAGTACGCCGCCCCACGTACCCAAGGCACAGGAATGGTCGCCGCCGATAACCAGAAAAGTGTGGTTTTGCTCGGTCCAATAGTGGGTAAACCGGCTTATCGATTGATTAAGCTTGGCTAATTTTTTTTGCTTTGAGCGATGATTGCCGGGATAAACCATATGCCATTGCAGTTGCAGACCCGGCTGTTCGGTTTTTTGCCGCAGAAATTCATCATGCAGCATCTCTGCGGCATAGCCGCATGAACGTATCGGTCCGCCCAGACATGATGCAACGCCTAAAGTTTGCACGATAGCCATAATGAAAAATATAAGCTCCTAATCATCCAGGTTAATCGGGGCTAAGACCTAGCGGACGGCTCCGGGCGGCGGTAAGGTTTACATCTGCCGGCGATGCATTTCGGCCATTTTTAAATTCGCTTCAGCGGCTTTTTCATAGGCATCGATCAGTTTTTGAGAATGCGCTTTTAAATCCTCCGCCTGTCTACCGTAGAGATAGCTTTTGGATTCATATTGGGCCAGAAGTTTTTTGTAAGCATCCGCCTTAGTCTGTATGTCGCGCGCCGCGTCGTCATAATGCTTAGCCAACAGCTGATGATCGGCATTTGATACCGCATTTTGCGCCGCCAAGTCCATATTCATCGACTGCGGATTCATCTCGCTGCATGCCGACAGCAAAGCGATAACCAGCATTAGAGACATCAGTAATTTTATGCTCATGGGCTTCTCCGGGGAAACATTCGCAATAACAGCGTTTTTTTCAAGTTGTTGGTTAGCATAGAGAGTTCAACATTTTCAAACAATATGCGCTGTTACCTAATGGCATTGGGCTAAAGAAAAAAATCAGCCGCATGCACTGATCTTTACTTTTACGACATTCAGGCCAATCGCGGCACCGTGTCCAAAGCTAGCCTTATAGAGTCCTATGAAATGGTTTAATAAAGCCGGACACTGCCGCAACCGCATTAATTTACGACCTTACCGTAGTAACGTGTAATGTTAAAGATTTCGAGAGTACAGGGGCTCGTCTACTCAACCCTTTTATTGAATAAATAGATGTGCTGTTTTTTCAATAGGCACAAACACCCTGACATAAGAAAGTAACCATTACTACTGACTTGATGGTAATTATTCAGTCCCCCTCTTTGAAAAAGAGGGGTTAGGGGAGATTATTCTAAATAAATCCCCCTCGATCCCCCTTTTTCAAAGGGGGAGGTGAATACTTACACTTGATGAAGGGGATAAAAGTACGAACTGTGATTTTATTGGCAACTGCTCATAAAACCGCCTTTTTCCAGCTTTTGTTGAGTGATTAATACAAGTAATGAGGATGGCGGCTTTCGACCTATTGTGGCCGGTCGCGTAATTTGATTGAATGGCTGTAGTAGAATCATTACCGTCCACTCATATTGAAAAAAATTGACATTAGAAATGTGGGGAAGCTTTCCTTGGTGAGGCAAGCTTATTGAAATTTCATTCAAATAATAAATCGTGCGGACAAAGCCCTATAATAGAGCCAAAAATGGGGGCGGGAATATAGTTTCTATTTATCGGACCATAAATAACAACAAATTGATTATTAATAGATTTTTTGTGTTTTCAATACCGAAAATCGTGTGTCGCATGAACGGAATAGTATTTTGATACAGCCATCAAAATTAATACCTTACAACTGGCCGGACATTTGCCGCATGACAGCCATAGGGATTGCCTACGCCCTGCTGGCTAATATCGCAATCAATGCCTTCTCCGGTAATGGCGTGATTGCTCTTGTCTGGCCGCCAAGTGGATTGGCATTGGCAGCCCTGCTTCTTATGCGGGCAAAGTATTGGCCCGCCATATCACTAAGTGTTTTTGCTATCAACCTGTTATCAGGCAAACCCATTTTTGTCTGTTTGGCTTTCGCTGCCGGAAATACTATCGGGCCACTTCTTGCCGTTTGGTTTCTAAAATCAAACCATCGCAAAATACTTAACCTTGACAAACCCAATGACTACCTCTGGCTCGGCATCGTTGTAATATCTTCGGTGACTATGGGTTCGTTCGTAGGCTGCTTGGGATTGCTGCAGGCTGGATACATCCGGATGGAAACTTTTGTACAAAGCGCTCTGCACTGGTGGACGGGGGATCTGCTTGGGATGGCAATTCTAACCCCTTTTATTTTGTCATGGCGAAAATTGCCTCAGGACTGGCTTGAGGGAAATCGCACCATCGAAACCCTTATCTTCATTGGCTTAGCATTTTTTACTGGGCAGGCCGTTTTCCTCGATTGGTTCCACGCTGAAATAGGCACAATTGCTCAGAGCTACTGGGTTTCGATCTTCATGCTTTGGGGAGCGGTTCGCTTTGGCCGGCATGGCGCTTCTTTAATTTCCATCTTGATGGCGGCCGAGGCCATGCTGGGAGCGGCGCATGGCGTCGGATATTTCGGGAGGGATATACAAGAATCCGGCCTACTGAATTTGCAACTTTCAATGCTTGTGGTGTCGGTTACCGGCATGGTTCTGGCGCTGGTTATCCATGAACTTAGACAATCCAAAGAGCAATTAATGATTGCCGCTTCAGTGTATCAGACAAGCAGTGAAGCCATGCTGGTGACCGATGCAGAGAACCGGATTATTAACGTCAATCCTGCCTTTATTGAGACAACGGGTTACCAATTAGATGAAGTTGTCGGAAAAGCCCCTATGTTTCTCAGTTCCGGGATGCATGATAAAGCCTTTTATCAGGAAATGAGGAAAGCCATCCTTAATCAAGGGAAATGGCAAGGAGAAATAAGGAGCCGCCGCAAGAACGGTGAAATTTATACGGGAAAATTGAGCATCGACACCCTTTACCACCCGGATGGTACTGTTCGGGGCAGAATTGGATTATTCAGTGATATTTCCGAGAGCAAAAAGAATCAGGAAGTCATCTGGAAACAAGCTAACTATGATTTATTAACAGAATTGCCTAATCGGCAAATGGTGAATAATCGAATCAATGAGGAAATAAAAAAATGTCACAGTGAAGGTAACAATCTTGCGTTGATATTTGTCGATCTTGATCGATTTAAGGATATCAACGAAGCATTAGGCCATGAAGCAGGCGACCAGTTGCTTAAAGAGGCAAGTCTGCGCATGGTTAAAGCAACAAGGAAAACCGATGTTGTCGGAAGGTTAGGCGACGACGAGTTTGTCGTTGTGCTAGGTGAATTGGACGATATCACCGATGTAGAGCGGATCGCTAACACTGTGTTGGAAGAATTAACGGCGCCATATCAGTTAAAAAACCAATCGACCTATGTTTCCGCCAGCATGGGAATAGCCTTCTATCCAGACGATGCGCAGGATGTCATCACATTGTTCAAGTGTGCTGATCAGGCCTTGTATACAGCTAAGCGCGAAGGACGCAACTGTTTTCACTATTACACGCCGGCTATACAAGAATCAATCAGTGAAAGGTTGCGGCTGACAAACGACCTTCATTCTGCCTTGCAAGAAAACCAATTGATGGTTTTTTACCAGCCCATTGTCGATTTATCTTCAGGCGAAATCACTAAAGCAGAAGCGCTGATTCGCTGGAAACATCCATGTTTAGGCTTGATTAGCCCTGCTAAATTTATTCCACTCGCAGAAGAATCAGGACAGATTGTTGAAATTGGTGATTGGGTATTCAAGGAGTCAGCACACCAAGTGGCCCGCTGGCGCTCAATGCATCCTAAATTTCAGATTAGTGTCAACAAGTCTCCCGTGCAATTTCACCACCGCAAAGTACACTCCGACTGGTTCATGCAACTGCGGAAACTCGGCTTGCCCGGACAGAGTATCGTAGTAGAGATTACGGAGGGATTGCTTGCAAACGACAACATTAACGAAAAACTGCTGGAATTCCGCGATGCTGGAATACAGGTCTCATTGGACGATTTTGGCACTGGCTACTCGTCTCTTTCCTACCTCAAAAAATTCGACATCGACTATCTTAAAATCGATCAATCCTTCGTAAGGAATCTTGCGCCGGACTCGAATGATTTGGCGCTATGCGAAGCTATTATCGTCATGGCACATAAGCTTGGCATTCAGGTTATTGCTGAAGGAATCGAGACGGCAGAGCAACGTTATCTGCTAGCAGCTGCCGACTGTGACTATGGGCAAGGTTACTTATTCTCCAAACCTGTACCGGCTGACCAGTTTGAGAAGCTGTTAACGAGGCGCTGAACCGTTTCAATATTGTATTTCCACTACGTCCCTTGCCTTTCTTAGCCTAACCTGGCTTTTTCGGGGCGGTTCGTATTCATACATTTGTAACCCGACGACTTAAATCACCACAAAATCGGCATACGTTAACGGCAAGTTGACGCCCAAAACAGCGATTTGTACCGAGGCTCCCGCTCCGTTACCGTCTGCGTCATAACTCAATGCGCCGGTAGCCGGGTTATAGATCAGATAATCATTGGCATCGTGCGGCGCAACCGCTTTGACAAACAGGCCGCTATTCAACACGCCGGTTTTGCTGAGCTTGGTAAAAATGCTGTTTTCCAGCTGAACGGTATCGTCGGCTGCGACAAAGTCGGTGATCCGGTCGATGTTGGCGCTTAAGGCGCTATCGAAGGTAAATAGATCGCGGCCGATGCCGCCGCTTAAAGCGTCATTGCCGACGCCGCCCGATAACACATCGTTACCTGCGCCGCCGAATAACGAATCGCGTCCGACGGCACCGACTAAGGCGTTACTGCCGTCATTACCGGTTAAGGCGTTATCTCCCTCATTACCCGTTAAATTGCTGGCTTGCAAACCTTCGGCAATGGCGCCGTTTTCAATACCGGTCGGCAAGGTGTAGCTGCTCAATTGAAACGGCATGATCACGGTATCGATGTCGGTCGGTAAACCTTGGTCGTCGATCACGTCTTTGATCGCATCAAAATCCAGATAATAAGTGTCGTTCCCGGCGCCGCCTCTCATGGTATCCAGGCCGCCTCCGGTGCCGTACAAAAAATCATTACCGGCGCCGCCGACCATCAGATCGTTTTCTTGCTCGCCTTCTAAAGAATCATCGCCGTCTTCGCCCCACAACACATCATCGCCATAGCCGCCCCACAAGGAGTCATTACCCAAGCCTCCCGATAAATCGTCGGCCATGTTCAATCCATGCAATTTGTCCGCGCCGTTACCGCCCACCAACACATCTATTTTTGAACCGCCTTCATCGCCGTATAAATCCAGTGCGGTGTCCTTGCCGTCATCCAGATTGGTTAAGCTAAACGGGCTGATGGTTAAGGCTTTATAAAAGACATCAATGGTGCTGACGGTCGCCAGGACTTGATACGGTATATTGCTATCGTTTAAATAGTCGTCAACGCCGCGCACGGTCAGGGTTTGCGGAGTAGCGTAATTAGCCGAGGTAAAAGTCAGCGTGGGCTTGTCGATCACGCCTTCCGTGGTGTCGCTGCTGGTAAAGCTCAGGGTGACATCCCGATTCGGCAACGGTGCGGTATTCAGTCGAATACTGTAGACGGCGGTGGTGCCGTCTTCGCCGGTGGATTGCTGGGTGAGAGGGCTAATGGTAAAACCGGCCGTTGTCGGCAGATTAGCCGCCACCGCAGCCGTTGCCGCGCTGCTGACGCTTTCCGCATGGCCTAAATCGTCGGTGTAGCCCGCCGTTACGGTCATGGTCTTACCGACATCCGCGGCGGTGACGGTATAAGTCAGGCCGCTGCCGACATTGATACCGGCGGCTTGCCATTGATAGGCGATGGCGCCGATGCCGCTTACATTATCGGCATCGGCTAAGGTATTCGAGGCGGTTAAGATTTGGCCTTGCGTGGGCGTGGTATCGCTGATGCTGACATCGCCGGTGGGTAAATGGTTCAACGCCGCCAACACAAAATTTTGCGCGGCCGCAACACTGCCGCCTTTGCCGTCGGTGACGTTATAAGTTAACGTCACGATGCCGGTGTAATTCGCGTCGGGCGTAAAAATTAAACCGTTGACAGTGCCGTGGTCGGCGCTAAGATCGGCAATGGCTAAGCTATCGCCGTCAGCGTCGCTAAAGCCTTGCAATAAATCGCCCGTATTAATCGTATAAGCGGTGTTTTCCGTGCCTGCGGCTAAAACAGCTTGCGTGTCGCTTAATACCGGCGAGTGGTTGACGGCAGCTGCATCGGTCAGGGTTAAGCTGGAGTGGGAGTCGTTTAACAAGACCGAAACCGTGTTGACGGCGTAATTGGCCGCAGCTAAATCGAGTTTGCCATCGCCGTTTAAATCGCCGACGCTGAGCGAATAAGGGTAATAGCCGGTTGCGAGATCGACTTTCGGATCAAAACCGGTATTCGCGGCATTGCGCAGCAATATTGAAACCGTGTTGCTGTAGTAATTGGCGGTGACCAAATCGAGTTTGCCGTCGTCGTTTAAATCGCCGACGCTGAGCGAAAGAGGATATGAGCCGGTTGCGATATCGACTTTCGGGTCAAAGCCGGTATTCGCGGCATTGCGCAACAACACAGAAACCGTGTTGCTGCTGGAGTTGGCGACCGCTAAATCGAGTTTGCCGTCGCCGTTCAAATCGCCGACGCTTACCGAATTAGGGCCTGAGCCGGTTGCGAGATCGATTTTCGGGTCAAAACCGCTATTCGCGGCATTGCGCAATAAGACCGAAACTGTGTTGCTGTAGGAATTGGCGACCGCTAAATCGAGTTGGCCGTCGCCGTTCATATCACCGACGCTGAGCGAATAAGGGCTTGAGTCGGTTGCGAGATCGATTTTAGGGTCAAAGCCGGTATTCGAAGCATTACGCAACAACACCGACACCGTGTTGCTGACGAAATTGGCTGTCGCTAAATCGAGTTTACCGTCGCCGTTGAAATCGCCGACGCTGAGCGAATAAGGGTTTGTACCTGTTTTGACATTAATTTTCGGGTCAAAGCCGGTATTCGCGGCATTACGCAGCAGCACCGAAACCGTGTTACCGTCTACATTGGCTACAGCCAAATCGAGTTTACCATCGCCGTTCAAATCGCCGACGCTCACTGAGTTAGGGTATGAGCCGGTTGCGATATCGACTTTCGGATCAAAACCGGTATTCGCGGCATTGCGCAATAACACTGAAACGGTGTTGTCGAGCCAATTAGTGGCGGCTAAATCGAGTTTGCCATCGCCATTAAAATCACCTACGGTAACCGAGGCAGGGCCCGAGCCTGTGCCGACATCGACTTTAGGTAAAAACGGCGCAGCCACGTCATAACCCGTGCCCGGCATTAAATGTAGCATCACCGTTTCGTTAGGGTCTGAAACGGTATCCGTAAGCGCGGTGACGTTTAAGGTTGCCGTGGTTTGACCGGCCGCAATGGTAAAGCTATTGCCCGTTACCGCAGTTATATTGGTGCCTGCGGATACTGTGTAATCGATATTTAACGTTGCGAAACCTGTCGGTATGTAATTGACTGTTAAACCGCCCGCCGGAGCGGCTTGGTCTAAAGTCACCGTAAAACCGCCCGCCGTTGAGCCTTCCGCGGTATCGGCGCCGGCGCTGAATTTCACATCGATAACCGGCGTGACCGCAACCTGGGCCTGCAAAGGCGAGGATGCTACACCGGAGCTGTCTCTACCTACCGCTGTAAAAGCGTTCAATAAACCATTGTCATTGGGGGCGGGGGTCCAATAGGCTTGATGCGTGGCATCGACCGTTTTGTTGGTTGCAGACCAAGCGGTTGCCGTTGCGGCCGAGGCGCCGATTTTGAGACTGCCGGAATCGACATTTTTCACGATAAATTTTACCGCGTCGGTGCTTGTACTTTGGGCCTGTAAGTTGGCTAAGCTAATGGGGATTTCGGCGTCCTCATTACCGATAACGTATTTAGGCATCACCGATAGGGTATAAGTGCCTCGGTAAGTGGAATAGGCGCCTGCCGACAGGTAATAATCGCCGGTACGGGTCGGGGTAAAGGTGACGCGGGCATTAAGCCCGGTGCCGCTGTCGCTATTGGAAGTGGACGCTAAAAGGGTTCCGGTACTGTTGTAAACGCCTCTAAACTCAGGGTCGTATAAGGTGCCTTTGCCGGTCGCTAAGCCTTCCAGGTCAATAATATAGGGGGTTCCAGCCAGTAAATTGACTTTAAACCAATCTTGATCGTAAGCCACGCCAATTTTGCCCGTTATAGAACCGCCTACCGCAACTCGTCCGGTGGTTGCTGTGCTCTCCGTGTAATCGTCTGTGCTTGCCATGGTAATTTCCCTGCGTATGAAGATGTTGAAAATAAAATGTTATTAGCGATTCCCGCCGATGCCGATTTTCTGCTTTAGTGAGATAATTTAATTGAATTGATTAAATCCACAAAATTTGTTGTTGGCCGGTTTCTAAGCAGGGGCTTCGCGATTGGGATTCCTAATCCGAAGATGGGAAATCGACAAATTCGAGCAATGTTATACCATGGCTGAGGTTTTTCTCTAACAGCATTCCTCGCTGAACAAAGCAAAAAAACAAAGGTTCAAATCTTATGCGACAAGCGAAATTTGTCATTTCTTACAGGATGAAAGTCTTGGTCCGGAGAGTTAACGGATAAGATCTAATCTGCCACCGGTCTTGAGTGAGTATTTGCTAGTAGGCTGTCTGGCTAGTATGATTTCGTAAATTTTGCATCGTTCCCACGCTCCGGCGTGGGAATGCAGTGGTAGACGCTCCAGCGTCCCGCAACGCTGGAGCGTTGCGGACTGAATTCCCACGCCGGAGCGTGGGAACTATAAAAAACCAATGAGCAAAGCTCCAGCTTTGCGAGACGGGAAGCTGGAGCTTCCCGTACTGAATTCCCAAGCTGGAGCTTGGGAACTAGATTCGACCTGTATATTAGAACTTCATTGTTCGCTTGCTCCCCAACTCCAGTTTGGGAATAAGCGAAAAGCTAGCTGTACGGATCGAAACAACGCCCCTATTACATCATCATGAAACCGCAAAAATCCTTCGTCAACTGGTTCAGAGCCTCACTTCCTTACATCCACGCCCACCGCAACAAAACCTTTGTGATTTCATTCGGCGGCGAAGCGGTGCTGGCCGACGATTTCGATCACCACGTTCACGATTTCGCCTTGCTGAACAGTTTGGGTATACGCTTGGTTTTAGTGCACGGCATACGGCCGCAGATTGATCAGCGCCTGGTCAAACTGAATATTCCCGCGCGCTTTTACAAGCATTTGCGCATTACCGACAGTGTGGCGCTGCAATGTGCCAAAGAAGCGGCCGGATTGGTCCGCGTGGAAATTGAAGCGCTATTATCGATGGGACTTGCCAGCTCGCCGATGGCGGGGGCAAAGATCAAGGTGGCTTCGGGCAATTTTGTCACCGCCAAACCTCTGGGCGTGATTGACGGCATTGATTACTGCTATACCGGCGAGGTGCGCCGCGTCGACAGCGCGGCTATTCATCAGCAACTCGACCAGAATAATATTGTACTGATCTCGCCGGTCGGTTATTCGCCGAGCGGCGAGGTGTTTAATCTGTCGGCGGAACAAGTCGCCACCGCGGTTTCGATTGCATTGAAAGCGGAAAAGTTGGTTTTATTAACCGAACAAAGCTGCTGCAATCCCGATAACGGCGAACAAATCCAGCAAATGACGACCTTTGAAGCCGATGCTTTTTTACAGCGGCATCCCGATATATCGACCAGCATCAGTTTGCCGCTTAAAGCCGCCATTCAAAGCTGCCAATCCGGCATAGACCGTGTGCATCTGATTAACCGGGCGATCGACGGCGCGCTGTTGCTTGAATTGTTCAGCCGCGACGGCATCGGTACGCTGATCAGTACCACGGCTTTTGAAGAAGTGCGTTCGGCCACGCTGAACGACATCGGCGGCATTTTGGAATTGATCAAGCCGCTGGAGCAACAAGGCAAGTTAGCCAAGCGCTCCAGGGAAAAACTTGAAATGGGCATCGCCGACTATATTGTGATAGAACGCGACGGCCTGATTATCGGTTGCATCGCTTTGCAGCCGGATGTGAAAAGCCGGTCCGGTGTGGTTGCCGGTTTGGCCGTGCATCCGGATTATCAGGGTGCGTCCCGAGGCAATCGCCTGCTCGAATATGTCTACCGCAAGGCAAAAGAGCTTAAGCTTAAAAAATTATTCGTGCTGTCAACGCAAACGATGCACTGGTTTATTGAACGGGGATTTCTGCCGACAGAGATTAACGATCTTCCCGATAAGCTCAAGGTGTTGTATAACCCGCAAAGAAATTCTAAAGTTCTTTTTAAAACCCTGGATTAACCGCCGCCGATGACGCATCACTCCGACTTTATCTCGATCCTGCAATTATCCGATTTGCATATCATGGCGACACCGGAAGACCGATTGCTGGGCATTAATACCGAGCATTATTTTCATGCCTGCATCGAACACGCTTTCGCGGCAAAGCGTCATTTCGATTTGCTGCTGCTGACCGGGGACTTGGCTCAGGACCCTTGCGTTGCCGGTTATCGGCGCATTTTAGCCTGTCTTGAAGCTTATAAAACGCCCTGCATCTGCCTGCCCGGCAATCATGACGACGATGAACTTATGCTGCGGGTTTTAAGGTCCGACCGGGTTAGTTGCCGGAAACAGGTTTTTTTAGGTAACTGGCAACTGATTAGCCTTAACAGCCGGATACCGGGAAAACCGGGCGGTCGTTTATCGAATCAGGAATTGGATTTTCTTGAAAATTGCTTAATTGAAAGTCCGGAGCGCCATGCGCTTGTCGCTGTGCATCATCATTTCCTGGCGACGAAAAGTGCCTGGATGGATACTATGATCATAGAAAACCGGCAGGCGTTTTTAGCGCGGATAAATAAGTATCCGCAAGTAAAAGCCATCACCACCGGTCATATTCATCAGGTTATGGATATTAAAACAGCAACGCTTCGGGTAATGGGCGCGCCTTCGACCTGTTTTCAATTTACACCGGGAACTAGCGAATTCAGTGTCAGCGATACGGCGCCGGGTTATCGCTTAATAGAATTGTATGCCGATGGCCGTATTGAATCCGAAGTGCTTCGTTTGCCGGAGCCGCTGGTTGAATTGCAGCCCAGTAAGGGCGGGTATTAAAAGCACTTTTCACTGCCGGGAATAAATATTTTCCGGCATACTTAACTCATTTGTTGATTTTTGGGAATCATTATGCAAACAGCGACCGTTTCTGAACAAGGCCAAGTTATTATTCCGCTCGATATTCGTAAGCAACTGGGCATTACCCAAGGCTGCCAACTCAGTTTTATTTTGGAAGGGGCTGGTTTAAAAATAGAAGTTAAACACCGTATTCAGCTAACGCGTCCTGAAGACGGTTACGGGCTTCTGGTCTGTAAACAATCGGGAGAAAGGCATTTGGACGACTTTGATGTTGCAAAAGCGATGCGGGATGCTGGATAGCCGCTCTTGATGCCCGCCTTCCAGCTTGACCTACATGACTACCGCTTGCGCCTTTTGCCTTTCGCCTTTTCAATATCCTTATCCTTAGTTAAATATCCAGCCGCATTAACCGGCACGGCCTCTGCGGTCAAAATAGCGCCCAGCTCGCTCATCGCTTTCAGATAAACCTTGCGCTTAAAATAGACCACGTCTTTAAGCGGTTCCCAGTAATCGACCCAGCGCCAATCGTCGAATTCGGGCTTGGAACACAGATCGAAGCGCACGTTGGATTCATGCGTTACTAAACGTAACATATACCAGATTTGCTTTTGGCCTATGCATAAAGGCAGGGAGTTTTTGCGGATATAGCGCTCGGGCAATTGATACCTTAACCAATAGCGGGTACGGCCAAGCACCTGGACATGCTGCTGTTGCAGTCCGGTTTCTTCGCATAACTCACGAAACATCGCTTCTTCTGGGTCTTCATTCGGATTAATCCCGCCTTGCGGAAATTGCCATGAGTTTACACCCATTCGTTTTGCCCAAAACACGCGACCCTCGTCATTGCAAAGGATGATTCCGACATTGGGCCGGTATCCTTTAGAGTCAATCATGTTAAAACCTGTGTTTTTACCTTTCCTATATCTTTAGTGCTAATGGTAAAATTATCAAGATAGGTCGGTAAGTTAAATTAATGGCCGCATTGTTCCATAAATAAAGTGCAGATGCCATAGCGCAAGGCTCTTTTTAACGACTCAACACAGGATTAACCGTGAGCTTAGCGATTTTTGATTTGGATAATACCCTGATTGCCGATGACAGCGATTATTTATGGGGACAGTTTCTGGTGGATCAGGGCATTGTCGATAAAAACCGTTATGAAAGCGCCAACGCCAAGTTCTACGACGACTACAAACAAGGGAGTTTGAATATTGTCGAATTTCTCCGTTTTTCGCTACAGCCTTTAGCGGACCATAACCCCGAGCAACTCTATCAATGGCGGGCGCAATTCCTGGAAGAATCCATCAAGCCGTTGTTGTTACAACCGGCGCAACAGCTGATCGACATCCATAAAGACCGGGGTGATACGGTGCTGGTCATTACCGCCACCAACCGTTTTGTGACCGAGCCGATAGTCCGCTTATACGGCATTGAAAACTTATTGGCGACCACGCCGGAATTCGTCGATGGCCGCTATACCGGCGCTTTTAGCGGCATTCCGTGTTTTCGGGAAGGTAAAGTTAAATTGCTCGAAGCATGGCTGGAAAACTCAGACGAAACCCTGCAGGGCAGCTGGTTTTACAGCGATTCCCATAATGACTTGCCGCTACTCAAGTTGGTCGATAATCCGGTTGCGGTCGATCCCGATGAAAAACTGACCGAGTTTGCAAACGCCGCCAACTGGCCGATCATCAGCCTGAGACACGGCCAATGTCCTACGCATCATTTTCAAAAATAGAAACACAATTAATTATTCACCACGAAGACACGAAGGACACGAAGTTTTATTTCTTCGTGTCTTCGTGGTGAAGTCTTTTAAATCGGTTTTACTCGTACACAATCATATCTATATGACGACCATGGCATTCCCTACCATTGAATCTTTCGTCGGCAATACGCCTTTAGTCAGGCTACAGCGCTTGCCCGGCAATACTACCAATACCCTTCTGGTTAAGCTGGAAGGCAACAATCCGGCCGGTTCGGTAAAAGACCGCCCGGCGCTGAGTATGATTAAACATGCCGAGCAAAGAGGCGAGATTAAACCCGGCGACCGTTTGATTGAAGCGACCAGCGGCAACACCGGCATTGCTTTGGCGATGGCGGCGGCGATCAAAGGCTATAAAATGACCTTGATCATGCCCGACAACATGAGCGAAGAACGCCGGGCCTCGATGAAAGCATACGGCGCTGAAATTATTCTGACGCCCGCCGCAGGCAGTATGGAAGCGGCAATCGATTTGTCCAGGGCAATGGAAGCGGCCGGTCAAGGGAAAGTGCTTGATCAGTTTTCCAATCCCGATAATCCTCGCGCTCATTATGAAGGCACCGGTCCTGAAATCTGGCGTGACACCCACGGCAAAATAACTCATTTTGTCAGCTCCATGGGCACGACCGGCACCATTATGGGGACTTCGCAATTTCTGAAAGAACAAAATGCCGACATTCAGGTGATCGGCGTGCAACCGGAAGGCGAGTCTAAAATTCCCGGCATCCGGCGCTGGCCTAAAGAGTATTTGCCGAAAATCTATTTGGCGGATCGGGTTGACCGGATTATCGATGTCGATCAGGCATCGGCTGAAAATGTCACCCGCGCTTTGGCCGCTGAAGAAGGCATTTTTGCCGGTATTTCATCCGGCGGCGCTGTGCATGCGGCGTTAAAATTGTCTGAACAAGTTGAACATGCGGTGATTGTGGTGATTATCTGTGATCGGGGCGATCGGTATTTATCGACGGGCGTTTTTCCCGGTTAATGCATAGGCGTCAACATCAGCCGGATAAGCGTGCAGAATTTTTCTTATCGTTCCCACGCTCCGGAGACTGTGAAAGTATTATCAAAATTAGTTTAAAAACCTATTCACCACGAAGGCACGAAGTTCACGAAGGAAAAATAATTGTTTGAACTCAATGCATTGAAAACTTCGTGTCCTTCGTGCCTTCGTGGTGAATGCTTTTGCTTTTAATACTTTCACAGCCTCTCCGGCGTGGGAATGCAGTATCAGACGCTCCGGCGTCGTGTTCAGCCGGATTAATGCAGCTGGGAATGAGTGGCCGATTACTTGGCTTCATCGCACTTATTTTCATAACACCCATCGCTAACGCGTTGGATAGCGTATCGCTTAATATCGGAACCCTTGCAGGGGCGCAATGGCAATTAGAAGATACTAATATCGCCCTGACCGATTTAGCGCAAAGCCCGCAACAACTGGCATTAACGATTTCCCGGTTAAGCCTGCCCAAGCCCTTCAATGACCTCAAACTGGTCAATATCCGCTGCACCGCTTTCAGTTGGCAAAATAAACAGCTGTCATGCGAACAGGGCAGGGCGAAGCTGCATTCAAAACGCTGGCAGTCGCCAAGCGCTCAGTTTTCTTTCCATATTACCGAGCAACACAGTTCGTTTAAATTGAGCGATTTGCCTCTGGCCGGCGGCATTATCGCAATTGAAGGCGAGGAAAGAGGCGAGCAATGGCAAGTGCAGCTTGACGCCCAAGCTGTCGAGGGCAAATTGATTCAACAGCTGTTGCCGCCGCAGCCGTTCAAATTGAAAGCCGGTAAAGCCAACATCGCTTTAAAGGCATCCGGCAGCCATGCGCGGCTGGACGCGTTGACTTTAACCGCCGTGTTTAACGGCCTGACCGGGCAAAGCCAAGACGGGCGCATTGCCGCTGAAGCATTACTATCGACGGTCACGCTGAACGCTCAAAATAATAACGGCTTATGGCACTGGCAAAATCATGTCGAGATTAACGGCGGGGTATTGTACGTAGAGCCTTTATACCTGGAAACGGCCGGGCATTCTCTCATTTGGGAGGCGCAGGGCGACTGGAATCCCGCAAACGCACACGTCGACATTAAGTCCGCGCATTACCGGCATTCCACCGTTGGCGAGTTAAGCGGCAGCGCAAGCGTTAACTACAAGGACGGCATAAGCCTTAAACAAGCCGAACTTTCCCTGAACACTAACAACTTGCAGGGCTTGTCTGAAATATATTTAAAACCTTTTGTTGAGCAGACGGTTTTACAAGGCGTTTCGTTCGCAGGCCGGTTAAAAGCCGATGTTTCCGTTAGCCGTCATTCCTTAACCGCATTGACAGCCGCTTTCGATCATGTCGATATTAAAGACGCCGCAGGCCGCGGCGGAATTTTGGGTGGTGCGGGCCGATTTAACTGGTCTAACGATGAAACCTTTCTCCGGCCTTCGAAATTGGCTTGGCAGCACTTACAGCTGCGCGCCGTGCCGATAGGTCCGGCGGAACTTTCGTTTTTGACTCGGGCCGACCGTTTCAGGTTGCTGAAAAAGGCCGAACTGCCTTTTTCGGGGGGGATATTCGCCATTAATCATTTCAATTGGCAGGCTAAAAAACAGCTCTCGTTTGAAGGCGATTTAAGCAATGTGTCGCTGGAACAATTGTCCACAGCCTTGAACTGGACGCCGTTATCGGGCAGCCTCAGCGGTCATATTCCTCGCGTCGACTATAACGATAAAACCCTGAGTTTGGGCGGTGAATTGATCGTCAAGGTTTTTGACGGAGAAATTAAAATCAGCAATCTTGCCTGTTCGGGATTATTTACCGATTTTCCCAAGCTTCAAGGCGATTTGGACATTGAAAACCTGGATTTGGATCAGCTAACCGGCAAGTTTAAATTCGGCGGTATTACCGGTAGGCTATCCGGCTATGTCCGGCAGTTGTCTATGGAAAACTGGCGTCCGCTGACGTTTTTCGCGTGGTTGGGTACGCCGGACAACGATGATTCCCGGCACCGGATCAGTCAAAAAGCGGTGCGAAACATCGCCAATATCGGTGGCGGCGGCGCGGCCGATTTATTATCGAAGAGCTTTTTACGGTTTTTTGAAACCTTCGGTTACGACAAGCTCGGTCTGGGCTGTTATCTGCATGACGGCGTGTGTCAGCTGATGGGGGTAGAGGCTACGGAATCGGGTTATGCGATTATCACCGGCGGCGGTCTGCCACGGATTAATGTGATCGGCTACAATCCCCGCGTTGACTGGAATGTGCTGATGGAGCGATTGCAGCGTATTTCGACATCGGAAGCTTCGGCATCCTATTAGCACCCCATGCCCCTGTATAATCATAGTTAAGCAATAAAATTCATCTTTCGGTTTCACATGTTCCCACACAATCAAAATACATTATTAACAGTAATAGAGCTTGTTTCGCTACAATACTTACAACTAGAACAAGTATGAGGAATTAAAAGCATGGCTATTTATGCAATTTGGAATAACAAAGGTGGTGTCGGTAAAAGTTATTTAACTTTCCAGTTAGCATCTGAATATGCTCGTCAACATCCAAATAAGAGAGTGCTGGTGGTTGATTTGTGTCCGCAAGCAAATTCATCATCTATGTTGCTTGGGGGGATGATTGATGGTGAAAGTCGCTTAAATGATATTCATGGGCGGCAACAACGGTTGACTATTTCAGGATACATTGACGATAGAATTCGTAGCCCTTATGTACCAACTAAATCGGGTGCCAGTTATATTACGCAAGTTTCTCAATATAACAGCAAAATACCTAACAATGTATATCTAGTCGTAGGTGATGAAAAGTTAGAACTTCAATCATCGCAAGTATCCAGAGCGACGCTTCCTGGACCTCCTGATGCTTGGCGAACGGTTCATTTGTGGATAACCGACTTAATTTCAGACATTAAGCATTCATGGAATAATGAAGATAGCTGTATTTTTATTGATTGCAACCCAAGTTTTTCAATTTATACAGAATTGGCATTAACAGCAGCAGAAAGATTATTAATTCCATTTTCTGCAGATGGCTCGTCTAAAAGAGCAGTTAAAGCTGTTTTATCGCTTGTGTACGGACAAAGACGGCATCCTAACGATACACAATCCGATTTCTATAATGAATCTAATAGATACAATATGTCGTTACCTGAGATTTATATGTATATAGGCAATAGACTGACACAAATGAATAATTCATCTGCTTCAGCGTTTAAAACAGTCGTTGAGGAAATTAGCGATGAAATTTATTCGGTTTGGCAATCAACTAACACTCCATTTTGTATTCATCCATCAGGGGCAACGAGACCCAATAATAAAAGAGCGTTTAAAAGTATGTTTCAGTTTGAGGTTAACGACGCAAATACAGCTTCTGTTGTTTCTGGTGCATTGGGAATTCCAATTAATGTTCTTACTGCTGGCCCTAAAATAGTAGCTGGAAAGCCACAAACAGTTAATCAAAGCCAACTTGATAAGCAAGCGCCAAATCTACAAGAACTTGTGCAACGAATTGAGTAGTTTTATATTGAAAGAAGCTTATAGCTGACGGTTCGCTCATTTTTTATTAAGTTCAATAGATTCAGCGAGTTCCAATAGGCTAGCGTGTTGTTTTTTAGTAAAAATAGCCAAAATTAACCTTTAATAATCATGCTGTTATAAAAATGAGCGAACCGGGGGTTATAACTTTGATGGTGGGAGTGTAGCTATTGCGATTAGGCCGATGTGGGGCGTTTGATTGTACTACTGCTCTCTTTTTACATACTAAATATCGGGCAACGAAAACTGTTGCTCGATCTTGTGTCCATGCCCTCCTTAAGTGAGCTCTTGCTCAAAATCACTCAGTACCAAAACCCGCCCAAATGCCAGCGCGGCTTTCTAATTGTTTTCTGATAATGAACGGGAATCTCAAATCGGTCATGATGTGCATGTTTCAAATCCTGTTCCGATGCTTTTTTCAATCTTAACAGGCGCTCTATCCTTTCTTGGGTATCGGGATGGGTTCTGAGAACGGATGGCGTCGAAGTTTTACGGCCATGACCTAATAGCATGTCCAACAGCGAACTTTCATAAGCTTCCAATTTATTTAACGCCATTGCCAAACCTTCGGGATCTCCGGTCAATAAAACCGCTTGGCGGTCGGCGTCAAGCTCGCGCATACGCGACAACGAAAGTTGCAAAAAACTCATCAGCGGAGGCGCCGCAAGGAGTACGCCTACAGCCGGCCAGGAAATAGTCACCAGTCCCATAAAAAACAGCGGTAAATTTAAAAAAACCAACAAGTAACCGGTTAACGACAAGGTGCCGGTAATCCGGCTGATAACATCGGCATAGGTCATCACGCGCACATCGTTATGCTGGATATGGCTGATTTCATGGGCCAATACCGCCATAATTTCCCGCATCGTTAGCGCGTTCAACAGGGCGTCGCTCAGACCGATGGCCGGGTTTGCCGAGGTCCCTATGGAAAAAGCATTCATAACCTGACTGGGCAGGTAATAAAGCTCCGGCTGTACCGATAATCCGGCGCGAGCGGACAGCTCTTGGTTTATTCGGTAAAGACCGGGCGCGTCATCTGCCGATAGCAAGCGACCGCCGTAAAGAGGAAAAATAAAAGACGGCGATAGGTTCGGGCTAATTACGAGTATCAAAATACCGAGAAATACCGCCCACACGATGCCTTCGACCCCGGCTAAAATAAAACCCAGCACGGACAAAATGAGACCCATGCAAATAAAAAGCACGAAGGTATGAATAAAATTTTTGAGCTTGTAATTAAAATCGGTCATTGAGAACCTTTTGCTGAAAGCGCCTCTGCATTACGTTTAACCAGTCCATCAATAACGGCGCTTAATGAACCTTTGTTTTGTATTTCTTGGCTAAAGGTCGAACGGTAATTGGTTACCAGACTCACCCCGTCAATTAAAATATCGTACACCTTCCATTCGCCGTTACCCAAGAACATTCGATAAGTTACCTCAACCGGTTGCCGAGCAGGTTGCAGAATTTGTGTTTTTACGATGACTTTGGTGGCTTCATTCGACATTTCAAGCGGCGGAAAACCTAGTGTCCAGTCGTTATATTCGATAAACGCCCTGGAATAGGTTCTGACTATCAAGGTTTGGAATTCCTGTTTAAAGCGTTGCTGTTCTTCGGCGCTTGCCGTTTTCCAATTTTTCCCCAGCACTAGCGGCGCGATTTTATCGAAATCGATGTGCAAAGAAATAACGTCGTTCACGAAACGCGTTACCTGAGCAAAATCCTGGGTAAAGGCTTTGTCCTTTAGTTTTTTTTGCAATTCCATGGAAACGTTTTGTATGACTTGTTGCGGGGCTTGCAGATTTTCCGCGGCGCTTTTAGCCGCAGGCATTAAACCGAGTAATATCGCCCATAAAAAGCCTAATATTACTAATCGGTTATTTCGATTTCGCATCATTACTCGGTCCTAAAATATTGGTTTAATCGTTCAGTTTACATTGAAGATGAAGCAAAGCGCAGTGGGACGATGTTTGATTGTGTTTTCTAGCATGATGTCGATAGTTTTAAGGCAACGCAAGTCGGAGCGATTGCGTATTGACAAATGACATGCTGGATTGACCTAACTATTGATCGGACTGGCTTATAAAGGTTTTCCGCTGTGCAAATAGCCGCGCAAAGTCTAATAGTATTTACGTATTGCCTAACGATGAACCAACCTTACGGAGTAGAATATAGGTAAAGTATTTGCATTTTGCCACCGCAAATATTTTATGGGGAAGTTACTGACAGTCTGAGTCTCGCAAATTAAACAATGGCAATGAATCTGTAAAACAACCGAGAGTTACGCGGATATGAATATGAAACAGCAAGATATGACCACGCCACCCGATTTGACCTTAAGCAATGGCACCGGGCCCCAGCAACGGCGTATGCCGGTTTACGAAGACTACCTGCCGCCTTGTAATAATGCCTGTCCGGCCGGTGAAAATATTCAGGGTTGGTTGGATTTGACTCAGGCAGGTCGCTATCAAGCGGCGTGGAATCTGTTACTGGAAAATAACCCGATGCCGGCTGTGCATGGCCGGGTTTGTTACCATCCTTGCGAATCTTCCTGTAATCGCGTGGCTGTAGACGGTGCGGTCAGTATTCATCAGGTTGAGCGCTTTTTAGGCGATATGGCCTTTGAACAAGGCTGGACGCCGCAAATTGTCGGCGAAAAATCCAACAAACGGGTGTTAGTGGTCGGAGCCGGACCCAGCGGCTTGTCGGCGGCTTATCATTTGGCCCGTTTAGGCCATGAGGTTGAAATCAGGGATGCAGGTCCGATAGCCGGAGGCATGATGCATTTCGGCATTCCGTCGTACCGTTTGCCGCGCGAAGTGTTGGCTGCCGAGGTTAAGCGCATTGAAGATATGGGCGTAAAGATTACGCTGAACCAAAAAGTCGAAGACTTAAAAGCCGAAAAAGAAGCCGGGGGGTTCGATGCGGTTTTTGTGGCTGTCGGCGCGCATATCGGCCGCTCGATTGATATTCCTTTATACAGAGAAAGCGACACTCGGGATGCGGTCACTTTCCTGCGCAATATCGGTTTGGGCAAAGCGGCCAACATCGGCAAAAGAGTCGCCGTTTACGGCGGCGGCAATACGGCAATGGATGCGGCGCGAACAGCCAAACGGCTGGGTGCGGAAACCATGGTCATTTACCGGCGCGACCGCAAAAACATGCCCGCCCATGATTTTGAAGCGGCCGAAGCCATCGAAGAAGGTGTGGTGTTTCATTGGTTGCGCAGCATAGTCGGCATTGACGGCAGCCACATTCAGGTTGAAATCATGGCCCTGGACGATAAAGGCCGCCCGCAAGCCACCGGCGAGTTTGAAATCATCGAGGCCGATACCTTGATTTTGGCGCTGGGGCAAAATATCGATTCCGAATTATTAAAGACCTTTCCGGAAATTGAAGCGCAAAGCGACGGCGTGGTTCCGGTTAACGACAACATGATGACGGCTGCGGATGGGGTTTTTGCCGGAGGCGACATGGTGCCCAGTTTGCGCACCGTAACCATCGCCACCGGCCACGGTAAAAAAGCCGCCCGAAATATCGACGCCTATTTGCGCGGCACTCAATATCAACATCCCGCTAAAAAACACATCGTTCTGCACGAAGAACTCAATCTTTGGTACAACACCGATGCCGATCAGTCGGAACAACCGACAATGTCGCCGCTACTGCGCAACAAAAATTTCGATGAAGTGCTCGGCGGCCTGACTCAGCACGAGGCGAATTATGAAGCCAGCCGCTGTTACTCCTGCGGTAATTGCTTCGAATGCGATGGCTGTTACGGCGCTTGTCCCGAGGGAGCCATTATCAAGCTGGGCAAAGGCAAATTCTACGAAGTGAATTACACCCTTTGTACCGGCTGTACCGCCTGCACTTTACAGTGTCCGACGGCCGCCATCCATATGGTTGATAAATAAACAAAGCCATTTAAAAACTTAACTTTTGGACACCGCCATGTCGACGTTGACAATCAAAAATATTCCGGCTCCGGTACATAAGGCCTTAAGCGCATTAGCGGCTCAGGATGGGCTGAGTGTAGAAGATGAAGTATGCCGCATTTTAACCGCTGTCTGCCTGAATAACAGACAGCCGGCCTCCAGTTTGCAGCACCTTATAAAGCGGCTTTATCAAGGCAAAGCTTATAGCCCGCAGGTGGAGCAATTACTGCAAGAACGTAGGCTTGAAGCGGAAAACGAATGTTAGCCGATATTGAGATCATTCAAATCAGATAAACCCCAGTTGCCAGGAATTCACCATGACCAAACAAGTTACTATCGACGGCGGCGAAGCGGCTGCCTATGTTGCGTACAGAACTAACGAAGTCTGCGCGGTTTACCCTATCACGCCTTCGTCCTCCATGGCCGAGTTTTGCGACCAATGGACCACTGAACATAAAACCAATTTGTGGGGCGGCGTTCCCACTATCGCCGAGATGCAAAGCGAGGCCGGAGCCGCCGGCGCCTTACACGGCGCCTTGCAAACCGGCGCATTAGCGACAACCTTTACCGCGTCGCAGGGTTTGTTATTAATGATCCCGAATATGTACAAGATTGCCGGTGAGTTGACCTCGACCGTCATTCATGTCGCGGCGCGTTCTTTGGCGACGCAAGGCTTGTCCATTTTCGGCGATCATCAGGATGTGATGAGCGTGCGCATGACCGGTTTTGCGCTGCTGGCTTCATGCAATGTGCAGGAAGCCCACGATATGGCCTTGGTGGCTCAGGCCGTTACCTTAAGAGCGCGGGTTCCGTTTTTGCATTTTTTCGACGGTTTCAGGACCTCGCACGAAATCAATAAAATCACCTTGCTGGAAGACGAGCAAATCCGGGCTATGATCGACGATGTCATGGTGTTTGCGCATCGGGAGCGGGCGCTAAACCCGGATAAGCCGATGATGCGAGGCACGGCGCAAAACCCGGATACTTATTTTCAGTCTCGCGAAAGCTCGAATATCTATTATGAACGTCTTGTTGACCTGTTCGACCAAGTATTAAAGCAATTTGAACAGGTCACCGGCCGCAGCTATAAAGCGTTTGAATACTTCGGCCCCGAAACAGCGGAGCGCGTTATTATCCTAATGGGTTCCGGCGCTGAAACAGCCATCACCACCGCAGCAAAACTCAATGAACAAGGCGAGAATGTCGGCGTACTGAAAGTGCGTCTGTATCGACCCTTTTGCGCTAAGAATTTTCTGGCGGCGCTACCGGAATCGGTGCGCCATATTGCGGTATTGGATAGAACCAAAGAGCCGGGCGGTAGCGGCGAACCGCTGTACAAAGATGTTATCACTGAGCTGAGCCAAGCCTTTGCCCGTGGTCAGCGCCTTACCATGCCGCGCATAATCGGCGGCCGTTACGGCCTGTCCAGCAAAGAATTTACGCCCTCGATGGTGGCGAGAGTTTATCGGGAACTGCAAGCCGAACAGCCGAAAAACGGTTTTACCATCGGCATCACCGACGATGTAACTTTTACCAGTCTTGCGGTCACCGAGCACCTGGATATAGAGCCGGACAACGTAGTCCGGGCATTGTTTTACGGTCTGGGTTCCGACGGCACCGTCGGCGCCAACAAAAACAGCATCAAAATCATCGGCGACGAACCCCAGTATTTTGCGCAGGGCTATTTTGTTTACGATTCGAAAAAAGCCGGGTCGCAAACAGTCTCGCATTTGCGTTTCGGACCGGAGCCGATTAAAGCGCCTTACTTGATCGAATCGGCCAACTTTATCGCCTGCCACGATTTTAATTTTATCGAAACCACCGATATGTTGGCGCGGGCCAAACAGGGAGCGACTTTCCTGTTAAACAGTCCCTTCGATGCTGAGCATGTTTGGCGGCATTTGCCCGCGTCAGTGCAAAAACAGCTGATCGACAAAGACATCCTGTTTTATGTAATCGATGCGGTCAAAGTCGCCCGGCAAACCGGTATGGGCAGACGTATTAACACCGTCATGCAGACTTGTTTCTTTGCGTTGTCGGGCGTTATGCCGAAAGACGAAGCCATTAAGAAAATCAAGCAATACGCCGAAAAAACCTACGCCCGCAAAGGCCCTGAAGTCGTACAAAAAAACTTTGAGGCGATAGACCAGTCTTTGGCGCATTTGGAACAAGTCATCTTGCCTGCAACAGCCACCGCGCTTGTTGATACCGGTCTCGGAAAATTTGCCAAAGCGCCGCGCTTTGTTCAGGAAGTCACCGCAGAAATGACCGCGGGACGGGGCGATTGGATTCCGGTCAGCTTTCTGCCGGTCGACGGCACTTATCCAACCGGCACCACGCAATGGGAAAAACGCAATATTGCCCAGGACATTCCGATCTGGGAAACCGATTTGTGCATTCAATGCGGCAACTGTTCGGCGGTTTGCCCACATGCCGCGATTCGCGCCAAATTCTATGCAAAAGACCTGTTGGACCATGCGCCGGAAGGGTTTAAAACCGCCAATGTGACCTCGCGCGGATTTCCCGACACCCGTTACACCTTGCAAGTTTTCCCCGAAGATTGCACCGGCTGCGGGTTGTGCGTAAAAGCGTGTCCTGCCGAGTCGGAAAGCAATGCCGGCATTAAGGCTATTAACATGACGCCCAAGGCTAAGCATCTTGAAGTCGAGAAAAAGGCCGTGGCGTTTTTTGAAAGCTTGCCTTACAACGACCGTGCCCGTGTCGATTTTTCGAATGTGCGCGGGGTGCAGTTTTTGCAACCGTTGTTCGAGTTTTCCAGCGCTTGTTCGGGCTGCGGCGAAACGCCTTACTTGAAAATGATCAGCCAGTTATTCGGCGACCGTATCTTGGCTGCGAACGCCACCGGCTGTTCGTCCATTTACGGCGGCAACCTGCCCACCACGCCTTGGTCGCAAAACGCCGAAGGCAAGGGCCCGGCTTGGTCCAATTCATTATTCGAAGATAACGCGGAATTCGGCTACGGCTACCGCTTGACGACCGATCAACATGTTTCGATGGCGCATCGGCTGATAACCGAGTTAAGGGATGAATTGGATACAACGCTGGTTGACGACATACTCGCCGCGCCGCAAAGCAAAGAAAGCGACATTCGTAAACAGCGCGCCAGGGTTGCGCAATTACGCGAGCAATTGGAAAAGCTGGGCAATCATAAAGCCGCGGAATTATTGTCGATAGTCGATCATTTTGTGCGCCGCAGCATCTGGCTGATCGGCGGCGACGGCTGGGCTTATGACATTGGTTACGGAGGTATCGACCAAGTGCTGGCAACCGGCTCGGACGTCAACATATTGGTTATGGACACTGAAGTTTATTCCAATACCGGCGGTCAGGCTTCCAAATCGACGCCGATTGGCGCGGTTGCTAAGTTCGCCTCAAACGGTAAAGTCACGCCGAAAAAAGATTTGGCGCTGCAAGCCATCGCTTACGGTAATGTTTATGTCGCCCGGATTGCGTTGGGCGCGAGTCCGCAGCAGGCGCTGCAAGCCTTCCGCGAAGCCGAAGCCTACAACGGTCCGTCCTTGATTATTGCTTACAGCCCTTGCATTGCTCACGGCATAAACCTGGAAAACGGCTTGGAACAACAGGACATGGCGGTGAAATCAGGCTATTGGCCGTTGTACCGCTACAATCCGACTTTGCGCGGCGAAGGCAAAAATCCATTTGTTTTGGATTCGTTGCGTCCGTCTATTCCGTTGAAAGAATATGCCTATCATGAAACCCGTTACAGCAGTTTAAGACGGACTAACCTGGAGCAAGCCGACCGGTTGATGGATTTTGCGCAAAAAGTCGTCGATCAAAAATGGGCGCTTTATGAAGAAATGGCGACCCGCGATGAGCATGAATTTATGCCGGATACGCGGATAGCCAGGAAGATATAGAGTCCGCAGTATGCATGATCTACGGCAGGAGCTAAACACCGTAGTTAACCATACTAATTGATTGGATCTCATTTTCGCATAAAATAATACATTCAGAATTAACTCTAATCAGGAGGTTAAGGTGAAGCTAATAAGTGAATCATTGCTGGAAATTACCATCGATTTCTTAAAAGAGGTTAGGGAAAATAGCGGAGCTTGTCTTGTCGGTTTGATTGACGATCTTGAAAATGTAATGCAAACACCCAGCGCAGTCGGCGACGATAAGCCGGAAGAAATCAGGAGACGCAGATTAAGTGATAGCGTGGATTGAGCGCGAGGTAGTATTTAATAGAGGGGCCGTTGCCGTTTTATCATGCTATCTTGAAATTAAAGGTTAGGTCTTCATTTTTCAAATAATTTGAGGAAAACCAATACGAGTTTACGATGCTGCCTCGACAACTACTTACGGAGTCGTATCCGATGAAGTTAAAGGGCACTCTACTGGCAATGAATATGACAAGCCCATACTTCGCCAAACCCTTGAGGGTATTTATCTCGTTGAAAATATTTTCGCTAGGCTCAACCACTTCAGAGCTATTGCTACGCGTTATGACAAATTGAAGCGAAATTTTGAAGAGGCTCGAAAAACCATTATTGAGCGAATAGCAGAACGGTTTAAGCTGTTTATTGAGACGTATGGGCGGGATTGTTTGATAAGTTGCAACCTATCTGGTGTGGTGTAGATTCAAGAGCTAATATGATGGCAAAGATTAAGGCCGGGTAACACCGGCTTTTTTGTGCCTGAATTGTTGGCAAGTGTTGCGGGTGTTTTTTTGAAAGTGCGCCACGGACAATTTCAGGCATAAAAAAAGACCTTCGAATTATCGTAAGGCCTTAATTTGTATGGTGGCGATAGGTGGACTTGAACCACCGACCCCGGGGTTATGAATCCCAAAAACTCTAAAAACTACAACACGCCATAACAAACAATAATAATTAATTCAATACTTTAACTGTTTTTCGTTGTTGTCTATTATTGTCATTTACTACTCTTTTTTATAGTCAATTGGGACAAAATTGGGACAAAGTATTATACTGAAACCCTAGAAACAAAGCGGCCTCGCAGGTGCTACCAACACCAAGCAAGGCCTTACCGATTCACTTAACAGACAGGGTTAAGCAAATGGCTAAAGCATCATACCAAAGCCCCTTGCTATCCCATAGAGGAAAGCAATCATGGCCCGTATTAAAACCCGCACAGCCGCAGACGGAACAATGCGCTATACCGCAGAAGTCCGGCTAAAAGGTTATCCCGCGCAAACCGCAACTTTCAAACGCAAGACTGACGCTAACAGGTGGATTCAAGACACTGAGAGCGCAATAAGGGAAGGTCGACACTTTAAAACCGTTGAAGCTAAAAAGCACACCGTGGCCGAAATGATAGACCGCTATTTATCCGGCGCAAACCTTAACAAAGTCCAAGATGACCATACAGGCCTACACCTGAGACGTTGGAAAGACGAAATCGGTTATATGTTGCTGGCCGATGTAACAGCCGACACGCTGACGCTGGTTAAGGAAAAGCTCTTGAGTGAGGAGTTTAGAGGTAAGCCGCGCAGCTCTACCACTGTATTGAGATACATGGCTTCATTGAGTGCGGTTTTTACTACAGCGGTTCGGGATTGGGCATGGCTGGAAGATTCACCGATGAAGAATATCAAAAAACCCAAGGCAGCGCGTGGGCGTGTTCGGTTCTTAGATGATGAGGAACGGGAGCGCCTGCTAATCGCGTGCAAAGAATCCAGAAACAAATTGCTTTATACGTGCGTGATTCTGGCAATGTCCACCGGCATGAGACAGGCCGAATTATTCAACCTTAGATGGTCTGACGTTGATTTAAAGGACGGCTTTTTAATCCTGCATGAAACCAAGAATGGAGACCGGCGGCGCGTTCCTTTAGCGGGGCATTGCTTGGATTTATTGCGTGAACATGCAAGGGTTCGGCGATTAGACACGCCGTTATTGTTCCCTGGCATTAAAAACCCACTGAACCCGATTGATTTACAGCAGCCGTGGGAGACAGCAAGGAAACACGCCGGGATAACTGATTTTACATGGCATGACCTACGGCACTGCACTGCCTCATATTTAGCCATGAATGGCGCGAGTATGGCCGATATAGCGGCGGTACTGGGACATAAAACGCTACAGATGGTTAAACGCTACGCCCACCTTTCAGACGGTCATGTTAGCAACGTGGTTGCCAGTATGAACGCCAAGATTTTCGGGGGCGTGTGATGGAATTTATTAATCTGGCTGAGGCATTGGAAAATATGGCGTATTGCGTAGAAGTGCTCCCGCACTTTGAAGGCAAAACTACGGACTTAATTGGCAAAATATCTGAGAAGGCTGCAAATGACTTTTGGGGGGCGCATGATGAAAAAATTGAATGGGCAAGAAAGATTGGTTTCGCAGCGAAGACATTAAACAAAGCATGGCATGATTCATCTAATACACCGCTTCAATGGATGGAATATGACGAAGCTAAGGGCTTTGCCGTGCGTTCGGATTACGTAAAGCAAGAGGGGATAGATATGCTTACTCATGCTACTAGATGGGGAAACCGGGAACTAAGTAATTGTGCTACTCATTTTCGAAACGCAATCACTCAGGGAGACGACGCGCTAGCAATGCCCGTTTTAAGAGGGGTGGATGATGGGCTAACGATAGACGGGAAAATGCTTCGATTAATGAGAGTCGGCTTTGACCGCTCCGAGTTAGTTTTGCTTCTCAACAGTAAAGGAATAGAGCATACCTTGACGCCGCAAGCCGAAAGCGTGAGGGATGCTAACGGTGGTAAGCGTGGCAAAAAGGATAAAAAAACCATTGATGAACGGGTGTGTCAATTACATGTTCTTTTTTGGAAAGTCAGAAATTATCTGATAACCAAGAATAAATTAAGAACTGAAATGGATATATGGACGGAACTTGAAAAAAATCACAGAGAACATGATAACGAAGAGATTATAGAAAAAATCGAAGATGGTTATATTGAATGGGTATCACGGTGGGGCAATAAAGACACATTTAATAAATCGTCACTATCCGCAACAATAAGCGTGTTAAAAAATAACCCTCCTTTCAAAATTTAAGGCTAAGAAATAATTTTAAGCACTTAAATTTAACCTTAAAAGCGTCAAGTTTAATAAACCCAACACAAGAGCAACCTTGTGGAAAGCCTGCAAAAGCAGGGAGAAAAACTTTCTTTTTGGAATTATTAAATGCCAATTCATTCAACAGTAAAGCAGTTCCCCACCAAGTACCCCGCCTACACTACCGGTGGTCTTCGTTCTTTAATCTTCAATGAACACTCGAACGGACTTGCTAAATCCGGCGCGATTGTCCGTATTGGCCGCAAGGTGCTCATTGATGAAGCCAAGTTTTTCGCCTGGGTTGAGTCTCAGAATAAGGCGGTGGCGAAATGATTATTTCAAAAGTGATTTTTGACAATGGTCGCCACATAACATCTGCTGATTATGGCGACAAAAGGCCGTTGCTGGATTCTGTCAACGTGAAATTTCCAAGAGTTAACAGTTTACAAGCACGGTCGTTGTGCAGGTGTTTAAAGGGGATGATGCTTACACATCGGGCTTTTGATTCGGCAACGCGGAGTTATCGCCTTGGCGCTTATGTTTGGTCTTTGCGACATAAAGGTTGGACATTCATAGACCATGACGAGACCAGCCCGACTCAAGACATTGTGCCACGCAACGCCACTTATACCAGATATGAACTTTACGCAGAGTTTACCCTCGAGCTTACCGAACGGATTAAGACGTTTTGCAAGGCAGTTGATGAGCTTGAATCGAGGTGGCGTGATGCGGCATAACATCAAAAAGGTCGCCGGATGCGCCAACATCCAGCAATCTCAATATCAAAAAATACAGCGTCATTTTACTTTAATTGCTTATCACGTAAAGGCTGAATTTATCCGGCTAGCGGTCTGGGTATCAATCGTAAGGGGTGCGTAATTGATGCCTACTTTATACGATGCAATGAGGGCGGCAGGCTTCGAACCGCCCGACAATATTAACGCCGGTCAAACCGTGAGATTTTCCACCAACGGGAAGTCTAGCGACAAGGCCGGATGGGTTTTTAAATTCGCTGATGGTAAAGGCGCGACGTTTGGCTGTAATCGCACAGGAGAGCGGCATACGTGGCAAGAAGCACGGGATAAGCCATTCAATGAAGCTGAGCAGGCGAAGTTTAAGCGGGATTGCATAGCGGCGAATAAGACGCGGAAGCTGGAAAAAGAAGCCGATTACCAACAAGCGGCGGCCAAAGCGCTGACAGAATGGGAAGCATCGGCGCTGGCTCCTGAATCACACTCATACTTAATGCGTAAAGGTATCAGGCCGAACATGGCGCGTGTTGATTCACACGGAAACTTATTAATTCCGGTCTATGGTCTGGCCGGTCAGCTTCAATCTTTACAACGCATTGCCCCAAACGGTCAAAAGCGATTTATTAAGGATGGAAAGATGCGCGGCGGCCATGTTTGGATTGGCAATCCTGAGAACGGCGCTACATTGCTGTTATGTGAGGGATTCGCCACGGCTGACAGTCTAAACCGGGCAACAGATAGCGCGGTTTGTGTGTGTTTTTCGGCGGGTAATTTAAAGTGTATTGCTGAAACGATGCGGAAGCGATACCCCAAAGCGACTTTTTATTATTGCGGGCGACGACGACACCGAGACCGAAGGCAACCCCGGACGCGCCAAGGCAACGGAGACGGCGCAAGCAGTAGCAGGCACGGCAATTTTTCCGGCTGACGGAGGAGACTTTAACGACCTGGAACAATCTGACGGCCTGGATGCGGTACGTAATCATTTTAAGGTGATGCAGTTGCCTATAGCACAAATTTTATTCAATACACCGGCGCTGAGTGGTACCGATTCGAGAGACGGGACAGACAGCACACGCCCACTGTCTGAACTAGGCAACGCTGAGCGCCTGCTAGATGCTCATGGCGGCAATATTCACTTTGTACATGATGCTAAGGCGTGGCTCCATTGGCGCAGTAGTGCTTGGGTTTGGGATGTTGACGGGGCGGCGGTGCGCGGTCTGGCTACCCTGTTACCACAACAAATTTATAACGAGGGCGGCTTACATTTGGCCGATGCAGAATATTTTGCTAAGTGGTCGAGGACGAGCCAAAAGGAAAGAACCGTATTGGCTACCGTGTCATTGCTTCAAGATTTTGACCGGGTGAGGTTGTCCCTATCTTCGGTGGACGCTGATTTATTCAAGGTTGGATTTGACCATGCCAAACAGGTTCTTGACCTACGCACAGGCAGAGCACGACCGGCAAGGCAGGATGATTTAGTCACCAAGTCATTGAGTGTTGACAGGATAGGCGAAGCATCCAAGGCGGTACGCTGGCGGGACTTTTTAACGCAAATCTTCGGGAACGATGCGGAGCTGATAGATTGGGTTAAGCGGTGGTGTGGCTACATGCTGACCGGTTCCACGGCTGAGCAAATATTCATATTTTGCTTCGGACTGGGTGCTAATGGTAAATCTGTTCTTGGTGATATTTTGCGTTACATCCTGTGCGACTATGCCCGCGCTATTGCTTCGGAAACGCTGACGGAATCCAAGAGAGCGGCGGGAAGCGCAACGCCTGACCTTGCGGAACTGGTAGGCGCACGGATGGCAATGAGCGCTGAAACTGAGGACGGGGCGGCGCTGGCTGAATCATTAATCAAAAGCTTGGTATCGGGCGACACGATGACCGTTCGGAAGCTCTACACCGCGCCTGTGCAGTTTACCCCGCAATTTAAACTGATGATGCTGGGTAATCATAAGCCGATTATCAAAGGCAATGACCACGGAATCTGGCGGCGGGTTCGGCTGATACCGTTTAGGCGCACGTTTAAACCGGAAGAACGAGACGCAGCGTTATCGGATAAGCTCAAGGCCGAAGCCCCACATATTCTGGCGTGGATGGTTGAAGGTTGTATTGATTGGCAGCAGCGAGGTTTAAAAGATACTCCGGTCACGATACAGCAGGCGACAGACAGCTATCAGGAGGAGCAAGACTTAATCGGTTCTTGGTTGTCTGAGTGCTGCAAGCTTTCACCAAGTAGCGAAGCATCATCAACCGAAATTTACGCCAATTATAAAAATTGGTGCATGGATAACGGGTTGCGTCCCGCTTCTAGTGTCGGCCTAAGCCGTAGATTGTCCGAGCGCGGATTTTGTAGCCGCAAGTCAAACGGGGCGAGGCTTTGGGCTGGTCTATCTGTCGGAAATTCGAATTATTCTGACAACTACAGAACCGCAAGCGGTCGATGAAACAGTGCTCAAGTGCTCATTTAAGCCTATTTTCGAAAAGTCCCACGGAAAAAAAATATAAGAAAACTTTAGAAAAACGCCCTACATGAGCACTTGAGCACTGAAATAAAAAATCACACATTAATTTAAACGCTGCTCATGGTGGCAAGGCATTACAAAATGACAGACTCACAAATTTATAACGGTGTCGGTAAGCTGGGCGATGCGATAGCGGAACTTTACGGATGTTCACCGAAAAACAATAACCGAATAGCTGAACTGGTAGCCAAAGCCGAGTTAGGCATTGTCAGCAAAACCAAAAAACTGCCTGATGATGTGAAGAGGGCGATTTATCAATGGCACTGTGACCGAATGCGCCCGGCAACTAATAACGCCGTAGAAATAATTTCACAGGCTGACAGTAACGACGGTGTAGAAATATTTTCACATGATGACAGTAATGAATCAGTAGAATTATATTCACAGCCTGAGCCATCTTTACCTGTAGACATAATTTCACAACCTGAGTATGACAAGGCTGTAGAAATAAATTCACAGTATGCAGATACCGCACTGATACGAATCGCCTTTTATATTCAGCGGCAAGGGAAGAAGCGAGTTAAGCAGGCGCGTGTCCGGCAAGTGATAGCCTTGGATGGGTTTTATGTCAACGCGCTGATGCTGGCTACCGGGATTGATAAAAAGGGCGTACCGGCCTGGGTTCAGTCGGCGGTAAACGGCTGGGCGGCGTTTGATGGCGAGTTGCCGGTAACGCGGCAAGTGAAGCTGTTGATAGTTCGGGAATTAACTAAGCACCTGAAATAATGGAAATCACGAAATGATTGAAATACCAGAAATCGACGCATCAGCGCCGCGCGAAGAAATTATTGCTTGGTACGAAAATTTAGAGAGGCAAGTTGATGGCCTCTACAAAATTGCTGTTGCCCGCGAAGCCGTCAAGAAAAAAAAGGCGGTGGCATTACGAAAACGGACGAAACCTGACAATTTTTCGGAGTAACAAAATGGCAGCATTAACCCCAAAACAGTTACAGGCAGCGGCATTACTTGCATCCGGCGTAACCATAACAGAAGCCGCTGAAAAAACCGCTACCACGCGCCAAACCCTGCACCAATGGTTAAAAACTGATGATGCTTTTATTGCTCATCTAAATGGTTTGAAACACGAAATTATCGACTCAGGCCGGGCAGCCATTCAAACATCGGCGGCACTGGCGATAAGCACCATTAATGCAATCATGGCGGACTCGGATAATGACGCGGTACGCCTGGCAGCAGCTAAAGAGATTTTGGCAATGGCGGGTTTAACGAAAGCGTCTGTCATTGGCAGCGACTCAGCCGACACGCTGAAAAAGGCGCGGACTGAAAAAGCCGTGTTAGATGCGATGTTTGATTGATTCAAACCGACGCTGAGTAGGTAGCTCCGTATGACCCACTGGCTTAAATTCTAAGCCAGTGGGTTGACATCATTAAAAACGACTTCAAAGACATTTTTAAGTGCGCAAATCTGAACGCCGCTGAGCTTCCCAATACCGAACGATTTTCCAATAGCCAAGCGCATACCGCATAAGGGCTGTAGGCTATTTGTCAACGGTCATTTCAAAACTTAAAACCGAACGCTTTACCGAAGCCTGCCACATAAAAAGTGCGCAGTACGGCGATGAAACTACGAAGCTTGACGCTTTGTTCTTAAGTAAATCGTATTTGCAAGCTTCGGAAAAGTGATAATCATGTGATATTCACGAGCGCAAAATCTGCGTCCGTGAATCAGCTTACCCAGTAACGCCGGATTTGCGTCTGTCCCGCACGTGCGGGACAAAAACAACAGCAGCCCCGCGCGCGTGGGTTAAATACCGCAATGGCGACCTAACAAAACCAGACATTCAACTTGAACATATTGCCGGGTAACACCGGCTTTTTTGTGCCTGTAAAGTCGGCAAGTGTTGCGGTGCTTTTTTTAGAAATGTCACAGGAGTGTCACAGGAGATTTTTTCAGGCATAAAAAATACCTCCAATTTCTCATAAGCTCTTGTTTTATATGGCGCGCCCGAGACGATTCGAACGTCCGACCACAGCCTTCGGAGGGCTGTACTCTATCCAGCTGAGCTACGGGCGCGTAGCGTGTATTCTAACCGATCGGCGCGGCAATTACGACAACATTGTTTTCAAATGCGCCAAACTGGCTTTGCCGCGCTCTTTGACTACTTCCGGGTCCAGCTGTTTTTTGTTGACCCATTCCAAATCGTCTTCTGGCAGTTCGCTTAAAAATCGGCTGGGTTCGCATTCGGCGATTTCGCCGTAACGTTTGCGATGGGTGCAATAACTGAACGTGCAAGTGCGCTGGGCACGAGTAATACCGACGTAAGCCAGACGGCGCTCTTCTTCGATGTTATCGGTTTCTATGCTGTTTTGGTGGGGCAGGATATTTTCCTCAATGCCGATCAAAAACACATGCGGAAACTCCAAGCCCTTGGCGGCATGCAAGGTCATCAGGCTGACCTGGTCGCTGACCTCGTCTTCCTGGCCGCGTTCCAAGATGTCCATCAGCATGATTTTAGCGACGATTTCCGCCAGCGGCATGTGGCCGCCGGTTTCCTTGTCGGCGATGCGTTTTAGCCAATCGATCAGCTCGTAGACGTTTTTTAGTTTACGGTCGGCGGATTCCTTGGTTTTGCTTTCTTCTTTTAAATACTGCGGATAACCGATTTGATCGATGAACTGTTCGATAACGGCAAAGGTATCGCCCCGGTTGATGCGGTCGGCGGTATCGATAACCCAGTCGCGGAATTTTGTCAGCCGGTGCATGGCTTTTTCGGACAGCTTTTGGCTCAAGCCAAATTCGCTGCTCGCCGTAAACAGGCTGATATGGCGCTCGTTGGCATAAGCGCCGAGCTTTTCCAGGGTGCTCGGGCCGATTTCGCGTTTGGGGGTGTTGACCACGCGTAAAAACGCCGCATCGTCATCTTGGTTAACAAACAAGCGCAGGTAGCCGAGGATGTCCTTGATTTCCGAATAAGCAAAAAACGAGGTGCTACCGCTGATGAAATACGGGATGTTGTTTTCCCGCAGGCCTTTTTCAAATAAGCGGGACTGGTGATTGCCGCGATATAAAATCGCATAGTCCTGATAATTGCTGCCGGTTTTGAATTTGTGATGGATGATTTCGGAGACGATTTGCTGGGCTTCGGTTTGCTCGTCTTTATGACTTAAAACCCGTAGCGGGTCGCCGTAACCCAGCTCGCTCCACAAGCGTTTTTCGAAAGCATGGGGATTGTTGGCGATCAGCTGGTTGGCGACTTTCAAAATGCGCCCGGTGGAACGGTAATTCTGCTCCAGTTTGATGACTTGCAAACGGGCGTAATCTTTTTGCAATTGCGCCAAATTTTCCGGCTGAGCGCCGCGCCAAGCGTAAATAGACTGATCGTCGTCGCCGACCACGGTAAAGCGGCCCAAGTTACCGGCAATCAGCCGCACCAGCTGATATTGGGTGATATTGGTGTCCTGATATTCGTCGACCAGCAAATAGCGGATTTTGTTTTGCCATTTTTCCAGAAGGGCCGGGTGCTGTTGAAACAGCAACACCGGTAACAGAATCAAATCATCGAAATCGACCGCATTGTAGGCCTTTAAACTGCGGGTGAAGTCCACGTAAAGACGCGCGGCCGGGTATTCGTTTGCCGCCGCAATGGTCAAAGATTGTTCCGGGGTGACGAAGGCGTTTTTCCATTGGCCGATTTGCCGGGAATAGCTGTCGATGTTGTCGATGTCGCAATCTTTCGCGCCGTGGCTGATCAAGTTGCGTAGCAGCGTGTGTTTGTCCTGCTCGTCGAACAAGGTAATCCCGGCTTTATAGCCCAGCGTTTTGGACTCCGCCCGCAATATATCCAGGCCCAAGGAATGGAAGGTCGAAACCCGCAGGCCGCGCTGTTGCTTGTCATCCAGCAATTTGGACACCCGGCTTTTCATTTCCCGCGCGGCTTTGTTAGTGAAAGTCACCGCCGCAATATGCCGCGCCGGCAAGCCTTGTTTGACCAAGTAAGCGATTTTTTCGGTAATCACCCTGGTTTTACCGCTGCCCGCTCCGGCCAGCACCAATAAGGGGTGATCTATCGCTTTAACCGCGGCTTGTTGTTGGGGGTTTAATTTGGACATTGATGGGATATTTAATAATGGAACACGGATGACACTGGTTGGGACGGATTTAAACGGATTTTAAAAATACGGTTTATCCGTATTTATACAGGCTGGACGGGGCATATTGCCCATACGCGCCAACTTAAGAACCATGCTATTGAAAGTTAACAGGTGCCGGTCGGGGCATTCGCCCCGACCGTAACGTTTAACATTTTTATCAATGGGTTGTATTGAGCACTTAAACGTGTGGACGGGTTAAATAACCCCTCCAGCCGCCGTTTTTCCTTAAGTTGGCGCATATGGGCATATTGCCCCGCTCCGCTTGGTTGTCGAAGTTGTTGTTCGCGTATTTTCCGCTTGGCCGCTCATTCCGTCGGTCCGGTTCGGTTAACCCGATGTTCCAGCCATTCCTGCAAAAAATCCATAAAACCTCTGACCTTAGCCGATAGATATTTCCGATGCGGATAAATCGCGTGTACATCCAAAGGCGGCGAGGTGTAATTTTCCAGCACAACTTTCAGCCTGCCCTTTTCAATATCCCTGCCGACAATGTAGGTAGGCAGCATCACCAGCCCCAAGCCGTTAATCGCGGCGATGCGTATCGGGTCCGCGACATTGGCCTGCATTCGCCCCGAAACGGTGATTCCGGTATAGCCGGCTTCGTCTTTGAACAGCCATTTATTTCTCGGCGCAATCGCCCAATTAACCAAGCAGCTGTGATTTTCCAAATCTTCCGGCGTCCGCGGAATGCCGTGTTGGGCAAAATAATCCGGCGAGCCGCAAACGATCAGCGACGAACTGGCCAATTTCCGGGCAAACATGCTGGTGTCATCCAGAGCGCCCAAAGAAATAGCCAGATCGATGCCGTCATCGATTAAATCGCCGGGACTGCTTTGTAAAATCATTTCGACGGTCAAATCGGAATGCATTTTCAAAAACTCAGACACCGCGCCGGCGATATGGGTTGCGCCGATAACCGGCGGCGCACTGATGCGTAATACGCCTCGGGGCTCGGTTTGCAAATGCGTAACCGCGGCTTCCATGTCCTCAACCTCAAGCAATACTTGCTGGCAGCGTTCCAGGTAGGATGCGCCGACATCGGTCAGGCTTAGGCTGCGCGTGGTACGATTGAATAAGCGCGTCCCCAGCACCCCTTCCAAATGCATAATATGCTTGGTCGCCATGGCTCTGGAAATATCCAGGTCGCGCGCGCCCCCGGCAAAACTTCCGGCTTTGGCTACGCGCACGAAAACGTTCATGCTGGTTAATTTATCCATTGACTCATCGCCTATTTTCTTTCCACACCCAATCTTCAATCTCACATTGCGGCACGAAACCGGTTACGGTATCGCTCAAAATGTCTCTAACCCGCTCAAAATCATCGTCTTGTGTCGCCTGTTCCAAGGTCGCCAATATTTTTTCCAGTTCGGCCCAGGGAATAACGTGCTCTTGCGCCCGCATAATTCTGGGATGTCCGGTTTCGGACACATTATCCCCAATCAGAAGTTCTTCATACAGTTTTTCTCCGGGTCTTAACCCGCTAAAGCTGATTTCGATATCGCCGTCGGGATGCTCGTCGTCTTTAATTTCCAAGCCGCTCAAATGGATCATGCGCTTGGCCAAATCGATAATACGGATAGGCTCACCCATGTCCAGCACAAACACGTCGCCGCCCTGCCCCATCGCGCCGGCCTGAATGACCAACTGCGACGCTTCGGGTATGGTCATGAAATAGCGGGTGATGCGTTCGTCAGTCACCGTGACCGGCCCGCCTCGTGCAATCTGCTCTTTAAACAAGGGGACTACGGAACCGGAGGAGCCTAATACATTACCGAAACGCACCATGGTAAAACGGGGGCCGGAAATGTTCGCCGGGTCTGAACTCAAGGCCTGCAAAATCAATTCGGCGAAGCGCTTGGTCGCGCCCATGGTATTGGTCGGCCTGACCGCTTTATCCGTTGAAATGAGCACAAACGTTTCAACGTTGGCTTTTATCGCCGCCTGCGCTACGCGTAAAGTGCCGAAAATATTATTCCAGACCGCTACGCCCGGATTTTTTTCGACCATCGGCACATGTTTATAGGCCGCCGCGTGATAAATCGTTTGCACCTTGAAAGCATTACAGATTTTTTCGCAGCGTTGGGCGTTCTCGACCGATCCCAACAGAGCCATAAGCGTTATCGGCTCCGCGTTGTCGATGTTGCCGGGGAGCGGATAAGGATAGGCGGAGTGTTTGGCTAATAAATGCTGCAACTCTTTTTCTATCGCATAAAGCGCAAATTCGCTGAGTTCAAAAAGAATCAACGATTTCGGCTGCAAGCGGATAATCTGCCGACAAAGCTCGGAGCCGATGGAGCCGCCCGCGCCGGTCACCATCACTACTTTGCCGGTAATATTGTCATGCAGCAGCGATTGATCCGGCGGCACCGCATCGCGGCCCAGTAGATCGGCAATATCGACTTCCTGTAACGCATCGACGGTGACTTTACCTTGAGCAATATCCGACAAGCCGGGCATCGACATCACATGAACCGCGAAAGGCTCCAATAAACGGATAATTTCGCTTTTACGCGCCCGATTGGCCGACGGCATCGCCAGCAGAATATCGGTCACCTGATATTTTTCTATCAAATACCTCAACGAGTGGATCGGATAAATGCGCAGGCCGTTGACCTTTTGTTTATGCAAACGCACATCGTCGTCGATGAAAGCGATCGGCCTGAACTCACGCCCATAGCTTAATGCGGAAGCCAACTGTACGCCCGCGTTGCCTGCGCCATAAATCAGCACGTTCTTCTTGCTGTGGGTTTTTACGCCTCGACCGCCGCCCAGGTTTAAATAGATTTCGCCCAACCACCAACGCGCAAAAAAACGGCTGCCGCCCACCAGCAGCATCATGTTCAGCCAGTTTAGCGGCAACACCGTCCGGGGCACGCCTTGGATGCCGGACTCATGCAGCACAAACGCAAAAACCAGCGCATACAGCGTCGTCGCCTGAATGATGGTCCATAACGCCCTGACTTCGATGTAACGAATAATAGCCCGGTACAAACCCAGCTTAATAAAAATCGGCACGGCAATGACCGGGGCCGCGGCAAACAAAAACCACTCATTGTCTTTAGGATAATAAAACTCTCCCCAGCGCAAGGAAAACGCCGCCCACAGCGCAAACACCGCAAAAAATACATCGGCGCTAATCAGGGTAAAGGCTTTCTTGGGGCGCGGCAGCGCGATAAACCAGGTGCGCAGGTGCGGCCTCATGAAACGGTCCTGTTTGGTGCCGAAACGCTTCCGCTACGATGCATCGGGCTCATTCGCTCGACCCGGCTTGGGCCCGGCTATCGCCCGCTTTATAACGATAGGCGAAGTATACTAGCGGCGAATACGCCACCGCCAAGCCCACCATGCCGTCCAATTTGTCTAGTGCAACCAGACCGGCGACGGGTAGTAACCAAAACACATTAATCGCGCCTATCGCCAAGGTGACGGGGCGATGAGCGGCCCAGACGCGGGACGCATATTGATAGGCATGGCTACGATGCGCTTCATAAAACTTTTCGCCGCGCAATACCCGGCGGCATAAGGTAACGCTGGCGTCAACGATAAACACGCCCAATAAAATCAACCACACCCAGAATAACCTCGGTTCAATCCAGGCCGCCTGTAGCGAAAGCAAGGCCAAGGTAATACCCAAAAAACCGCTACCGGCATCGCCCATGAAAATACGCGCGGGCGGAAAATTCCAAAAAAGAAAGCCTAAGACGGCGATAGCCAGCAGCAGCGGCGACAGCCAAGCATTTGACTCCGGCGCAACCAGCCATACCGTCAAAGCGCCGCCGCAACACACGGTAATCGCCTCAATACCGGCCAAGCCATCAATGCCGTCCATGAAATTGTACAGATTCAATAACCAAACGATATAAATCGCCGCCGCCGGCAAGCCAAGCCGGCCCAAATCCAGCACATAGCCGAAAACGACAAGAGGGGGGCATCCGCCCAACCAATAAAGCCCCCAAGCGGCGGCGGCAAAATGCACCAACAAGCGCCAACGCGCGGCAATATGGCCGTGATCATCCAGAAAACCGGTTAGCGCAACGATGCCGCCCGCGCCCCATAAAGCCAGGCATACCGGGTTAGACAGCCAATCGAACCGGTTTAATACCGGCACCACCGCCAGAAAGGCGGCCACAATAGCAACACCGCCTCCGCGAGGCGTCGGCAGCGAATGCGAACTGCGCTCATTAGGAATGTCGATTAAGTTCTTCGCCAAGGCATAGCGGCGTAAAAATCCGGTCAGCGCCCAAGATATTGCACCGGTCAGCACAAGAAACCACCCAAAAACCATTTATACCTCTTTTAATAATTGACGGCCTATAGCCGCAGGCAGCGTAAAACGATGAGCCAAAAACTTCCGCGAGTCGCAATAAACTTGTTGGACGGGAAATAAACTGAATGACTCCGCTTGAACTTATCGCAATTAAACGGGTTTATATTTTTTGCAAAAAGTCCGCTGCGGTTTTTTTCAAGGCCTCATCCACAGTGACGGGCGGTCGCCAACCCAACAGGTCGTGCGCCTTGGTGATGTCGACTTGAAGCGAATTGCATAAACGTTGCGCCATGTCGCGCTTGCCCAGCAATAGAGCGCCGACTTTTAACATTCGGATAGGCAGGGAGAACAGTTTGGCGGGCTTGCCCAAAGCTTCGCCCAAACGTTGCAGCAATTCGGTGGTAGACAGATCCTCGCCGTCTCCGGCCAAAAAGGTCTGATTGGCGGCGGCCGGATGATCGATGCAGGTGGCGATCAAGTCGATCAAATTATCCAATGCGACAAAGCTGCGCTTATTATGAATCGCGCCCAAAGGCAGCGGGATTTCTTTATTCAACCAGTACATCATGCTGTGAAAGTTGGCCTTCACGCCGGGCCCGTAAACCAAGGGCGGGCGAATGATCACCACTTCCATGCCGGTTTCATCGGCCAATTGCCGCAACGCATGTTCCGCTTCGCATTTGGAAATGCCGTAACAATCGATCGGCGCGGGTCGATCTTCAGGCTTATAAGGCCGACCCAAGGGCGACGATTCGCCATTCACTTTAATCGAACTGATAAAAATAAAGCGTTGCACACCGGCATCGCAGGCCTGCCGGGCAAGATTCCAGGCGCCGTCAACATTCACTTTACGCAATTCATCCAATGGATCGACGGCGTTATCTTTCATCACATGCACGCGCGCGGCAAGATGAACGACCACCTTGATGTCGATCAGCGCCTCGGTCCAATCCGTCTCGTTGTTTATTTCGCCGATTGACACCGTTTCGGCATGTTCGACCGGCAAATTGTCGGAACGCGCCAAACGCACCGCCGCGCGAACGGATTGCCCTTGCCGAAGCAACTCGGCGCAAAGCGGCCGACCGATAAAACCGGAAGCTCCCGAGATTAATACTTTCATAGGCCCGAACTCACCGCACTAACTCAAACAATCGAATAGGAAGTTTCAGCGCCAGAAAGAACCAGTTGGTATATAAACCATTGTCTTTACACGCTCTGACGATTTCCCGATTCAGCGTAATGCTGGTCATCAATCCGCCGTTACTCAAGCCTCCGGAACGCATAATCACCATAACCTTATCAATAAATGACCACGATATTTTTTGCTTAATGAGCAGCCGCGCCAGCATCTCAAAATCGGCTGCGATTTTATAGTCTGTTTTATACATCCCGGTTTTTTCATAACACGACTTTTTGCAATAAAAGGTAGGATGGGCGGGCATTACGCCGATGCGCAAAAAGGTAGGCGTGAAGGCCGCAACCCGATACTTTCGTCGTATTTTTTCAAGATTATGGCGATCGACAATATTCAGACAGGAAAAAACAGCATCCACGTTCGTTTCGCGAAATCTGTCCGCTATATCCAACACTGCATTTTCTCCGAAAAATAGATCGTCCGCATTCAGCATGCCCACATACTCCCCGGAACAAAGCGCTATGCCTTTATTCATGGCGTCATAGATTCCGCTGTCTTTCTCGCTGATCCAGTAATCGATAACATGATCGTATTGTCTCAAAATATCAACCGTCGCATCGCTGGAACCGCCATCGATAACGATATATTCAATATTGTCATAGCGTTGTTTAATAACGCTTTCTATGGTGTCCGCTAACGTTTCCGCGCCATTAAATACTACGGTAATTACCGAGATTAACGGCTTACCCGGCAATGAATGCTTATAGATGTCGCGGGAGCGTAAGCCGCCATTTGTAACCCTGCCGGACGGTAAACGAACGTCGGAGTCGTGCACGGAATCGTTTGCTACTGCAGAGCGTACCGAGGTTGAATCTATTTTCAATCAACCTCTCCTTCAGCCATCGCAATAATTAAATAGCTGTGTTCGAACTTTGACTGAAAGCCGGAATAATGATGGTTATGCATGTTTAATCAATGCCTTCAATTCTGTCTTTAATTTGTATTCATCACTATAGTCCGCCGGCAAACAGGAAGTAATATCGTCTGAAGTTAAAGAAGGGTATTGTTTGCGTATATTTTCCCGGCTTTCTCCTGCGCTGAGAAATTCAAGAATTGTTTGCACAGTGATTCTTTTTCCTCTCACCGTTGGTTTTCCATTACAAATATCAGGATCAATAGAAATTCTATTATTCAGGTAGTTCATTTTTTGTGTTTCCCTAAAAGTGTTTACTGTTGGGAGGGTAATGACTTGGGGCATGATATTATCAATACATTTTACAACGTAGCCGAGCCATTGAAAGCGGTTACAATGCCCGAAATTAATGAGCCGCTCTTAGTCATGGCGCAACAAGGAATCCGCTTGCGCACACTCTATCATCTTGCGCACAACATCGCGCATTTTAAACCTTGCCCGCCAGCCCAGTTTATCGAAAGCCTTATCGGCGCAGCCCTGGCTCCTTGCGAGATCGGTCGGGCGAAACAAGGAGTGATCGACGTTCACATAATCACGCCAATCCAAACCCAGCACCGCAAATGCTTCGGCCACAAAATCTTCAAGCGAATTAGCCTCGCCTGTCGCAATAATGTAATCATCAGCACGATCTTGCTGCAACATGCGCCACATTGCGTCTACGTACTCCGGCGCCCAACCCCAATCGCGCATAATATCAAGCCGCCCCAAGGTCAGTTTTTCCGAAGAGCCTTGTGCAATTCGACAAGCCGCCGAAACAATTTTTTGGGTCACGAAACGCTCGGGCCGTAACGGTGATTCGTGATTGAATAAAATACCGTTGCAGGCATATAAACCATAAGCCTCGCGATAATTTGCAACCAGCCAATGGGCGGAGGACTTTGCCACCCCGTAAGGGCTGCGTGGGCGAAAGGAGGTTTCTTCGGTAATGGCTTGCAAGCCATGATCGCCAAAACATTCACTCGATCCGGCATGATAAAACTTAATAGGCTTGCCCAAAAAGCGAATGGCTTCCAGCAGATTTAAAGTACTCAGAGTAATACTTTCCAAGGTTTCCGCCGGTTGCTCAAAAGACAAGCCGACCGAGCTTTGGCCGGCCAGATGGTATATTTCATCGGGTTCGCTACGGGTAAGCGCGGTGAGTACGCTCCGAAAATCATTCGGCGCCATTGACAGTAAGTGCACCCGCTTCTTAAGGCCCAGCGAAACCAAATTACCAAAGCCGGCCACTTGCGCATCTCTGGATGTGCCCCACACCTCATAGCCTTTATCCAACAACAGTTGCGCGAGGTAAGCACCATCTTGGCCGCTGATGCCGCAAATCAACGCTTTTTTCATATCAAGCGCCTATACACAGCCAGCGTTTCCTCGGCGCAACGGTTCCATGAAAACTGAGTGCAACGCGCCGCCCCGAGGTCAATCAGCTCGGCGCGTCTTGCCGTTGAAGTTAGCACGCGCTCCATAGCGACGCGCATCGATTCAATATCGTTGGGATCGAAATATTCGGCGGCGTCGCCCACCACTTCCGGAATAGAACTGTTATTGCTACAGGCGACAGGACAATCCAGCGACATCGCCTCCAGCGGCGGAATGCCGAATCCTTCATAAAGAGAAGGATAAACAAACAAGGCCGCGCCGCGGTAAAAATCGGCGAGTTTGCCGTCATCCCCATCCAGCTGTATCAATCGGTTTTCAGCAAGCTTCAATTCATCGAACAGCTGGTGTTCATGACTTGAAAATGCGCCGCCACCGAAGCACACGATATTAAAATGATTAAGCAACCAAGAAGAACCGGCATAGGCGCGCAAGAATCCTTCAAAATTTTTATAACCGGCACGACTACCGACGTAGAGTAAATAAGGTTTGTTTTCATGCGTTGCCAAGGTCGTCGGCGTCAAGCGGTCGAAGCCGATATAAACCACCGATACCTTGTCTTCAGGCACATCGAAAAGTTCCAGCAAATCCTTGCGGGTGCTTTGCGAGATACAAAAAACGTGGTCCGCTCTTTGCGTTGCAATGCGTTTCCATTCCGAAGTGCGGCGATGTTGGGCGAATTCGGACGGAAAGCGCTCGTGAATCATATCGTAAACGGTCACCACGGAACAAACGCCCTTGGGCGCGACCCGGCTCGCAGCATAGTAGGTTTCATGCACGATCTGCGGGGCAAACTTGGCGATGGCGCTACGGGCCAGCCAGAAGCTGCTTAAATGTAAAGGGATTCTGGTGTTCGGTATTTTCGGCGCTTTTATACCCGAAACAACGCCTTTGGGCAGCTTATCCAGGTAAGCATTGATATAAAAAGGCGCAAAGATATGAGCGTCCACCCCTTCCATGCTCGCCAATTGAGCGGCAAGACTACTGGCGTAACGGGAAATCCCGCCATACTCCTGCAAGGTGAATATTTGTGAATCAAAGGCTATTTTCATGTGTTGACTGCTCGTCTGTGCTGATTTTATCCAGCATTAAATGATGATCGGATAGTGTCTTGGAGCCCAAGCGCCTGCGCACCCACCACGGCGCAATCAACGCAAGCCATCGGCTCGTCACTCGTCCTAATAAGCGCTCATTGACGGCTGTTTTCGACAAGATATGCAGGCCGTTCGCACTGGCGAAATGCAAACCTAATCGGTCCGCTATTGCCTGTAAAGTTCGGCGCTGGAAAAAACCGATATGCTGCCCGGTAGAAAAGGTGTAATACCACCATGAGTCCGGTTCAGGAGGAGCGCCTTCATACAACTCGGTCGTAAACAGTAATGCATTTGCGCCCGAAAAGGCGAATGTTTCTTCTATAAAAGCGACAGGATCGGTTACATGCTCCAATACCTCCATTGCGGTAACGGCGCCGCAAGGGCCATACGAGGGCTTATAGTCGAAGCCGGGTACATGCAAGTTAGTGCAGTATTTGTCGTGCCAATAAAAGTCAAAACCGAAATCGCGCATCAATCGAGTCAGCATCCCATAGCCACCGGCCGCATCCAGATAGCGGCCGCCGCCGCGCTCATTAAGCACCCAATACAATACCGCAGCCAGTTTGCAAGCAATAGCGATATTCCGCATGACCAAGCCGGTATCGGCCTGAGCGATTGCGCTTGAGTAAGCGTGTTCAAGCCAGTGGGGTTCATGGGCACGCAAAAAACCGCATTCATTGCAAACTTCGTATTGAGCGTTATATTGATTAAGAACCTGCGCTGTAAAGCAGGCCTTCATTAGGCCCGAACAGACAGGGCATTTCATGTTTGCATCTACCCCATGCTGGGCCTTTTTCATCGAAGTTGTTCCGTAAATGAATTGAAATCGCGATTAAATAAAGCGACAGGGATATAAGTGTTTTTTGTAAAGGTCACGTTGTTATCGCTCATCTTCCGGAATCAATCTGATTATTTTCGCAGGGTTGCCAGCCACAATGGTCCAGGCCGGAACATCTTTGGTCACCACACTCCCCGCGCCAACGATGGCTCCCTCGCCGATAGAAACATTTTTTAAAATCATCGCATTGACGCCTATCCACGCTTTATTGTGAATATAAATTTTTCCCTTAACCACATCTTGCCAATTCTTTTTTCCCTCTCGCCAATCGGTAACATCATTGGAACGCTGACTCCAAGCTATTGAATGGGCATTATGGTCAATCAGCGTACATCCCCAGGAAATCAAAACATCGTCGCCAATTATAATTTCATTTGCCGCTGTTATTGTACTGGCGCCGATAAATGTTCTCGCACCGATAAGCACAGAGGCTTCAACGCGTTCAATGACAATGGTGGCATGGATCAGCGAATGATCGGCAATTTTCAGCTTGCCGCCATAATTTAAGCGCAAATTCCGGTACGCTCCAATATAGGCAGTGTCGGATATTTCAACGTTCGGATAGCGAGAGACGACTATTTTTGACGGATAATCAATTAGCAAATTCAATAATCTTTTAAGGTAGCTAAACATAATATTTTTTACATGATTCCTTGCAATAACGGTACAGTCCACAAAATAACGGGGATTATATTTCTTCTATCGGTAAGTTCGCCAATATACGGCTTCCTTTGTATCTGTTGCATCGGCATTCGAGATTAATATTAAAATAATGAATTAGTAGCGAGCGACTGTCAGATATTTAAATATCCGGATTTGGATATATTGGTTTGGAACAAACAATTTATTATATATTCGAAAAACATTTTCAAAATACTAACTATTTATTGCCTGATTTTGTTTGATTAATACTTTTCTTAGTACTATAAGATAAGGTATTAAAGTGCATAAAAACCAAGCGATGGCGCTTCCAAATACGGCGCCGGCCACACCGTATATTTTAATAAGATAGATTGATAAAGCTACGTTTAATATCGCTGTCAATAGCGCCGCAATAATTTGAATTTTTATAAGTTGCATCGCGTTAAACAGTGCCGCCAATGCTCCTCCCACGGTGCAAAATATCATCCAAATGCCGCATCCCACTATCAGTTCTATTGATGGAGTAATATCTTCCCCTATCCATAATTCAAGAACCTTCCTACCTATTATTATCAATACCACAGCCGCCGGAATACTAAGAGACAAAGCCCAATACATGGATTTAACAAATATCTGTTTCACCCATTGCATATCGCTACCGGCAATGGCTTCGCGATAGGCCGGCCACAGGGGCGTCAATAATAAGTTAAACAGCATTGGAACCATTAGAAACAATTTCATGCAAATTGAGTAATTGGTTACCGCTACAATGCCGAGCATATTAGCGATAATCACATTATCGGCTTGCGTCTGGACTATCACCGCGATTTGCAATACAAAAAACATTCCGCTTACCGCAAAGAGATTTTTTGCGATTGAACGATCCACTTTACCCGGTAACGGGCATAAATCTTTTCGCCGAAAAAAAAGGTAGTGAATAGTGCTCATAAGATAAGCAAGCAGGGGGCCGCTAAGAAAAGCGATGACAAACCCCACCAAGCCTGCGTCTTTTTGGATAGCGATATATACAAACAGCAACGATAAAATCGATCCCGCCACCGTCCAAAAATTATCCAGATTGCCTTCCTGTAATCCCCGTTGTATTTTGCCGACCAAGGTTATCAACATGCTCAAAAAAAAGGAGAGCCCAACAATGACCACAATCCTATCTAAATTCGAGTGAGGGTTTATTTCCGTTACGCCGAGCAGTTTGCCCCAAGGAACGAAGGGAAATACCGTTAAAAACAGCAGGCAGCCGGTTAATGCCAGCGCCGCTAAAACAAAAAAAGCGGTCGAAACAATGTTGCCAAGGTTATGATTTTTAGCGCCGCTGGCATGAGCGACTAAATTGATAACGGCGTTACCGGCCCCACCGTCCATGAAGCCCAACATCGCTATTAAGGAAGAAACCGCCACCCACAGACCATACTGTTCTTTGCCCAAATAATGTATCGCTAACGGAACCATCAGCAGTGAAACAGCGATAGTAACGATGCGTGCAACGAGACCCGACCAAGCGGTTTTGATGATTTTATTGCGCCGCTCTTGGGCGCGATTCTGTAAGGTCATATCCCTATAATCGATTTGAACTGAAAAAATAACTCGACTGTTTGACGTCCATAGCGGTCTAGTTAGACTTCAACAGAATTAGCAAAAATTCTGAACTTTCCGATACCCCATAAACAACAAAAATACCGGTAAACTCAACAAGCTGCCCGACACAATCCATCATTAAAGTCATGAATGGCGTCAGTTTTCATAAGACGCCAAAGCAAAGAGCTACGTCATTTTACAGATTGAGGCGAACTTTGAAAGAACCTAGGACTGAAAATAAAAATCGCCCCCCTTAAAGAATGGAAAGATTGTGCCGCAAGCGTGGTCGCAACAAATACGGCAATGGTCCCAGCTCAAATACCCATCAGCAACTCTGTAATCCCCCTGAACATCAACCCGCCACAACCCGCCCCGAATCCAACTTAATCGTGCGTTGACAGCGCGCCGCCAAAGCTTGGTCATGCGTCACCAGAATTAACGTGGTCTTATTTTCGGAATTAAGCTCGAACAGCAAATCGATAATATGCGCCCCGGTTTTGCTGTCCAGATTTCCGGTCGGCTCGTCGGCAAATAAAATCGCGGGCCGCGTGACAAAGGCTCGGGCCAAAGCCACGCGCTGTTGCTCGCCGCCGGACAGTTTCTGCGGCGTATGCGATAAACGGTGCGACAAACCGACTCTGTCCAATAACGCGATAGCGGCCGCTTCGGCGTTTTTGTCGCCGCTTAATTCCAACGGCAGCATCACGTTTTCCAGCGCGGTCAATCCGGGCAGCAATTGAAACGACTGAAACACAAAGCCGATCAGTTCGTTGCGCATCGCCGCCCTGCCGTCTTCGTCCATTAAAGTCAAACATTTGCCGTTCAAAAAAATAGAGCCCGAACTCGGCGTATCCAGCCCGGCCAGCAGGCTGATTAAGGTCGATTTGCCCGAACCGGACTCGCCGACGATGGCAATACTCTCACCGGATTTGATTATCAAATCTATGGATGACAAGATATGCAGCTTTCCTTCGGACGTGTTGACCGATTTACTCAGGTTTTCCGAGGATATAATGTTGTTTACCGATTGAGTTTGCATAATGACCCAGCTTTTATTTGCCATAATTATTTCGTTAATGTCGATGACCGCTACGGCCAAATCCATTGTTGTATTGGGAGATAGTATCAGTGCCGGTTACGGAATTGAAGTCTCGCAGGGCTGGGTTGCCTTAGTCCGGCAAAAATTGAATGAAACAGGCGGCGCTTACAGTATCCACAATGAAAGCATCAGCGGCGATACCACGGCCGGTGGCTTGGCGCGGATAGACCGGGCTCTAAGCTTGCACAAACCGGACATCGTGATCATTGAGCTGGGCGCTAATGACGGCCTGCGCGGCTTGGCTCCGGCCTTGATAAAAAGCAATCTTGCCGAAATCGCCCGCCGGGCGCAACAAGCCGGCGCCAAGGTTTTGTTGCTGGGCATGAAAATCCCGCCCAGTTACGGTAAGCGTTACACCGATCTTTTTTATAATATTTACCCGCAGTTAGCCGCCGAACTGGCCGTTCCCTATGTACCTTTCATCATGGAAGATGTCGCACTGGACAAGGACATGATGCAAGCGGACCGGGTGCATCCCAATGCCAAAGGACAGCCGTTTATTGCGGATAGAGTATGGCCGCAACTATTGCCGCTATTAAAATAACAACAACTTCAACAAGAAGAGTACAACCCATGAAAGCACTAACACTCGAAAAAGCCAATATCATCATAAATACCGCGACCAATAAAGCCCGTAAACTCAATATGGCGCCGATTACCGTGGTGGTTTTAGATGAGGCGGGCCATTTAAAAGCCATGCAGCGCGAAGACGGCGCGACCATGATCAGACAGCAAATCGCCACCGCTAAAGCCTGGGGCGCGGTCAGCATGGGCATCTCCTCGCGCAGTTTGGCCAGCGTTGCCGGAGAACGGCCCGATTTTATGAATGCGTTGATCAATATGGCGGAGGGGAAAATCATGCCGGTTCCGGGCGGCGTTTTGATTCGCGATACCAAAAATAATCTGATCGGCGCAGTCGGCATCAGCGGCGATATTTCCGATCAGGACGAACGCTGTGCGATTGCCGGTATCGAGGCGGTGGGCTTTATTGCGGGGGTTTGATCGTTGGTCAAATAGGCGGCTATCGAGCTGTCCTGTCCCAATAAAACCGGAATATAATCGCATCTGGCTTGCTGATCTAAAGCTATTTCAAATCCAACCTTATAAAATACCTACACCATGCAAATTCATACTACCGAGATACCCGACGTACTCATCATCGAACCCAAGGTTTTCGGCGACGACCGCGGTTTTTTTTACGAAAGCTTCAATGCCCGCCGCTTTGCAGAACTGACCGGCGCCAGCGCCCATTTTGTTCAAGATAACCATTCGAAATCCGCCCAACATGTTCTGCGCGGCCTGCATTACCAAATTCAGCAAGCTCAAGGCAAGCTGGTGCGCGTGGTTGCGGGCGAGGTGTTTGACGTGGCGGTCGATATTCGCAAAAATTCGGCGACCTTCGGCCGTTGGGTCGGGGTAACGCTTTCCGCCGACAATAAACGCCAGTTGTGGATACCCGAAGGCTTTGCGCACGGCTTCGTGGTTATCAGCGAATCGGCGGAATTTCTTTATAAAACCACCGACTATTGGGCGCCGGAGCATGAACGCAGCATTTTGTGGAATGACCCGGCTATCGGCATTGAATGGCCGATAAACGCCGAACCTATTTTGTCGGGTAAAGATAAAGAGGGCAAATTGCTTAAAGATGCGGAAGTGTTTGACTAGGGATTTTGCTGACCGGCAGCCGTGCGGGCGATTGGGGACGGGTCGTAGCGGCTCTGAGCTAAGGATAAGGATAAGGATAAGGATCGCTACATCAAACTCACCATGAGCGAAAACAAGAGCCGTAACTATCAGGGCTTAAAAACGCCGTAACGTAGATTATTTATGATGTGCCTTGGTTTATCATAAGCCTATGCGTTTTATTTTTACTGGACTCATCTCAATCGCCACATGACCCCAACCAACCTCATCGCTTGCCCCGAGTGCGATTTATTGCTGAATCCCGCCGCCCCCGTGGTCGGCGACAAGGCGCACTGCCCCCGTTGCGGTTATCTATTGCAACGGCCGCGCAAACAAAGCATTGAGCGCGTTTTTGCCTTGTCTATAGCCGGATTGATCTTGATGTTCCCGGCCAATCTGATGCCGCTGATCGGTATCAAAGTGTTGGGTACGACTAAAGACGGTACCTTGTGGTCGGGCGTGGTGATGCTGGTTGAAGAACACATGTGGGGCGTTGCGGTGCTGGTGTTTTTTTCCAGCATTTTGTTTCCGCTGTTAAACATTATTTTGTCTTTACTGATCAGTTCTCATCTTTATTTTAATCGACCGAACCGGCATTTGGCGCAGTGGATGCGCTGGTTGCAACACATCGATGAATGGGCGATGCTGGAGATTTATATGCTGGGCATTATTGTCGCCGGCGTAAAACTGGCATCAATGGCCGAGCTTCACTTCAGCCTCGGGCTTTACGCATTTGTTGCGCTACTGATTGTAACCGGTATGTTGGCCAGCAGCCTGGACAAGACGCTGTTCTGGCGGCACATCGGGCGATTAAGACCATGACCTCCCAAAAGACCGCCCTGGCTCAGGGCTTTATCCGCTGCCATGATTGCGGTTGTTTATCGAAACAAGCCGAGCAAAATAATCACTGCCCGTTATGCGGCGGCCGCTTGCATCCACGCTTGCCCAACAGCTTCCAACGCACCGCCGCCTTGCTGTTAAGCGCCTTTTTCCTGTATATCCCGGCCAATATTTTTCCGATCATGACTTATACCCGCTTAGGCGTCGGCGAACCGCACACCATTATCGGCGGCATTTTTGCGCTGATTAACGGCGGTATGGTGCCCGTAGCCCTGTTGGTTCTGGTTGCCAGTATTTTGGTGCCGTTGTTAAAACTGCTGGGCATCGGTTTATTGCTGCTTAACGTGCATTATCGCTGGCAAGCCCATCCCAAGAAATGGACTATGATGTACCGTATTATCGCTTTTGTCGGTCGCTGGTCGATGCTGGATATTTTTATGATTTCGATTCTGGTGTCTTTAGTCGATATGGAAGGCGTGGCAAAAGTGATCGCGGGACCGGCGGCCACCGCATTTGCTGCGGTGGTGGTGTTAACCATGTTTGCCGCCAAAACTTTCGATCCAAGATTACTATGGGATAAGCAAGACTAAAATGAATGACTTTATCGACCTCGATGCGTCGGAAGTGACCATCAATAAAAAAACCGAATGGCCTGTGGTCTGGCTTTTGCCCTTGATTGCGCTGCTGGTCAGCGGCTGGTTAATTGCCAAATCGTATAGTGAAAAAGGCCCCGTTATCACCATCAGCTTTCCGACTGCGGAAGGTTTGGAAGTGGATAAAACCAAAATCAAATACTTGGATGTGGAAGTGGGCAAAGTCACTGCCATTTCCATCAGTGACGATTTAAAAACCATTTTGCTGACCGCGCAAATGAACAGCACGGCGGCCGGTTATTTGAAAAAAAACACCCTGTTCTGGGTGGTGCGTCCGCAAGTAGGCTTGGGTGGCATTTCAGGCTTGGGAACCTTGCTGTCCGGACCTTATATCGAAATTAAACCCGGCGATGGCGACAAACAAGACCATTTTACCGGACTCAGCATTCCGCCCTTGCTCAAAAACAACGCCGAAGGCACCCACTTCATTCTGGAAACCAATAATCTCGGCTCCATGAAACCGGGCACCCCGATTAATTTTCACGGCATCACCGTCGGTGAAGTGCTCAGCCACAAATTATCCGATGAAGCCAATGCGATACGCTTGAGCGTGTTTATCAACAAACCCTACGATCAATTCGTCAGAAAAAATACCCGTTTTTGGATAGACAGCGGCATCGATTTATCCGCCGGGGCCGATGGCTTTAAAGTCCGCACCGGCCCGTTAATTTCCTTATTAAGCGGCGGCATTGCTTTTCGCGCCTCGGCTGAGGATAAGGTTGAAGACATCCAAACCGAAAACAGCGTTTTTCCGCTGTACGACACCTACACGCTATCGACCCAGATTGTTTATCAAAACACCTTAAAATACGTCATGTATTTTAACGGCTCGGTTCGCGGCTTAACCGTAGGCGCGCCGGTGCAGTTGCGCGGTATCGCCATCGGCAAAGTCACCGACATCAACCTGGAGCTGGACAAAAAGACTGCTGAAATCCACATTCCGGTCACCGTGGAACTGGAGCCGGATCGTATCAAGGAAATCAATAACGAAAAAAACATCAGCGATAAGGACGTCATGGAGCAACTGATTAAAAAAGGTTTGCGCGCGCAATTGCAGACCGGCAGCCTATTGACCGGGCAGTTGCTGGTCGATCTTGATTTTCATCCGAAAAGCAAGATCGTGTTAAGCGACAACAAAAGCATTTATCCGGAGTTTCCGACCACCGCCAGTTCGTTGGATCAGTTTACCCATTCCGCCAACATCATTATGGATAAAATCGCCAAACTACCGCTGGAGGATTTGACCGCCGAGGCCAATAAAACCCTGCAATCGCTGCAAGGCACCTCCAAAGCGGCGACCGGGATGTTGACCACCGCGCAAAGCACACTGGATACCGCCGACAAAACCATGGCTTCCGCGCATCAAGTCTTAAACGCGCTGGAACCCGGCTCCACCACCCACTACGAGCTGGAGCAATTGCTGCAAGAACTGACCCAGGCGGCAAGCTCGGTCAAGCAACTGACCGATTACCTGGAACAAAATCCCAATTCATTAATTCGCGGCAAAACAGAGCAGTAACTATGGCAAATCCACTCTCAAAATGGTTCATCGCAGTATCGGCCGCAACCCTGCTATCGGCCTGCATGTCAACGCCGCCCACCCATTTTTATGTGCTGGAAGCGCTCAGCGAAGCGCCTGCATCGTCAACCGTAACGGAAAAAAAACGCCAAATCGGCATCGGTCCGGTATCGATACCGACATTATTGGAGCGCAAGCAAATCGTCACCCGAACCCCGGATAACAGCGTCACCATCGCCGAATTCCATCAATGGGCAGCGCCGTTAAAAGACAGCGTCGCACAGGTCATAAGCCATAATCTGGCGACCTTGCAAAGCAACGATTTGATTAGGACGTATCCCTGGAGCGCCTACGGAGCGGTGGATTATCGCATCATCATAGACCTTATCCGCTTCGATACCCGCCCCGAACAAAGCGTAAACCTTGAAGCCAATTGGGCGATCATGGATGAAAAAAACCATGCCTTACTACGCAACGGCCACTCGAAAATCGAACACACACTGGGTGATTCGTCGTATCCGTCTTCCGTCAAAGCGCTCAGTAAAGTGCTTAGCGATTTCAGTCTGGAATTATCCCAAGCGCTGGGGCAAATACCGTAAAGACCTTACAGAACAGGCTCTGCGTGTAGGGCCGAGGCATTTTGTTCTTGGATTTAGCGAATAAATCCTTTAGAATTGCTCGGAATTGTTGATCATGCAATTGGGATGTTAGCTCAGTTGGTAGAGCAGTGGACTCTTAATCCATGGGTCCAGGGTTCGAATCCCTGACGTCCCACCAATACTTTCAAGGCCTTACCGGTTTATCTTGGTAAGGCCTTTTTTGTTTTCAGCGTCATGTAACCAGTATGTAACCGCATTTACTCAATAGCTTAGGCCTAACCGTAAATATTTAATCTATATAAAAACACCCGCAACACTTGCCAACAATTCAGGCACAAAAAAGCCGGTGTTACCCGGCTTTGGTTATTATGGGTTCTCCAATTTGAACCCAGTTATGGTTTCAGAGCAAATCTAGCGCCCGTAAATGATGCAATCGGATACGCCATAAATAGTGGTTATTGCATTGATGCCAATCAGCACCTTTTGTTTATCCCTATCATCAATGTATCGAAGAAGCGCTATATCCTTGATGCTAAGTTCTGCCTCCAAGACCTTTTCTTCTGCGCGCTTATTGATCGGCGTTCGCTTTAAAGCTCCGGGGGATTTCAAAAACAAAGAATCCATCATGCACATCCTTAAAATAACTTAATTATGCTGCTATTAGGCTGCATGGGGGATTCGAGCCGGCTTAATGTTGGGCCGTGGTTTTTGTCGGGCTTGCCAGAGGTCGTATTCGGCTTGCATACGCACCCAGCTTTCAGCAGTCGGGCCATTCATCCAGGCTTCAAGGCGAATCGCCATATCCGCACTGATAGCCGCGCGCCCATTGACAACACGAGACAAAGCAACACGCGATACGCCAAGCTGTGCGGCCGCTTCTGTTACACCGATACCCAGCTCGGGTAATACATCTTCTTTTAAAATACTGCCCGGATGGGGCGGATTAAACATAGTCATATTGAACACCTGTTAGTGATAGTCTTGATAATCGACCAAGATTGCATCTTCGCCTTCAAACGTAAAAGTGAGCCGCCAATTGCCATTTACTTTTACGGCCCAATGTTCGGCCAGCTCACCTTTTAGTTGGTGTAGTTTCCAGCCTGCAACATCCATTTCAAGTGGAGCTTTGGCGGCATTAAGTAACATCAATTGTCTCGCCAATTTCGTCTCGTGTTCAGCTGCAATACCGGCTTTCGAACCGGTTTCAAAAAATTGTTGAATGCCTTTGTGGCGAAAGCTCTTAATCATAAGAAAGTGTATCTCGACGCTTTACGCCTGACAAGTAATTCATTTAACAATTCGCAAACATTGAACGCTCTAAGCGGGCACAAACTCAATTTCGGCTTGTTCTAGCATCCAAGACTCAATTTTTACGTGCCACATCCGCGGTATGCTTCTTTCAGGCTGATCTCGCGGTTTCACTTCTTCCGCTTATCTCCTTTCAGGCAACGAGTTTTAGCCTCATGCCCGGCATTCTAAAAACATTTACCCATCCCAACCTCCGCCGAAGGCGCGATAAAGCGACACTATCGAAACATGCCGTGCGGTTTCGGCTTTAGCGCGTTCATCTTCTATCGCCAGTTTGTTATGTCGGCTGTCGAGCACGGACACATAGTCTTTCGCGCCATTCCGGTATAACGCAACTGTCCGCCGGTAAGCCCGGTCCGCGGCTATTCCGGCTTCGGACAGTTGTTTGCAACGCTCTACCGACGCGGTATGCGCGACGAAAGCGTTTTCAACCTCTTCCAAAGCCAGCAGGAAGGTTTTTTCATAATTTACCGCCGCCTGATCCAGCCGTGCATCGACGGCGCTAATGTGCGCCCGTATGCGTCCGGCATTAAAGATCGGCGCACTCAGACCGGAACCCAGCGTATAAACGCTCTCCGCCAGGCTTGGAAAACCTCCGGCCGCCAAGGCGCCGAAACCGCCGCTTGCGGATAATATCAGTTTGGGAAATAAATCGGCGCGCGCCGCCCCCAGATGAGCCGCCGCCGCGCTGACTTCGGTTTGCGCCAGACGCAAATCGGGTCTTTGTGACAATAAAGTCGCGGGCAGTAAGTGAGGAATGCCGGGCGCGACCGGGGCTTGCTCAACCGCCTGAACCAGCCGCTGTTCCAGATTATCCGGAAGATTGCCCGATAATACCCCAAGCCGATGCATCAACATCGCCTCAGATAGTTTGAGTAGCGGCAATGCCGCTTCGGTACTGTGCAGAAAAACCTCCTGTCGGGCAACATCGGCCGCGTCGACGAGGCCGGAGCGATGAAAGACTTGCAAGGCCCGCAGTTGCTCTCGTTGCAGGTCTATGTTCTGCACCAGGATAGCGAGTCGTTTTTGCACGCCGCGCAATTCCAGGTAATTGCTCGCCACTTGAGCCAACAAACCTACCTGCACCGCCCGTAGCGTTGCTTCGCTGCCTTGCGCTTGAGCGGATGCGGCTTCCGCTTCAAGTCGCCTGCCGCCGAACAAATCGATTTCCCACTGCGCGGCCAAGCCGCCGCTGACCGCATCGGCTGTCGGCGTGTTCAGTTCGATGCCTTGCTTGCCGGGTACGCCGATAATCCGGTCTATCTTTTTTTCCCGCCCGCCCGACGCAAACAGCCCAATAGCGGGATAAAGCGCCGATTCGGCGACGGTAACTATAGCCGCGGCTTCGCGTACTCGGGCTTTGGCGATTTTAATATCGTGATTGGCGGCCAGCGCCTGAGCAATCAGGTCGTTTAACAGCGGATCGCGAAAATGCGTCCACCAGGTTTTTAAATCCGTGGAAGACGTTTTAACCGAGCCGGCATGATGCCAGTCCTTGGGGATAACTAAAGCTACCTTATCGCTGACTCGGGTCGGCGTACAGCCGCCAAGAGTTAGCAGCATCAATAGAACGCTGAAATTATGTCTCATTCGATGCATCATCGGCGCGCCCCCTCTTTATCGAGCCGCGCTCGACCTTGAACCAAGCCGCATAAAGCGCGGGCAGAAAGAATACCGTCAGCAAGGTCGCTATCGTAAGCCCGCCCATAATGGCGATAGCTTGCGGTCCGAAGAAATCGTTTTGGGATAAAGGAATCATCGCCAGAATGGCCGCCGCCGCAGTCAATAATATCGGCCGAAAGCGGCGGACGGTTGATTCGATAATCGCACTGCGAAGATCCAATCCGGCCTTTTCATCCTGCTCAATCTGGTCAACCAAAATAACCGAATTGCGCATAATCATGCCCGAGAGCGCAATAACGCCCAGCAAAGCCACAAAGCCGAAGGATTGATCGAACAGCATCAGCGCAAAGGCCGCGCCGATCACGCCCAACGGTGCGGTGACGAACACCAGCAAGGTCCGGGATAAACTGTGCAATTGCAGCATCAATAAAATCAGGGTAACGACGATAACCGCCGGAATCCAGATCAGGATCGATTTTTGGGCAATCCAGGCATCTTCTTTCGCCGCTCCGGTTTCTATCGAATAACCGAAAGGCAAGCGGTTTTGGATAGCTTCCAGTTTGGGCTGGATTTGCGAGGCGACATCGGGAGCCAACAGGCCGTCCACCACATCGGCGCGCACCGAGATCGCCGGAAAGCGGTTGCGCCGCCAGCGAATGCCGTCTTCGAAGCTTATTTCGGTGCTGACCAATTGCGCCAGCGGCAGCCATCGGCCGGTTGCGCTCGGAACATTAATATCCGGCAGTTCATCGGCGGCGATGCGAAAGTTTTGCTGCGCCCGCCAGACAATGTCGATCAGTTTATCCGCCTCTCGAAACTGCCCGACCGGAACGCCGCTGTAATGCGCTTGCAAGGCTTGGGACAGACCGGCGACCGATACGCCCAGCGCCAGTGCCTTGTTCCGGTCCAGCGCCAAACGGAGCGAAGGAATGCGTTCGTGCCAGTCGTCGTTGACATCGACAGTATTGACATTGGCCCGCACCACGTCGCTTACTTGGTCGGCAATTTTTCGAACCATTTCGGCGTCCTCGCCGATCACCCGAAACACCAGCGGATAATCCATAGGCGGCCCGATGTTCAGGCGCATAACGCGCCCACGCGCTTCCGGGAAATCCGCAGCGAAAGCCTGCCTGATACGCTGCATCACCCGTTCTCGGGCGGCCGTGTTCCGGGTCGTCACGACAACTTCGGCCAGATTGCTGTTGGCCAGTTGCTGGACGATCAGCAGGAAAAAGCGCGGACTGCCGCCGCCGATATAAGCCGCGTAATTCAGCACGTCCGCATCGTTAGCCAGGATAGTTTCCAGGCGCTTGGCGATGTGTTCGGTCTGCGCGATCGAACTGCCTTCCGGCAACCAAAGATCGGCAATCAACTCCGGCCGATTCGACAGCGGGAAAAACTGTTGCGGGACTTGGCTTAAGGTCGCAACGCCGATAACGAACAGCGCCACCGTAGCGACGATGACTTTGCCGCGCTGTTCCAAACAGTAATCCAGCCAACCGCGCAGACGGTGGTAGAACGGGGTATCGAAATGGTCGCGCTGGGCGGCGTTATCTTTGACTTTAAGTATCAAGTAGCCGAGATAAGGCGTGAATATAACCGCACCCAACCAGGAAATAATCAAAGTGATCGCCATGACTTGAAAAATAGCGACGGTGTATTCCCCGGCTGCCGATTTTGCCAGACCCACCGGAAGAAAACCGGCGACCGTGATTAAAGTGCCGGTCAGCATCGGCAAAGCCGTCACTCGGTAAGCGTAAGTTGCGGCGCGCAATCGATCCCAGCCCTGCTCAAGTTTACGCGCCATCATTTCGACCGCGATAATCGCATCGTCCACCAACAAGCCCAAAGCCAGAATCAAGGTGCCCAGCGAAACGCGATGAATCTCCAAACCGAACAGCCACATGCACAGCAATGTGGCGGCCAGCACAATCGGAACCGTCAGCGCGACCACCGAGCCGGTGCGCAAACCCAAGCTCAAAAAACCGACCACAAGCACGGCAATTAGGGCCTCGAAGAAGGTGCCCATGAATTCGCCGATAGCCGCCTTGACCACGCGCGACTGGTCGGCCACTTTTTCAATATCGATGCCGAGCGGCAGAGTGCGTTCGATAGAGGCGAGCGCGGTTTCAAGCGCCTTGCCCAAGGCCAACACATCGCCCTGTTGATTCATCGTGACGCCAAGACCTACCGCGTCTTTGCCGTTAAAACGCATTTTGAATTCGGCGGGATCGGCGTAAGCGCGCGTCACCTCGGCGAAATCGCCGACTTTAAAGGTGCGGCCGTTAATGCGCACCGGCAATTTAGCGATGCTCGCTACCGAGCTTAAGGTGTTGCCGAGACGGATGGGCAGCTTGCGCTCCGTCGTTAACAGCGTTCCTGCCGGGGCCATGACATTTTGCGCTTGAAGTTCTCGAGCGACGGTCGCGGTATTCAAGCCCAAACCGGCCAATTTTTTATCGGAAAATTCGATATAAATTTTCTCCTCCTGAACGCCGATCAAATCGACTTTTTCAACATCTTTAATCCGCAATAAATGCTGACGCACCGATTCGGCCGCTTGTTTCAAGTCGGCGTAACTGAAGCCCGCGCCGGAGCAGGCATAGAGCAGGCTGTAAGTGTCGCCGAACTCGTCGTTGAAAAAGGGGCCGACCGCCTCTGGCGGCAAGGTCATGCGGATGTCGTCGGCTTTTTTTCGGACCTGATACCAAAGACCGGGGATTTCATCCGGCGCAATGGCTTCGCGCGGCGTAATAAAAATGACCGATTCGCCGGGCTTGGAATAGCTGCGCAAATAGTCCAGATTGGGCAGTTCCTGAAATTTTTTTTCCAGTTTGTCGGTCACCAGCTGTTCGACTTCCTGAGCGGTGGCTCCCGGATACAGGGTTTTTACCACCATCAGACGAAAGGTGAATTTCGGGTCTTCGCGTTGTTCCAGCATGAAATACGCGAAAATCCCGCCCAGCAGGATCAACGCCATCATAAAGCCGGTAAAGGCCCGGTGTTCGATGGCCCATTCGCTGAGGTTGAAAGCCTTCATGGTTTAGTTGTTTCGAGCAAACGCACCGATTGCCCTTCGGTCAAGCGCTGCACGCCGGCGCTGACGATCAGTTCTCCGCCCGACAGCCCGGTTACCGCAATACGCTCGCCTGCCAATGCCGCTCCTGTCTGAACCGCTAAGGCTTTGACCGTAGCGCTTTGTTCATCGACCCGCCAGACTTTCGGCTGTTTGGGCTCGCTCTGGGAGGTAAACACGGCTGACAGCGGTACCGCGATGCGCTCAGGCGCGTTCGAAGCAAGCCAAACCGTAGCCGTCATGCCCGGCCGCAAGTCATCCTGCTTTTCCGGCAAAGTCGCCTTGATCCGAAAGGTGCGGCTGGCCGAATCGGCCACTGCCGCGATTTCACGGATAGGCGCGTTGATTGTTTTGTCGCGGTCGGCCCATAGCGTTACGCGGACGTCTTGACCGGGTTTAATGTCGGCAAGGCGCTGTTCGGGCAGGTCAAAACAGACGTCTTTTTCATCAAGTCGCGCCAGCTTGACGATGGTTTGGCCTGCGCTCACCACTTGGCCGCTGTCCGCTGCCAACGCCGTCACCGCGCCATCGCGGTCGGCAGTCAGATGCGCGTAGTCCAGTCGATTAACGGCTAGTCCCAACTGGGCCTTGAGCGCTTCCAGGCGTTCTTTGGCGGCGATGTCGGCGGTTTCACGGCGGTCGTAATCAGCTTGGCTGACGACCTGTTGCGCCAGCAGTTCGCGGTATCGATTCAGCTCATCTCCGGCAAGCCGCCGCTCGGCTTCGGCGGCTCTAACTTGGGCGGTCAAGGCCTGTACGGCAAGTTGGTCATCGCCGGTATCCAAAGCGGCTAATACTTGTCCCTTGCGCACATGATCGCCGACCTCGACCGGCCGTGCGATGACCTTGCCCGCGATTCGAAAAGACAGCGCCGTTTCATGACGCGCCTGTACTTCCGCCGCATAGGCGGTGATTTTATTGACCGACTCGCTGCCGACGCGCACGACTTTAACCGGGCGCGGACCGGATTGATTTTCCGGTTTTTGAGGACTACATCCGATAACAAAGGCGAACAAGCAAATCGACATAGCCGTGCCGGGAAGGGCCAACCTTTTCATGAGATTCCTTATAGGTTTGAAACTGATGTTATCCAATGAAATTATCCGGATATAGAGCCCAAAATTAATATAGCGACGCCAAAGTCTGGAGAGGGTCTGCTATCGTTCCCGCGCTCCGGAGACTGTGAAAGTATTATCAAAATCGGTTTAAAAAACTCTTCACCACGAAGGCACGAAGATCACGAAGGAAAAATAATTCTTTAAACTCAATGTATTGAAAACTTCGTGTCCTTCGTGCCTTCGTGGTGAATGCTTTTGC
>JAPLRU010000025.1 GCA_026399025.1 Methylobacter sp.
ACTTTAAGACGTTATGGATTGTACGCACCCTCAGAACTCTCAACAGCATAGGCTGTTGGATTCAACCGCCGTTGCGGAAAACCGCATTACCGGTGGTGTGGGAGAGGTGACGGGCGCAATCCCGTTACCCCGACCCGATCCGGGCTTATGGGCATGTTGCCCCGTCCGAAACGTTTTGGATTGATTAAAACTCAAGCATCGCAAAAACGTTAGGGACGGGGTTACAAACCCCGTCCCGCTTAGGAACTTCCTGAGCGGACGCCTCTATCTCAATCAAAAGGTTTCCCTGCCCGCATCGGGCATGGAAACCAGCAATACCGGCGATTTAAGCGCAGCGCTCACAGCGTCCTTAAAAACAAAATCAAATCCAGCCGTTCCCGATTATTAAGCCCGATCTGAAAACGTCTGTCGTAAAAATCCAGCACATTGCCCAGTTCGGTCGCCATGCCGTTATGAAAGTACGGCGCTCGCGCGGCCAGTCCGCGCAGCGTCGGTACTTTAAAACGGCCGACATCCGACCATTCGCCGGTAATGGCTCCGCGACCGGGATCGGTGGTTTTTTGCAGTTCTCCGGTTGTTTTATTGCGCAAGGTATAAAGCGGCATATCCGGCGTGCGTTGGCCGTCGTCGCCGATGCCGATATTTAAGAATTTGCCGGTGGAATGGCTGCCCGCATTAGGCGAATTGTGGCAAGTGCTGCAAGTGCCGGTAACTATATCGGCATTACCGAATTCCGGCGCATCGTTGATGCCGGCAACGCCGGAAATGGTGAGAGGCTTGGTGTTGAACAGATGCTGTCCGCGCGCTATCGCGGCTCGAATATCGGTCGGCGCGGTCACGATCAAGTCATCCCAGGCATCGTAAAGGCTGAATACTTTCGAGTCGCTGGGCAAGCCGGTTTTGCTGTCGCCTAAAACATCATTGATACCTTTGTAAAAGCGTTGCTTCGATAACTTGACCGGTCCGCCTTTTACTCCTGCAACGGTTAATGACCGGGCATCGTTATCGTAAACCTGAGCGGTAAACAACGCGCTTTCAAAGTCGACGATATGTTGACGTTGTTTAGAACTTAATGAGTGTCCCTGTGCATGTCCGGTGGTGGCGTTATCGGCTTGCTGAGTTAAATCATAATGAATGGAGCGTCCGGAAACCGTTTCGCGTCCATCCCACATCACCGCGCTTAAAAATTTTAGATTGGTCGCCGGAAGCGGTCGACGGAATAACGACAGCTCAAAAGCCGGGGCAATATCGTTTTTAGTGACAAAGCCGTAAGGATCGCTGACCTCAACAAGCTCGAATTCGGCTGTTGCAGGAATTTTGATCGCAATCCGGATGAGCCCCTTATTAAGCAGCAGGCTATAAGCCTTACGCCGAGCCTTGATGCTCGAAACGTTCGCTTTAGGCGAATTGGCGCCATCGTTGGCACGAAAAACAGGTTCGTTTCCGCCGCTAGTGTAAAAACGCCGTTGCAGGCTTTTGGGCGTTATGCTCCAGCCCTCTTCCGGGCGATGGCAAGTCGAACAGGATCTATCGTTTGTGCCCAATGACTGGAAAAATTCGTTGTTTTGATCGATAGCGCCATGCCTGCTGTAGGTGGCGCTGATGCCTGAAGCATTGGCGAAGGGCGTGTTGTTTTCGATAAGCAATGCCTCTGCCGCATAAACTGCATTCTGTATAAAACAGGAAAAAATCCAAATTGCGGGCAAGCGGCAATAATGCCGTCTGCCAAGGCCGGACGTCGGCATGTTTGCCGGTAGACGTTTTTTTTGCATAGTGTGTTATCCGTTTTTAACGAAAACAACGCCCGGTTAGCGACGCCGGGCGCTGTAAAGCTAGCGGCTAGGGTGCCGAACGCACGGTAATGGTGTTTACATTAGAGACGTAGCGACCGCCTGTTTTATCGCCGGGCATCACCAATCTAACCGCGCCTTCGCTGTCATCCAAAGGCACTATCGCGCCGGTCTCGTCGACTGTTTCGAAAGCGACCATCGCTTGTTGACCTCCGCCGGCCGGCAGAATTTCCGCAGCGGCAACGATAGCCTGATAACAATCCGTGGCGTTGACAACCAGGTATTTTCTCAGCATGTCGTTCTTGCGGGTGGAGTCGGTAATCACGCCGGCCTCGGTGATTAAATCGTATAAGGGTACGCCGATGAAGGTTTTGGTAACCAGTCCGGAGCTGCCGGAGAAGTACGACACAGTCATTTTGGAGGTTTTATATTGGCTCAGCGTCGTCGGTGTGAATGATTTTGGATGAGTAACCGCGCCGTTCAGTTTGAATCCGGTCGAAGCTCCTCCCAGGCAACTGGGCGCAGCCTGAGTCAATGAAGCGTAACCGGCCATGAAAATTAAAATGAATGTCAATTGACGAAAAATACGGGTTGTCATGTTTTGCACCTATCGTTATTTAGTTAAATATATACCGTATAACGATAGGGGGGGATTGTCAACGTAAAGCTTTGTATTGTTTTCGGCTTGCGCTCATCTTCAGGCAAATGTAGTTATTCGGTCGCCCTCTTTTTCAAAGGGGGAGGTGAAAATTACCAATAAATTATTCATTCGCGGCTATCCGTGCTTTGTTATATATCGTTATTAAGTAATGTATATAAAGCTACAAAATGTCGTAGTACAGACATTGGATAAAGTGAGGCACGATAGAGGTAATACTTGATTTATATCTATTTATATAGTTTTATATATAACGATTGTAATTGGCATCATAGCTGCATTACTCAATGAAGTTATCCGTCGTGAGCGGATAACTTAAAACCACCATCGTTGTATTACCGTTCTAAGGAAGCTCCTCTATGAAAAAACTACATACCCTCGCCACAACCATTGCCCTGTTGGTCGGTTCGCAAGCTGCGAATGCGCTGACACCTTGGGTGGACGGCGCGCCGAATATCACTATCTATGTCTCAGGCGCCGTGGCTCAAACCAAGGCTTATACTCAGGTTGTCAGCGGCACCTTAGCCTTAGCCAATAGCGTAGACACCTTCAACGATGTCGATCCGGTTACCGGTTCTATCGGCTCGCGCTGGACGGCCCACTACTTTACCGGGAACAGTAATTTGGGCAGCGGCCTTGCCGGCAAGAAAATCCTGTTGGTCAGGCGTACGGCCGGAGGCTCTGGCTATGGCGTTATTCCTTTAATCAGTAATATTCCGCTGGAGCATCTTAATATCGTAGGCTTACCTGCCTCGGCTTGGGTTTCCGACGGCACGCAAGCCTGGAAACAAACCATAGGCGCGGATAATGCCGCGACCTATCTGACCAAGAAGATTTCTGATGGGGGCATGATTGCCGTCGATCCGAATATCATCCTAAAACCCGGCACCACAAATTATCCCGATCAACAACCTGAATTGACAACAGGTGCGCCTGAGCCCGGCTGGCCGTTAAATCTGACTACGGTACCTACCGCCGGTAAAGCAAAATTCACGATACTGCCGACCGGAGGCTTGGTGTACGGTGTAGCGGTCACGCTGGATTTATATAAAGTGTTGCAAGCCGCGCAAAAAAGAGCGGGAGCATTGCCGGACAGCGCGGTTATCGGCAATTACAGCGAAACCGATATGCCGAACCTCAATCGTAATATCGTCGCATCGCTGCTGACAGGCAAGATTGGCGCTTGGGATCAGGTCAAGATTGTCGATAAAACCGACGGCAATACTGCCAAGAGCTTGCTGGACAGCGGGATTCTGGCCGATGCAGGGGTTGCAGCGCCTTATAAAGAATCAACTACCGGTTCGAATTTGACCCCGGTAGCCTTGGCTTTAAGAAATAACGGCGCGGCGACCAGCGTGATTGCTTACTCGGTATTTCTGAATTATCCGGGTACTAAAAATGCTTTCGCACCGGCGAGTAAAACAGCGGATAACGCCGTGGAGGAAGACGCCTCGCTGCCTATCGTCAAAGAGCCGATCATTATTTCCGATACCGGCACACTGCTTAAAGATTGGCAGAACGGCACCAATGTGCTGAGTTTCAACAATGTTGTCGATGGTTTGGGCTTTGCCAAACGCTGGGGCATTGCGATCAACACCGCCGATAAAAACAATAGCGTTACCGCCACCGGCGCCGGCGGCGATCCATGGCGTTATATCCGGATCGACGGCTACGCGCCGACGCTGGAAAACGTAGCGGCGGGCGTTTATTCCTACTGGGCGGAAGGCGTAGTGCTTTACCGTGCCGGTAAGGCCGATCCGCAATGGGCGCTTAAAACCAAACTGATGAAAACCTTGGCGGACAGCTTGGGCAGTCCGGCGATAGCGGGAACGGTTAATACCACGCAAGCCTGGGGTAAAACCGGCACCTTTGCGACGACCGCCGATCCGCGTGGATTCGCCGCCGCTATTCCGTTTAATCCAAGCAATCCTGTGGTGCCTTTCTCGCATAAAAATAACGGCGCCGTACATACCGAAATTGTGCCGGTGGCCGATGCGGCGGCAAACGGAGGTCTTGCGGTTCAGTTGAAATAACATCGGCTGATAGTCTGTTTTATGGTTCCCACGCTCCATAGACTGTGAAAGTATTATCAAAATCGGTTTAAAAAACGCTTCACCACGAAGGCACGAAGAGCACGAAGGAAAAATAATTATTTAATTCAGTATATTGAAAACTTCGTGTCCTCGGCAACTGCTCCTGCGTTGCTCTACCTCCTGCATCCGTGCAGTCGTTCGTGTCTTCGTGGTGAATGCTTTTGCTTTTGTTCTAAAACGAATACTTTCACACTCTCTCCAGCGTGGGAATTCAGGCTGCAACGCTCCAGCGTTGCGGGACTCCGGAGCTTGGCAACGAGCGTGGTCCGGAAACCGGCATCGCTGTTGCCACAGCAACAGATTGTGTTGATAGGCTGTTGCCCTATCAACAGTTAAACGGCCGGTTTAAATGATTTATCTATATAAATCAATTGGATATTTGTTGGCATAACGGTTGCTATGATGTTTAAACAGCAACACTGTTTGACCCAATTAATTTTTTCTTACCTTTGCACAAATCTCTTAACAATTCCCTCTCTACATCGCCGACAAGTATTTCCGGTCTTATGAAACAATTAACACGGTATGCGTTGATAAGCGTTGGTTTGCTGCTTTTTTCCGCCTCTTTATGCGCGGAACAACAGCCCGCCGCCATCGAACAACAGGCTGAAGCCTTGCCGAGCTTCGATATGCTGGAAATGCAGGTCGAAGGTAATACTGTGCTGGATCAGCAGCTGGTTGAAAAAACGATATACCCGTTTTTAGGGACAGGCAAAACCGTTGATGACGTGGAAAAAGCCAGGCAGACGCTGGAAGCCGTGTACAAGGAAAAAGGTTATCCGACGGTTCTGGTGGACATACCCGAGCAGGATGTGGTCGAGGGCTTGGTGCGTTTGAAAGTGGTCGAAGGCGAAGTGGAACGGCTTAAAATTACCGGTTCCCGCTATTTTTACTTGGGCAAAATCCGTGACAAGGTACCGGCGCTGGCGGCGGGCCAAGTGCCGTTTATGCCGAATGTTCAGGAACAGGTCGGCGAATTGGGCAAGGAGTCGTCCGACCGCCAGGTCACGCCGATTTTTCGCGCCGGCACGACGCCCGGAAAAACCGAAGTGGAATTGCGCGTCAAAGACGAGTTGCCTGTTCACGGCAGTTTGGAAATGAACGGGCGCAACTCGGAAAACACCTCACGCACCCGCTTGCTCGGCTCTGTGCGTTATGACAATTTATGGCAAAGCTTTCATAGCGCGTCGCTGCAATATCAGGTCTCGCCGGAAAATGCCGACGAAGTCGAAGTGTGGTCCGGCACTTATGTGCTGCCTACCGGCTTGGCCAATACGCGTCTTGCTATGTACGGCATCGGCATCAGTTCCAACACCCAATTAGGCGTCAATGTCGGCGGTTTGTCGGTGGTCGGCACCGGCTCGATTTACGGCGCGCGTTTGATAAAACCCCTAGCGGGCCTCAATGCTTACAGCCATAGCTTGAACCTCGGTTTCGATTATAAAAGCTTCAATCAAGGCATTAACCAAGCGGGGCAAGATCAGCAAACTTCGCCGATCGGTTACGCCCCGTTCCAGGTCGGTTACGACGGTAGTTGGCGCTATCCCGGCGTGATCACGTCGCTAAGTTCGGCTATTCATTTCTCGGTGAGTGGCGTTGGCAACGATCAACAGGAATTCGAAAACCGGCGCTTTAAAGCTAAAGCCGGGTTCGCTTATTTGACTAGCGAACTCAAGCACTTGCGCGAACTGCCTTGGGATATGCGCTTGGCAACCCGCGCATCCGGGCAAGTGGCCGATTCGCCGCTGATCAGTAACGAGCAGTTCGCGGTCGGTGGCCAACAAAGTGTGCGCGGCTATCATCAAACCCAACAATTGGGCGACGACGGCGTCAATCTGTCCGTGGAACTGCAAAGCCCATCGTTGAAACCGCAGGATTGGGATTTCGCCCAAAACCTGCGCGCGCATTTATTTTTCGATTACGCCTATCTGTGGATTCAGGATGCGCTGCCGCTTAATCCTAGCGATTACCGGCTTGCCGGTACCGGCGCGGGTTTGCGCATGCAGTTTTTTAAACATTGGTTGGGCGAGTTCGATTGGGCTTATCCGCTGTATCGGCAAGGCACGGTCGACGTCGGCAATCAGCGTATCGATTTCAGGATGGCTTATGAGTTTTAGTCATTTAGGATGTGCAAGTGCATTGATCACAAACAGCCGTAGGGCGTGCCGTGCGCGCCTTATACAGCTGAGTGTATCTAGGCGCGCACGGCACGCCCT
>JAPLRU010000016.1 GCA_026399025.1 Methylobacter sp.
AGACGTGTGCTCTTCCGATCTTGTAGGTAAGTAGAGCAATGCAGGAGCAATTGCCGAGAGGGAGCTTTTTTCTTAACTTAATGGCAGCGATGCTCCAGCTCTCATCGTTATACACATCTCGACGTAAGCCGGAATAAGCCTGTCCGCGCCTTAGGCGCAGGTCAGGCGTTTCCGGCTTCCGATACTTGTGCCCTATGGGTATTCCGGCCTACATCCTGATTTCATGCACGTTATAAGGCGCGCATGGCACGCCCTACGTCGGCTGTTCGATACCACGCCGGAATGGGGACGATAGCAGGCCCCCCTCCAGATTTTGCGTCGCTATATCTTGCCGCGAATATTTTCATGCTGTTCGCGGACTCGGTTCGACAACAGGATTGCCGCAATCCGCATCGGCTATACAAACTCCCCCGTGACAAATAAACTCCAAAATTAACGACCACTATTTGCCTTATTGCTGAGAAGGGGGGTAAACTTATTTCGTTGTAAGTATTTCCCTACGTAATCTTTTGTAAGCCCTGATGTGTTAAGGGCTCAAATGTCTTAAATGCATGGGCGGGCGCAACACTTCAGTCCATACCCGGTAAACCTGCACAGAGATGGAATTAGCTGTGGATGACCTTAATTAACTCACCGCATCCCGGACCTACCGCCTTGTAAAAACAAACTTTTTTATATCCATATTGGCTAAACAGGGCCGCTGAAAAGCCGGAGCCTATCTTGAGCCAACGCCTCTTTCTAAAATGCTTCGCTAATGCTTAGCGTTTTAGCCATGAAAGCGCTGGTTTAAGCCCCGACTTAAGTTGAAGCCATAAGGCTAAAATCATTAGAAAATAATAGAAAAACATGCGCTACGACCTTGCAACACATTATGTTTTAAAATATCAACCTGCTATCGTATTGATAAACCTATTACTGTTCACATTACTTTGGGCTTGGCCTCGCAGCGCCGAAGCCGCATTGTTTACTTGGAGCGATACCGAAATTCAATATTTACATGGAGACGGCTATCGCATGCCTAAAAACACCAATGACGTCAGCCGTTCCATTATTACCTTAAGCCATGCCGACGGCTGGGCGTTGGGCCGTAATTTCCTGTTTATGGATACCTTGATTTCGGAGCAAGGCGAAGCTTCGCAAGTGAACCTTTACGGGGAGTTTTACAGCTATTTAAGTTTCAGTAAGATGACCGGCCAAAATTTGGCTTACGGTTTATTTAAAGACTTGAACCTGGCGGTCGGCGTTAATGCCGGTGAAAACATGGACAGTGTCCGAAGCGGCAGCCGCGTTATCTTGTATGGCTTCACGGTCGATTTTAATGTGCCGGGCTTTAAGCTGTTTACCGTCGATTTCTTGCAACATAATGTTTTAGAACCCATCGCTTTCGGAACTTCCTGGCAAATTACGCCGGTCTGGAAATTTCCTTTCACGCTTGCCGGTACTCACTGGAGCCTGGAAGGATTTGCCGATTTTATCGGCCCCAAAGGGCCTAACTATGCGGGCAGCGTACTGGCGCAACCGCAGATACGATTGGATGTCGGCGATTTTTTCGGCGTTGCCAATCATCTCTATGCCGGTATCGAATATCAATATTGGAATAACAAATACGGCATTAAGGGGTTGCAAGAAAGCCTGCCTCAAGCCTTATTGCTGTGGAAATTTTAACGGGAAAAACCCATGCGTAAATTAATCTGGATCGTCTTATTTTGGTGTGCCGCGCTACACGCGGAGCAGGCCAAGCCGGTCTACATCGGTTTGGATGCCGAGTTCGGTTATAAAGGCAGCACTTCGGCGGAAGCGATTGAGCGCGGCATACTGATCGCTATCGAAGAAATCAATCAAGCCGGCGGGGTATTAAACGGCCGCCCGTTGGCCTTATTAAAACGCGCCAATCATTCGGTACCCGCGCGCAGCGTGGCCAATATTGAAGAGTTGGCCGCTAACCCGGATATAGCGGCGGTATTTTGCGGCCGTTTCAGTCCGACAGTGCTGGATTCGCTGGTAACCATCCACCAAGCGCGGATTCCGATGCTGGACCCCTGGGCGGCGGCCGACGGCATTATCGATAACGGCTATAAACCCAATTATGTGTTCCGTCTGTCATTACGCGACAATTGGGCGATGCAGAAGATGATTCCTCATGCGGGCGTTAAACACGCTCACAGCATAGGGCTATTACTGCTGAATACCAGTTGGGGACGCGGCAACCTTAAGGCGGCGGAAGCTTATGTGCAACAGCATCCGGACTACCGGATTGTCGCCACGCATTGGTATAACTGGTCCGATGAGTCTTTGCTGGAAAAATATCTGGCGCTGTATCAGGCCGGCGCGCAGGCGGTCGTTTTTGTCGGCAATCCCGGCGACGCCATTAAGCTGCTGCAAGCCGAAGCCAGTGTTCCGCTAAGCCAACGTTTACCGATTGTCAGTCATTGGGGCGTTACCGGCGGTGATTTTGCCGCTACGGCCGGCCGCCTTTTGCGTGATGTCGATTTTTCCGTGGTGCAAACCTACAGTTTCATCGGTAAGCAAGATCCGGCCGCGCTTCGGGTATTGGCGGCCGCCAAACGCTTGTTTGGCGTTGCCGATGCCCGTCATTTGGAAGCCCCGGTCGGTGTCGCTCATGCCTATGATTTAACGCATATTTTAGCCAAGGCGATTAATTTGGCGGGGGTGTTGGATAGGGTAAAAATCCGTAGCGCTCTGGAACAAATTAAAGACTATGCCGGCTTAATCAAAACCTACCGGCACCCGTTTAGCGCCGACCGTCACGATGCCTTGAGTCCGGAAGACGTTTTTATCGCCAAGTATGCCGTGGATGGCTCTATTGAGCCGGACGGCGGCGCTATTAAAAGACCCATGGAACACAGACGATGAGGGCGAGCGCAGATATAAGCCTAAAGACGATAAACTGTTGCCGGGAGTATTCGAAAAAACCTTATTTCTTCCTCATTATCAGCGCCCTCGGCGTTCTATTTTGCTCTCGTCTATTTATTTAAGATAACAACATGCGCAAGTTGCGACGCTGGTTTTATCATAGTCTGGCCAACCGGATTATGGTTTATGCCTTATTTTCGATACTGACCTTCAGTTTGCTGATCGGAGGCGGTTCGTTTTGGGTGGTGTATAAACTGTTTCAGCAACAAGTCAACGCTCAGTTACGTTTGGATTTGCAACGGGCTTCGCTGGAAATTGAACATTTATTGAGCGATGCGACCGTTACGCTACGGCAATTATCGACTAACCCGCTGCTGGTCAATGCCTTGACTGATTCGGTCGGACGTGAGACCTACCTGGGGCCTTTCTTTCTGGAACAGCAATTAGCCAAACAAGCGCACACCGATTTGCTATTGGTTGATTTTAAAGGCCGGGTTGTCCTTTCGACCAACCCGGCCATGATCTATGAAAGCGATGAGTCACCGTTAATTGCACGGGTGCTGGCTGAAAACACGCCGTTAGCGGCAATCAGCGTGAATGACAATAGGCTGGTCATCGCCTATCCGATTATATTTCCGGTAACCGGCACCACAGAAGGGGCTGTCGTTTATCAAGTGCATTTAACACCTTTAGTCCAGGCTATCGCCAAGCGCTTCAATATGCGACTCTATCTTAACTGCCAAGGGTGTTATATAGGCGGTGCATCGGTCAATGAGGGACGTCTCATTGAACTGGAAGCCAACTTGGCCTTACCTGCGCCTGTCGATCGTTTGGCCTTTAAGATGACGGTTGCCCAAGCGCACGATCAAGCCTTTGCGTCGTTATACCGAATGGCGGACTGGTACATCGGTTTAGCCTCGGTCTTGTTATTAGCGGCGACTTGGTTAGCCCGTCGCATCGCTTATCATGTCACCGCCGGTCTACTGGCCTTGGTTAAACAAGCTAACGCAATAACTCGCGCCGACGATCTTGGCGACCACTTGTTGGTTGTTCAAGGCGACGATGAAATCGGGCGGCTTGCTTTAGCATTGAATCACTTACTCAAGCGGCTGCACCAATTCTATCTGGAGCTGGAGGACAAAGTCAGCCAGCGCACGGCCGCATTGGTTCGGGCCGAGGCTTATGCGCGGCAATCGTCGAATTACGCCAGAAGCCTAATTGAAGCCGGCTTGGACCCCTTGGTAATGATTAGCGTACAAGGTAAAATCACCGACGTTAACGAAGCGACCGAGCAAATCACCGGCATCTCTCGCGAGCGCCTGATCGGCACTGATTTTTCGGATTATTTTACCGATTCGCAAAAAGCCCGCCGCGGCTGTCAACAAGCATTTTCCGCCGGGCAAATCACGGATTACCCGTTGGCTATACGGCATATTTCGGGCCGGTTTACCGACGTTCTCTATAATGCCTCGATTTATTACAATGGCAACGGCGAGGTGGAAGGCATCTTTGCCGCTGCCCGCGACGTCACCCGCCAGAAACAAATCGAAAATGAACTGGTGCAGGCGAAAGTTTTGGCCGAATCGGCCAATCGGACCAAAAGCGAATTTCTCGCCAATATGAGTCACGAAATCCGCACCCCGATGAACGCCATCATCGGCCTGTCGCAACTGGCGTTGAATAAAGAGCTTTCCTTTGAGATACGCGATTACCTGGAAAAAATTTACAGCTCTTCCAATAATTTGCTGAGCATCCTGAACGGCATTCTGGACTTTTCCAAACTGGAGGCCGGGCGCTTAACCATCGAGCACAGCCGCTTCGGTTTGGATGCGATACTGGATACTATCGATAACCTGTTTGCCGACCGTGCCGAAGAGAAAGGACTCAGCTTAATCATTGAGGTCGCGCCCGATGTTCCCCGTCAGCTGATTGGCGACACGCTCCGCTTGCAACAAGTGCTAATCAATCTGGTGGGCAATGCGATCAAGTTCACCGTGCATGGCGAAGTGAAGCTTAGCATCACAGCTCAACAGATTGATCTTTCACAAGCCCGACTGTTGTTTTGCGTCAGCGATACCGGCATCGGCATCTCGAACACGGATATTGAAAAGCTGTTCCATCCTTTCAGCCAGGTCGACGGCTCCATCACCCGGCGCTTCGGCGGAACCGGTCTCGGCTTGGTCATCAGCCAAAACTTGTTGCAGCTGATGGGCAGC
>JAPLRU010000069.1 GCA_026399025.1 Methylobacter sp.
GGAGAATAAAAATAAGGAAAAAAGCCTTATTTGATCCCCTCATCCTAACCTAATCATGCTGGACTATCCTGTCCAGCACCCTACGGGCGAGTGCAAATCCGCTCCCGGCGGATTTGTCCCGGAGGGAGAAGGGACTGTCCAGCCTTAACTTAATGGCAGTGACGTTCCGGCGTGGGAACGCAGTGAGGGACGCTCCTGCGTCCCGTACCGCTAGAGCGGTATTCCGGCATTCCCACGCCGGAGCGTGGGAACGATGCCGCTTTATTCACTTCGAACCCTATAATGACCGGTCAAAAATTCTGCCCGGAACACTTCTTAGTTTTGGTGTTGTAATTGCCGCAACTGATAGGTGCTGTCCAGTCGGCGATAATCGGTTTGCTTTCCGGCAAGAAGTCGGACCAGGCATCGCCGTCGACCAGTTTGTTGGTTTGCCATACCGTCTGCAATTGGCCGTCGTCCTGGATTTCGCCGATTAATACCGGTTTGCTGATGTGATGGTTAGGCAGCATTTTTGAGGTGCCGCCGGTCAGGTTCGGGAATTCGACGCCGATAATCGCTTTTTGCACTGCGTCAGGATCGGTGGTGCCAGCTTTTTCAACCGCTTTGACCCACATGTTGAAACCGATGTAATGCGCTTCCATCGGGTCGTTGGTGGTGCGTTTCGGGTTTTTGATAAAGTCATGCCATTGGCTGATAAACGCGGCATTTTTGGTGGTATCGACACTCATGAAATAGTTCCATGCGGCTAAATGCCCGACCAAGGGTTTGGTGTCCATGCCCGACAATTCTTCTTCGCCTACTGAAAATGCGATAACCGGAATCTGTTCCGCCGAAATGCCTTGATTACCTAATTCTTTGTAAAACGGGATATTGGCGTCGCCGTTAATGGTGGAAACAACCGCGGTTTTCTTACCGGCCGAGCCGAATTTCTTGATGTCGGCGACAATGCCCTGCCAATCGGAATGCCCGAACGGCGTGTAGTTAATCATGATGTCCTTTTTGGCGACGCCTTTGGACAGCAGGTAGGCTTCAAGGATTTTATTGGTGGTGCGCGGATAAACGTAGTCGGTACCCGCCAGCACCCAACGTTTTGCTTTTAAATCGTTCATTAAATAATCGACCGCCGGAATCGCCTGCTGGTTAGGCGCCGCGCCGGTATAAAACACATTTTTGGACGACTCTTCGCCTTCATACTGCACCGGGTAAAAAAGTACGCCGTTAAGTTCTTCGATGACCGGCAATACCGATTTACGCGACACCGACGTCCAACAGCCGAAGATCGCGGAGACTTTATCTTTGGTCAGTAATTCGCGGGCTTTTTCGGCAAACAGCGGCCAGTTGGAAGCCGGATCGACCACCACCGCTTCGAGCTTTTTACCCAATAAACCGCCTTTTTTGTTCTGCTCGTCGATCAGCATCAGCATGGTGTCTTTCAGCGTGGTTTCGCTGATTGCCATGGTGCCGGACAAGGAGTGCAGGACGCCGACTTTGATAGTGTCTTCGGCGTTTGCCGCGTTTGCGGTCAAGGTCAATGTCGCAATCGCACCGGCAATACCGAGTAAGCGTAGTTTTGAAGATAATTTTTTCATATTAATAAATCTCAAATAGTTAAAGAGAGGTGGCTTAAAGGCGAAAGGCAAAGGGCAAAGGGCAAAGGGCAAAGGGCGAAAATTCTGGGCCTTTAGCCTTTAGCCTTTCGCCTTTTCATCCATCAGCCAACATCCATGACATCTATGTTCTATTTTCCAGCGGTTAACTAAATTTATATCTGCCATTGAAAGCCGAGTTTAACGGCGTTGTTTTTATCGCCGGTGGCGGTTGAGGTGTAATTCAAGCCTTTAGACATAAGATCGCCGTATTCCCAACTCAAGGACACGCGCGCGTTGTGGCCGTCGATCACGTAGTTGACGCCGCCTTCGTAAGAATTACGGTCGGAACTGCCGTCAGGCATCACATTCACGTAACGCACATAAGGCTGAATTTGGCCGATGCCGATTTTTTGCGGGAATAAATACATGCCGCTGACGTCATAGGCGTTGCCTTCGAACATCGAAAAACCGCCGCCCGCATCGCGCGAAGCTTGGCTGTAGCCGTCGGTAATGCCGTAGTTCTTGTATTCGCCGTTGACCGTCACCACGCCGTTGTTGGACAGCACTTTTTCCATCAGCACATCGGCCGAGGTGCCGCGAAAGTTGCCGTGGTCAAAAAAAGTACCGGCGCCGTCTTCCTGATACTGGTTGGACACGGCGAGGGTTAAGATATCGCCGCCTTTACCGTAGTAAGTGCCGGAAGTGTAATAGCCGGGATTTTTTTCGACTTCCCAGAAGTTGTAGGCGACGCGTTGGCTGTACAAAATATTGTCGTCGACATTAGCGCCGCCCCTTAAGCCGCGGAAAAAACCGACCGCATATTGCAGGCGGCCGCTGAATGCAGCGCCCCAAAAAGTCGCACCGTCGTCTCGGCCGAAAGAACCGGCCGACGTGCCGTCCGATTTAATCGTTAAATTGTAATCGGCAGGCTCGAACGGCGTGCCGGAACTGAAAATATTGTAAATGGCGCTGTAAAACGGACCGTTCATCTCACGGCGTTCGGCAGGAACCAGCATGCGGCCTACCCAAAGATTAACGTAAGGGCTGTACTCAAACTTGCCGATCGCATCCAATACCCGCACTTCGCCGCCGTTGCTGCAAGTTTGGCAATCGGTATTGAACTCCACTTTCAAATATTTATGGATTTGCCCATTGAGGTACAAACGGATGTTGTCTAAGTTAAAATCGTTGCTCCACTTATTACCGCCGACACCGGCTCCGCTTTCGGCGGATTGAAAGCTGGTGCGTAAACCCGCACCGATGCTGACCCATTTGGTGTCGTCAATTTTAAAGGTCGCCCCGGCCTGCGTAAGCGGCGTATATCCGGCCGCCAAAGTTAACAGGCTGATGGCCGAAATAAGCCGGTTACTCCGTAATCCGACGGTTGTTTTTGTAGAATCACTCATGTCAGGTTCCCCAGAATTTAAAAACGTGATTTGTTGCATCCGGGTATGCCGAATGCGGCCAATGTTGGCTGGGAGACATTATTTTGTCCGGGGGAAATTTGCACAATGCGTCATCTGACTCATCAGTCAAATGACGTATAGCCGGTAAGCGCAAACTCACTTAGAGTTTGCGTACCTGTCCTCAATAAACCGGATTTATATGATTAAGCCACTATCAAACGCAGTTTTGAGTCTATCGCTAGTTGTTTGGGGATTGAGTGCTTGCGCGCCGGTTCTGGAAAAAAAACAGGCCCAACTCGATACTGCATCGATTAAACGGATTGAGTTTAAAATCGGCGCGGTTAAATCGCCGGGTTTAACGACAACATTGGCGCAACAAGACGCAGCTACGCGGATTAGCGCCAATCTGGCGGCTTGGGGCTATCCGGTCGGCGTTAAAGACGAGCGCATTTTCAGTCACAGCTTAAGCGCCGAAATCGGTTCGATTAAGCATGGCGACACGCCTACCGGATTTTCATTTTCAGCCGGAAACTCCGATCCGAGAGCGATTGATTTTCAAAAAACCGACGTTCTGCCGATCAGTTGCGAACTGGCGTCTATCGCGAATCCCGAACAAAGCGCCTATTTGCATATGGATTTTGCCGCTGAGGGCGGTTTTAGCGAGCAGGCCCTTAGCACGAATAAGCTGGTCGATCACATTAGTACGGTTTGTTTTAATCTGTTAAACGAACTGAACTGGCCGGATAAAGCGCAAAACCAGCCGGTCTCGAGTGTCAAACCCAGTTGGATACCGGAGGTGCGTATCGAAACCGTAACCAACCCCGCTGAATCCGAAAAATCCGAGGTTCCAGGTAAAACCGTTACTTCCAACAGCGAAGGCCGTAAGCAAATCATTATTCATAATCAAGGTTCGCCGTTGATTTTAAATTTCGGTCACGAAAGACGATGAGTCAGAAGCAGGGCGATGCGCGCGCCTTCTTCAGTACTTAAAATAGACCTACTTAGCTTTTAAATCCTTTGGCGCGCCGGGCACGCTGTTATATAGACTACAAAGTGAATAAAGCGACAGCGTTCCCATGCTCCAACTCCACTGCCATTAAGTTAAGGATGGACAGTCCCTTCTCCCTCCGGGACAAATCCGCCGGGAGCGGATTTGCACTCGCCCGTAGGGTGCTGGACAGGATAGTCCAGCATGATTAGGTTAGGATGAGGGGATCAAATAAGGCTTTTTTCCTTATTTTTATTCTCC
>JAPLRU010000070.1 GCA_026399025.1 Methylobacter sp.
TTTTTCTCGGTAAAATCGCCTGCCGTTATGTTGTGTTTAAGCTGCCGGATGATTATTTAGAACTGGCGCAGACGCTATTAACCGGCTATTTCAAAAAATTGGAGGAGGGGTAATTCGTGGGGATACCTCAGGGTCAGGTTACTTTTTCATTGCAATGTAACCCCTTTTTGGCGCTGGTTCCGTTAGCGATTTACATGGGAGAAGCGGACAAATTGGCTTTAATGATGGTATTGGGGGTATGTCATTACAGTTAGACGCAAAGAATAATCTCGTGGGGCGGATGTCCATTTGGGGCTTGGATATAGCGCGGGAGCTAGCGAGTCGCTTACAGCAACATTGAGTGCAAGTAGAGGAATATTACATTAGCATGATAAAGAACATAGGATAGACTAAATGAAATATAACTTAGGAATAACAATAGTTTTAGTAACTTTGCTTATTGTAGGAATGGTAGCTTTTTTATTAACGGGGTATAACTGGTATAAATGCTCTCAGAATATAAGATTAGGACGTGAGTTTTTAGTTAGAGTAAACCCTTTTTCACTATTCATAGATTCAAACTTTACTGGATTGGGCAATGTATATCGTGAAAAATGCATTAAGTTTCTTGGTATCGGACTTTTATCAGTTATCTTTTCATTCATTATCGCTATTTTTGCTGAAATGTAACACGGGGAATCAAACAACTGGAGTTAATCACCCGGCCCGATGGACAAACGCTCGAAAAGGGGTCAGGTTCTGAGGTATCCCCACGAATTTTCCAAGCTCGTCGTTCCGGCAGGGATGCCGGAACCCAGTGCCATGGACGGTAACTTTGTGACTTTTCAGGTGCTTAATAAAAGCGGGTTGCCTTTTAAAGTTTCGGGTTGCCTTTTAAAGTTTCGGAGAAAAGGGGTCAGGTTACTTTTCTGCCTTTTCTCAACCTTCACCGACACCTCACCCACAGGCCGCACGGCGACGACCACCATCGACACTAAAGGCCGCCCCGTCAAACGGACGATCCCCGGCCTAGACGAAGTGAACCTAAGCTACGACGCCCGAGGCCGTCTCAACACCACCCGTCAAGGCTTGGGTACGGACGCCCGTACTACCGATGACAGCGGAGCGAGCCAAGGCTACCTGCACACCGTCACCGATGCGCTAAACCGCACCGTCAGCTATGACTACGACCTTGCCGGACGAGTAACCCGGCAAACCCTGCCGGATGGGCGAGCCGTCGAATTCGCTTACGACGCTAAAGGCAACCTGACCTCGCTAACTCCGCCCGGCCAAGCCTCGCATCTGTTCGACTACACGGCTGTAGACCAAACCAAAGACTATACCCCGCCGACCGTTGATACCACCGATCCCGCAACCCGTTACAGTTATAACCGGGACAAACAACTGGAGTTAATCACCCGGCCCGACGGTCAAACGCTGGATTGGATTTATGACAGCGCCGGACGCATGCAAACCCTGAGCGCACCGCATGGCGATACCGCCTATAGTTACGACAGCGCCGGGCGTTTGCAAAGTTTGGTAGCGCCCGGCAACATCACGCTCAGCTACGGCTACGATGGATCGCTGCTGACCGGTGTAGCCTTGACCGGTCCGGTTTCCGGCAGCCTTAGTCGCAGCTACGACAACGACTTTCGCGTCACTACCCTTAGCGTAAACGGAGCCGACCCGTTCAGTTATCAATATGACAACGACAGTCTACTGACGTCAGTCGGAAACGCGACTCTGGGCATTAATCTCACCTTGACACATGACGCCCGGAACGGCCTGCTCACCGGCACCGCACTCGGCAGCTTGACCGATAGCTATAGTTACAACGGCTTCGGCGAAGTCAGCCAATATCTGGCAACGTTCGGAACGGCAGACTTGTACAAAACCGACCTCAGCCGCGACAAACTGGGCCGGATTACCCAAAAGATAGAAACCGTCGGCAGTATCGCCAACACCTTCGACTACGCTTACGATGTCGCAGGCCATCTGGTCGAGGTGAAACAAAACGGCATCGTACAGTCCACAACTTCTATTCTCATGCGTCATTATTCCCCGTTATTCTGTAATGCGGCACTTTGTACGAGAAGCATAAACACGATCTCTTAGTTTTCCTTGCCGGGTTTAAAGCGGGGCTTAACCGTTGCCAATTCATCAAGAACTTCGCCTGTTTTTGGGTTACGTCTCGACAGTATTATCTACGATGAAATAATGGCTGAAGCCGAACACACAGCTGACAGGCGTCATTGTTTTATAGAGGCGGATATTGTTTCTGTGGACGATCCAGAAATGGTTTAGCAGCTGAAATTATATCGTTATTACCTTATGGTCCAAAAATGAAAGAATCGTTGTCGTACCCCAAATTGGGCGCCGCTAAAACTGATCATCATTCAATTGATAAATTAAAAATTCTACATTAAGCTGACAAACTTTGCGACAAAACCTAACTTATGAAGTTCGGTGATGCTCATAGAGGATGAAGTCGATGGCGGCCTCGAAGGCTGCATGTAATTCAGTTACTGTTTCGCCATCAGTGTTAAAATACCCGGTTTTTTTATCCAGGTCATTTTCCTGTGACAGCTTTAAACCGGAAATTCCGACCTCGGTGAAAAACCGAATCTCGAAAAAGTTTGCCTTATCGCGTCAGCGTCGTTGGCGCAATAAATAACATTTTCATTACCCGTCATCGCCGGTAACGAAATAATCTGGGCCGGAAACACTTATAAAAATAATGCGCCGCCTAATTATAACTATCGTTCTGATAGCGCTAAGCATCCAAATTGCGGTCAGTGACGCCAAGGTCGAGGATTTAACCGATCTTTCCATCGAACAGCTGTTGAATGTCGAAGTCATCAGCGCGTCACGCTTGGGACAACAAGCCAACCGGTCGCCTTCTTCAGTGTCCGTGTTAACCGCCAAGGATATCCGAACCTTTGGCTGGCGTACCCTGTCCGAGGCGCTTAATGGCATACGCGGATTGTTTACCAGCAATGACCGTAATTACAGCTATCTGGGGATACGGGGTTTCTTGCATCCCAACGACTACAACTCCCGCGTGCTGTTCATGATTGACGGCCAGCGCATGAACGATAATATCTACGACGGCGGCTATATGGCCCAAGAATTCATGCTGGATATGGATTTGGTGGAGCGTATCGAATTTATCCCCGGCTCGGGCTCGTCGATTTATGGCGCCAACGCCTTTTTGGGGCTCATCAATGTTGTCACCAAGGCAGGCAAAACGATCAACGGCACGCAACTGGCCGGAGAAGCGGGTAGCTTCGATACTTACAAAGGCCGGCTCAGTTACGGCAAAAAACTCGCTAACGGTATCGATATTCTAGCCTCGGCATCGCATTACGATAGCGCCGGCGTTAAAAATCTGTATTTCCCGGAGTTCGACACGCCCGCCACTAACAACGGTATTGCCCATAATATGGATGGCGAACGCGCCGACCGTTTGTTCAGTCGAGTTCAATACAAAGAATTTACCCTGATGGGCGGCCTCGTCAATCGCTTCAAACGGGTGCCCACCGCATCGTTCGAGGCTATCTTCAACGACCCCGATTATTTTACAGATGACCAGCAGTTTTTCGGCAATCTTAAATACAACAAGACCTTGACCGATAAGACTTCATTACAGCTGAAAGGCTTTTACCAAGGTTACGATTACTACGCCAACCAAGCCTATGATAATGGCGGCAAGGTTGTTAATCACGATGCCGTCAGCGGCCGTTGGTGGGGCGGCGAGGCGCAACTGAACAGCACTTTTTTCGATAAGCAACGCTGGATGCTGGGCTTGGAATATCAATACGACCAACGCCAGCACCAACTTAACTACGACGTAAATCCCTATACGCTCTATCAGGACAGCAACCGTAGCGGCCATCGCGTCGAACTCTACGCACAAGACGACATCCAGGTTCTTGATGATTTAATCTTCAGCGCGGGCTTACGGTTGGACCATCACCACATGTTGAAAAGCTTACAACTTAATCCGCGCTTAGGCTTGATCTGGAGTCCGCTGCACAGCACCACTCTCAAACTGCTGTACAGCTCGACCTTTCGCGCGCCCAATGCCTGGGAACGGGACTACAACGTTTTTAACAATGTCTCCAATCCCAACAATTACGAAGAGCGGATCAAAAGTTACGAAAGCGTCGTCGAATGGCATGCCGCAAGCGGCCTGAAATTAGTCGGCGACCTGTTTTACTACGATATCACTCAGCTTTTGGAACAAGAGATTGATCCTGATTACGGCGCCATCGGACCTTTTATCAACAGCTGTAACCTTCACGCTGTTGGCGTTGAGCTGGAGGCCGAACAGCGCTGGGATAGCGGCCGTTTGTTCAAAGCCTCTTACACCTACAGCCGTCTGACCAACGAAACCGATAGCAATATGTGGGCCTACGCTTCGCCGCAAAATGGCTTCAAATTGCATTACGCCGAACCTTTGTTTAATAACTTCGCCACTCTGGGGCTGGAAAATATTTACATCGGCGAGCGCAAAGCCCTGCAAGGCGGTTTCGCCGAGGCCTATGACCTGATCAACCTTAATCTCAGCTCCGACCGTATTATGCGCGGCCTGAGCGCATCGTTTGGCATCTACAACCTATTAGGCACTCACTATCAAATGCTGGGCGGTACCGGACCAGCCGACATCAGCCAAAATATCCTGCCGATGAACGGGCGCGAATTTCGCCTCAAATTACAAGTCACTTTTTAATTTGAGCCGTCAATTATGATGTTAATGCGCGGCTTTGCTTATCCGGCCAAATTAAAACTTACCTTTTGCCGAAAACAGACTCAACTCAAGACTGGGATTGTTAACGCCATCTCCGGTCGGCTGATACTTGGCCTGCTGATCGCACTGGCTATTGCCGGGCAGGCACAAGCGGAGCCGGTAAGTGACGCGGTGGTGAAAACCGCTTTTTTATACAACTTCTTCAAGTTTATCGACTGGCCGGAAACCATCGCTCAGCAGGATTATTACAGCTTGTGCACCACAAATAACGACCAGTTGGGCGACAGCCTGTTAGTGCTGGAAAACAAAACCATCCACGGCAAGCCTATCGTTACTCATCGCGGCATCAAGGATAACGACTTAAAAAAATGCCATATGATTTTTATCGGTTCTTCTGAAAATGCCGAGGCCATCGTCCGGGACCTTGAAGGTTTACCAGTCGTCACCGTCAGCGACACACTAAACTTCATCGATCAAGGCGGTATGATAGGCTTGATACCCAGCGATGATCGTCTCGGTTTTGAAGTTAACCTTGATGTGATAAACGCTGGCGGTATTCATATCGGCGCTCAACTGCTTAAATTGGCAAAAAGAGTCAATAAACTAAAATGATATATTAATGCTGCTCATTTTTTAATAGTTTGAACTTTAAAACACAACATCGGGCGTTTATCACTTGCTTTTCTCTGCATACACTATGAGTTTTCCACGCTACGCTAACAAAAGAGCGATTGATGGCTTAGTCATTCAAGGCGTCTTATGAAACAACAAAAATTCGCCCATCTTCCTATAACCGGCAAACTTCGCCGCTTGCAGGCTCTTACGGTAGCTGTGGCGCTGGTATTTACCTTGTTGCTCAGCAGTGTCAGCCAACTCTGGCACCAACACCGTGAAATGCTGGTCGATGCCGAGTCGACCGGTAATATGATCGGATTTAATGCGGCGGCGGCTCTGCTGTTTGGCGACAGCCGGTCGGCAACCGATATTTTGTCGGCATTGCGCAATAAACCTAACATTATTGCGGCCCAATTGTACACTGCCGATGGAACGCCCTTTGCTCAGTATATTTCGGACCATCACATTGCCAGCTTCCCAAATTCATTAGCTGAGGCCAAGCAGCTGCAGCAACACAAGCGCATAGCCTTGCTGACCTATACAGTCATCCAACCCATCAACCAGAAAGGCGACACCGAGGGCTATTTATATTTGGTGATCGACTTGCGCCCCCTGTGGTGGAGTATTTTCAGCAGCCTTGGCCAAATTTCGCTGGTGATGCTGGCGGCTTTTTTGCTGAGTGTATTTTACGGACAGCGTTTGGCGACGCTGATTTCAGCACCGCTGATTAGATTAGCGCAGCTGGCTCAACAAGTATCGCGAGAAAAAAACTACACCTTGAGGGCAACAGATGAAGGTGACGATGAAATCGGCCAACTGGTTCACAGCTTCAACCAGATGATAGAGCAAGTTCAGCAACGCGATTTTGAACTGAAAAGCCACCGTGACCGGCTTGAACTCGAGGTCGAGATCAGAACGGCGGATTTGCGTAAGGCGGCCTTGGAAGCGCAAGCGGCCAACATCGCAAAATCGCAGTTTTTAGCCACTATGAGCCATGAAATCCGCACGCCGATGAACGGCGTGCTGGGCATGACCGAACTGCTGCTGGAAACGGAACTCAAACCGTTGCAGCAACAATATGCGGAAACCGTGTATCGCTCCGCAGACTCGCTGCTGACCATCATCAATGATATCCTCGATTTTTCCAAGATTGAGGCCGGTAAGATAGAACTGGAAACGCTGGATTTTCACCTGGAGGATTTGATCGAACAAGTAGTGGGACTCTTCCATGAACCGGTTCAGCGCAAAGGCATTATGCTGAAATACGACATAGCCGACAATGTGCCGCTGGAAGTAAAAGGCGATCCGTATCGTTTACGGCAGGTTCTGATCAATCTGGTCGCCAACGCGATTAAATTTACCGATCAAGGCGGCGTCCAACTGCTTGTCGACCTTGATCCCAACAACACTGCCTGTCAACTAGGCGTTGCTTTGTGCATCCATGTACAGGATACCGGCATTGGCATCTCCTCGGAGTCTTTATCGCAATTATTCAAACCTTTCAGCCAAGCGGATGGTTCGACCACGCGTAAATACGGGGGAACCGGCTTGGGCCTCATTATCAGCAAGGATCTGGCTGTGTTAATGGGCGGAGATATCGAAGTAAACAGCGTGTTGGGCCAGGGCACGGAGTTTAAACTCAAAATCTGCTTGCAACCGGCGCTGGCTCCAGTGCCGTTTTCCCAAGTGTATGCCGAGCTGAGCGGCAAACGTGTGCTGATCGTTGACGACAATCCGGCCTATGCCCTGACTATTCAGGACTATGCGCTCGGATTTGGTATGGTTCCGGAAATAACCGATAACGGCGTACAGGCGCTGGAGCTTCTGAAACAAAGCATGCATCAGGAACAAGGATTCGACCTAGCGCTGGTGAGCATGCAAATGCGCGGCATGTCCGGTGCGGAACTGACCAGCCATATCCGTGCCAATGAACGTTTTAACGCAATGAAAGTGATCCTTCTGACTTCCGGCGCATTTGGAGGCGAACAGGTCGATAGCCTTGGCAGCGGTTGTGATCTGCATCTTTCTAAACCCGTGCATGAAAGGGGGCTGCGTAACGCCCTACGAACCCTGTTTGCAACCGCTGCCGCCCATAGTGCTAAAGAAATCGCAGCTTTGGGCCTGAACGTGCTGATGGCCGAAGATAATCCGGTTAACCAAATAGTCGGCCGTGCGATACTGGAAAAACTGGGTTGCACGGTAACCATGGTTAATAATGGCCTTGAAGCGCTGGAACGCTGGCGGCTGGGAGGTATGGATCTGATTTTGATGGACTGTATGATGCCGGATATGGATGGTTACGAAAGTACGAGGCATATCCGGGAGGAAGAGGCTGGTTCCAAGCAAAAACGCATCCCCATCATAGCCTTGACCGCCAACGCGCTTAAAGGCGATAAAGAGCGTTGCCTGGCTGCGGATATGGATGACTACCTGTCCAAACCCTTCCGCATTGAAGCGCTGCGGGTATTACTCAACCAGCTTACAGACGCATCCGGCGCTAACCGGCCGCCGCTGCCGAAAACAATGCCTAGAGAAGATAGACCTGTAAACCGGGAGCCTTTGATAATGTTGCGCAATATGGGAGGGGCAAGCTTAGTGCGGAAAGTGTTGCTGCTGTTTTTTGAAGACACCCAAGCGCAACTGAAAAAAATAACCTCCGGCGTATCAGCCGGCAATAGGGACGCGATAGGCCATGCTGCCCACAGTATTAAGTCAGCCGCTGCCAACGTGGGCGCGACAAAACTTTCCGCACTCGCCTGCGCCCTGGAACAGGCCGCTAAAAATGAATCAAGCGTCATTGATACCATCACTGTGCAGGCAATGGAACAAGCCTATCAGGAAGCGGTAATCATTCTGCAACTGGAAATGGAGTCGGCATGACCGAAACAAAAGCCACATAAGCTTTACCGCTGCCTGGATTTACCCTGATGCAACGGGCGCATCGGCTAGTTGGGATGCTTAATATTTTAGTATAGGAGGCTGTCGGACTTATGACCTAACTAATTGATGTTTAATGATTTTACTAAATCACCAAAAATAACTTAA
>JAPLRU010000121.1 GCA_026399025.1 Methylobacter sp.
GGCCGCGGCGAAGACGTCATCGAGCATCGCCGGCGTCAGGCGGTGCGTGAACATGTTCTGCTGGCTCGGGTGGTAGCAACCCAGCAACACCACACCCGATGGAAACTCCACCACCGCGCCATGGCCGAATTTCGGTTTGGGTGTGAGCTTTTCACCGATCAGTCGCAGCACGGCTTGCCAGGCGAAGCCCCCCAGCGCGACGACCACCCGCACGTGCGGCGCGATAAGACGCCATTCGGCGTCCAGCCACGGCTCACACGTCGACCGCTCGGCGGGAGTCGGGGCATTGCCGGGCGGGGCACACCGAACCGCCGCGGCGACTCGAATCCCGTTGGCCGCCAACCCGTCCGCGGCGTCGACGCTGTTCGGTGAGTTGACCAACCCGGCGCGATGTAGTGCGGCGAACAACTGATCACCGGAACGGTCACCGGTGAACACCCGGCCGGTGCGGTTGGCGCCGTGGGCGGCCGGGGCCAAACCGAGCACCAGGATCCGGGGTTGCGGCGACCCCCACCCGGGCACCGGCCGACCCCAGTACGGCTGATCAGCGAAGGCTTTACGCTTGGCCACCGCGACATCCTCACGCCAGTCGACCAGCCGGGGGCAGGCCCGGCAGCGGCTGATTTCGGCGTCGAGTTCGCCCATCTCGCTGATCTCCGTGGCGCGGGCTGCCACCTGCGCGGCGTCGCCGGCGACCGGTGTGCGCACGGTGGCCGGGTCACCCGGCCAGCCGGACCCGGGCGGAACCGGCGAGCAGAACACCGCCCCGGTGCGCGGATGCGGCAGGCTCACGACGCGAATCTATGCTGCGTGAAGTGAGGACGTCACGCGGGCCGGTGCTGCTGATCCTCGCTTCAGCATTCCTGGCCGCAGCGGGCAACGGTATCTCGCTGGTCGCCTTCCCGTGGCTGGTGCTGGAACGTACCGGCAGCGCGACCGAAGCGGCAGTGGTCGCCGGGGCGGGCACCCTGCCCCTGTTGTTCGCGACGTTGATCGCGGGCGTGGGCGTCGACTTCCTGGGCCGGCGCCGGGTCGCCATGCTGGCCGACGCGATGTCGGCATTGTCGGTGGCAGCCATCCCGGTGGTGGCACTGACCCTGGGTGTCGGGGTACTCAACACCGCGGTGCTGGCCGGCCTGGCCGCACTCGGCGCATTCTTCGACCCGGCCGGCATGACGGCGCGGTTGTCGATGCTGCCCGAGGCAGGGCGCCTTGGCCCATGGCGGTAATATCCGCGGCAATCAGGGTGTAGCTCCACGTCGTGCCGGTGACTGTCGCGGCGCGGCTATTCCCGCCAAGGCTCAAGGCGACCGTTGCGCCGGTTTCGTTGGTGCCGGTGATGGCGCCGGTTTGCTCGGCGGCATTGATGATGTTGTCGGTGGCGACCGCATTGATGACGGGCGCGGCTGGGGCGCTGGTGTCGATGCTGATAGTCGGCGAGGTGCCCGCGCCGCCGTTATTGCCTGCGGTATCGGTATAAGTGCCTGCCGCCACGGTGATGCCGGCATTGCCCGAGGCCAGATTGGCGGTCGGCGTAAAAGTGGCGGTGCGCGTGGTTCCCGATCCGCTGATCGCGCCCAGGCTTCCGTTGCTGACCACCACATCGCCGGTGGTGCCGTTCCAGGTGAAGGTTGCGTCGGGGTCTTCGCTGAAGGTAAAGGTAATGGTCGCGGTCTCGCCCGCTTTCAGCGCGCTGACATTACTGGTGATCGCCAGGGTCGGCGCGGTTTGATCAAGTACATAAGCTTGACTGATCGCGGTGCCGCTATTGCCCGCCGTATCGGTTACCCGGACCTTCAAGGTATCGCTGGCGGTCAAGGTGGTGGCCCGCGACCACGTGTTGGTGCCGATAGTATTGGTCGCCGTGGTCCAACTGCTGCCGTTATTAATCGACACTTCGACAATCTCGCCGGTAACGCTAACAGCGCTCAAGGTACCGCTGATAGTTTGTGCCGCCGTATTGGTGATGAAGTCGGTCGAACTGATGCCGGTATCGGCTGAGAAAGTTTTTGTCGCTATGGTGGTAGTCGGTGCGGTGGTGTCGAGCACGTAAGCTTGGCTGATCGCGGTACCGCTACCGGCACTGTTAGTTACCCGAACTTGAAGAGTGTTACTGGCGGTCAGCGTCGTAGCCAACGACCAAGTATTTGTGCCGATAGTATTGCTTGCCGTGGTCCAACTCGTACCATTATTGAGCGATACTTCCACGACCTCGCCACTGACTGTAACCGCGCTCAAGGTGCCGCTGATGGTCTGGGCGGCGGTATTGGTGATGAAGTCGGTCGAACTGGTGCCGGTGTCGGCAGAAAAGGATTTTGTCGCTATGGTGGTGGTCGGAAGCGGTATTTCCCGAATCCGCAGAAAAACTGATGCTCCCGTCGGGCTATTCGTGGTGGGAGTGCCATTAGCAGCTGTCATCGCATAGTCGGGAGCCGCGGTAGCGGTTCCAGAGGATACGGGATGCTCGCTGACAATCATCCCCATATCATTTCCGGTACCGCTCGTCGCATCCTGTCTTTCGGTAACTGTTCCGAAAGTCGCGCCTGTTGCTGTAATAGACTCAGTCCAACTGGTAACCTGATTGCCGTTAAGCCCCGAAACGACGATCACCACATCGCCGACAGTGATCCCCGGATTAGCCGCACCGGTAACATTCCATGTGCGTCCCGGTCCCGCTATGTTGTCGCTACCGGTAGTAGCGGCATAGCCCCAGACGGTACCGGCTGCTTTGGTATAACGAAACATTCTGGCCATGGATGTATTCGCCGAGGTCACTGTTACTGTAAGATTACCCGATTCCGTTCCCACCGCTTCCTTGACAAAAACAGTACTATAAACCTGTCCGCTATCGTTACCCGCTGTACCCAAACCGCCTGAAGCTTGAAATAAGGTCCAGCCTGTTGGTGTTGTCGGGCCGTTGGTGGGATATTTGTTGCCGACAGTCAAAATCAGCAAATCGCCGGCGGCAATGCCCGTCGGATAAGGAACTGTAAGTGATGTAGTACCACTTACCGAATTACCTCTAGCACCATACGTAACCGCCGCATTTGTTTCGGCCTGAAAAAACAAGCTAGCTAATAACAAAAATAATAAAGAATACCGAGACAAGGACGGGGGCAGGTCTTGTTTTTTGCACAGATATGTGAAATCGGTAATGCTGCTCTGTCCAACATTAAACCTAATGAAAAATACCGAATAAAAAGCCCTGAGCAACCTATCCGAATTGCCATCGCAATAACTTGGATTACACATTGCCGTAAACCAAGCTACGCATCTTTGCAAAAAACAGAACAAACCAAGACAAAGTCTACTTTTCCATTCCATCATGTTATACATTCTTTACTCTCTATACTTGTACCGGCTTCGCTCATCACACCGTTTTGTTCAAACTCAGGCTTGATAATCCGCCCTTCTCAGCCCGCTCCCGGTTATTTTAAATAATTAACCACAAAAACGGCGCAGGATACGGTAAGTCCCAAGGACCAAAACATAAACCGATCCAATCGACGGCCCATTTCTTCAAAACGCTTGTCTATCTGGTCTATCCGTTTATCCACCTGCTCGAAGCGTCTATTCATCTGCTCGGCCATTTGCTCGAAGCGTTTGTCTACCTGCTCGAAACGCTTATTCATCTGTTCGACCATTTGCTCGAAGCGTTTGTCTATCTGTTCAAAGCGTTTGTCCATCTGTTCAAAACGCTTATCCATCTGTTCAAAGCGCTTGTCCGCCTGTTTGAAGCCTTCCAACATTAATTCGCGCTGATGTTTTAATTCTTCCTCAACGCGAATTGTTCTTTCGCGCAAATCCAATTCATAGCGAACATTGGCATTCATCGCCTCGGGCGAATCTGAAAGGATTTTTTTTATCAGAATTTGAATTTGTTCGACATCTTCTTGTGCTAGTGCCATGGCTTAAACTCCAATTGTTGTGCCGGCGGTGGCGATGCGATAACGGCATCGAAAAAAAGACGAACGACGGGAACAGGTCTTGTTTTTTTGCACGGTATGTGAGGTCGCTAATGCTACCCAACATTAAACCTAATGAGAAATACCGAGCAAAAAAACCTGAACAACCTACCCGAATTTCCATCGTAATAATTTGGACGACACATTGCCGTAAACCAAGCTACGCATCTATGCAGGAAATAGAACAAACTAAAACACACTCTATTTTTCCAATCTATCATGCTATGCATTTTTTCTCTCTTGCTTGTACCGGCTTCGCTCATCACACCGTTCTGTTCAAACTCAGGCTTGATAATCCGCGCCTATCAGCCCGCTTCCGATTATTTTAAATAATTAACCACAAAAACGGCGCAGGATACGGTAATTCCCAAGGACCAAAACATAAACCGATCCAATCGACGGCCCATTTCTTCAAAACGTTTATCTATCTGGTCGATACGTTTATCGACCTGCTCGAAGCGTTTATTCATCTGTTCGGCCATTTGCTCGAGACGTCTATCCACTTGCTCGAAGCGTTTATTCATCTGTTCAGCCATTTGCTCAAAGCGCTTGTCTACCTGCTCAAAGCGCTTGTCCGCCTGTTTGAAGCCTTCCAACATTAATTCACGCTGATGTTTTAATTCTTCCTCAACACGAATTGTTCTTTCGCGCAAATCCAACTCGTAGCGAACATTGGCATTTATCGCCTCGGGTGATTCTGAAAGGATTTTTTTTATCAGAATTTGAATTTGTTCGACATCTTCTTGTGCTAATGCCATAGCTTAAGCTCCAATTGTTGCGCCGGCGGCGATGATGCGATGACGGCATCGAAAAAAGACGGAACCTTGCATCTTGCCTGCTCATTTAAGAGAGGCAATGCGGTCTGCCCTTTGGTTAATCACTCGGTTCGACATAAAGCGGAAATTTTTATCGGGGGATAAAGATTTCGTATTATGCGCCAAAGTCGTTGCAATGATAATGCCGTCTTACGGATCACTGTAATGCGCTGTCACAGCAACGACTGGACTGGCAAGGCAGGAGGTTAAAGCCGATATTCCGCCCCCTTAGCATCTCATTGATAGTAAATGATTTTATTTCTTAGTAAAGCGCAAAATAATTTTCAATTAATTGATTTTGAATAGTTATTTTTTAAAGGCTGCGAACTGTCGAACCTAAATAAAGCGCCGCTTTCTTTAATAGCTTAATCTGGTATCGTTGCTCTTGAGTGAGTTGTTTATAGTTTCACTTAGGCTTTATCATCCTTGGTCGGATTGAAAAAGGGCGCAAACTATAGCGGGCGGCTTTCTTTAAACCCGATGAATTATCGATTGCACTTAAGGTAACTCGCACTAAGTAAATTGAATGTAAGATAAAATTCACCCTCCATCACTATTTCTTTTTAGGTAAAAGCCATGATTTATATCGAACCAAACCAGCCGGGCAGTAAAGTCAACTTTAAATCGCGTTACCAGAACTTCATCGGCGGCACTTGGGTCGAGCCGGTCAAAGGGCAGTATTTTGATAACTCAAGTCCGATTAACGGCAAGGTTTTTTGTGAAATACCCCGCTCCAGCGCCGAAGATATTGAACTGGCGCTGGATGCGGCTCATGCCGCCAAAACGGCCTGGGGAGAAACGTCGGTCACCGAGCGCTCCAATACTTTATTAAAAATAGCGGACCGGATTGAAGCAAATCTGGAAATGCTGGCGGTTGCCGAAACCTGGGATAACGGCAAAGCGGTACGTGAAACCTTGGCGGCGGATATTCCGCTGTGCGTCGATCATTTTCGTTATTTTGCCGGCTGTATTCGCGCTCAGGAAGGCTCTATCGGCGAGATCGACAAAAATACCGTCGCTTACCATTTTCACGAACCGCTGGGCGTGGTCGGGCAGATTATTCCGTGGAATTTCCCGTTGCTGATGGCCTGCTGGAAACTGGCCCCGGCCTTGGCCGCAGGTAACTGCGTGGTGATGAAACCGGCCGAGCAAACCCCGGCATCCATTTTGGTGCTGATGGACTTAATCGGCGATTTACTCCCCGCGGGTGTCGTTAATATCGTTAACGGTTATGGCGCGGAAGCCGGGCAAGCCTTGGCGACCTGCACCCGGATTGCAAAAATAGCCTTTACCGGCTCAACTCCGGTCGGTTCGCATATTTTAAAATGCGCGGCGGAAAATATTATTCCGTCTACCGTTGAGTTGGGCGGTAAATCGCCGAATATCTTTTTTGAAGATATATTGAACCAGGAACAAGCGTTTATCAGCAAATGCATAGAAGGCGCGGTGCTGGCGTTTTTCAATCAAGGCGAAGTGTGTACCTGCCCGTCGCGCTTGCTGATTCAAGAATCCATCTATGATGAATTTATCGCTAAAGTCATCGCCCGCGCCAAGCAGATTAAACGCGGCAATCCGTTGGATACCGAAACGATGGTAGGCGCGCAAGCATCCAAGCAGCAGTTTGATAAAATCCTGAGTTATTTGCAAATCGGTAAAGACGAGGGCGCCGAGGTTTTAATCGGCGGCAAGCCGGAGTCTTTAACTGGCGGCTACGCTGAAGGTTATTATATTGAACCGACGATTATGAAAGGCGGTAATAAGATGCGTATTTTTCAGGAAGAAATTTTCGGCCCGGTCATATCGGTCACTACGTTTAAAGATGAGGCCGAAGCCTTGGAGATTGCCAACGACACCCAGTTCGGTTTGGGCGCCGGGGTCTGGACGCACGATATGAATCGCGCCTACCGTATGGGCCGAGGCATTCAGGCCGGGCGGGTATGGATTAATTGTTACCATCATTATCCGGCTCATGCGGCGTTCGGCGGCTATAAAAAATCCGGCGTGGGCCGTGAAAATCACAAGATGATGTTAAATCACTATCAACAAACTAAAAATATGCTGGTCAGTTACGATATTAATCCGTTGGGATTTTTCTAGGCTTATTTTAAAGTTATGGATGATACGGGCGCCACGGCGACGGGATTGAACCAAGAAACGCTAACTTGGAGATTTTTGTTGTTCGTGGCGCCTTCTGACAACTCATTGATAGAACCGGTAAACCAATAATTTATGCGGGCAGCTTGGTTTTATCGGCAGTTGTCTTTATAACGATGATGCTCATCAATATATAATATCGGAACTGATGGGCACGACATCGGGCTAATGTTCTGCTATTTTAGAGTTAGTTTCAAAAAACGATGAATAATCATTGGATGAAACTAACTGCTTAGGCAACTCGCACTAAATACTCCACAGTCCCGAATAGTTCCCACGCTCCGGAGACTGTGAAAGTATTCGTTTTAGAACAAAAGCAAAAGCCTTCACCACGAAGACACGAACGACTGCACGGATGCAGGAGGTAGAGCAATGCAGGAGCAATTGCCGAGGACACGAAGTTTTTAATGCGTTGAGTTTAATCAATTATTTTTCTTCGTGAACTTCGTGTCTTCGTGGTGAATAGGTTTTTAAACTGATTTTGATAATACTTTCACAGACTATCCGGCGTGGGAACGATAGCTGAGGGGGATTTATTAGTGCGAGTTAGCTTAGCGCTCCCTCGTTGCAAACAGGAGCTAGGCGGTGGTTTCTAAATCAATCTCCATTTTTAAAAAGGCAAGCGAGTATTTTTTTACAACATGAGGTTACGGACGCGGAAAAGCAAATGGCAAAGACCGATATCGAAAAAGCATTGTTAAAATGTCCTAAAAACGATCACGTAACGTTTAAATTAAAAACATTAACCGCGAATCCAGCCGCTACACAAAAAACAATCCGGGCAAATCTAAAGCTATGTATGTGAATGATTCACAAAAATGTATTTTATTGGGAACGCCCTTATGAACGCTGTAGTTTCGGCAATTATCGTTAATTACAATGCGGGGGAGCTTTTATATGAGTGCATCAATTCGTTATTGAATTGCCCATTGAAGGTTGAAATTATCGTTGTCGATAATGCATCTTCCGATGGCAGCCTTGAAGCGCTGGCCGGTTTTACCGAAGCCACCGTCATCAGGAACCCCGTGAACATAGGCTTTTCGGCAGGATGCAATATAGGCGTAAAACAGGCTACCGGCGATTATTTATTGTTTTTGAATCCTGATTGTTCAATCACTCCGAACGCTATCGAGCAAATGCTGAACTGTTTGCAAACGCACGAACATACCGGCATGGTTGGCGGTCTTCTGGTTAACTCCGACGGTACCGAGCAGGCCGGCGGACGCCGTGCGGTACCGACGCCCTGGCGATCTTTTGTGCGCGCGTTTGGCTTGAGCAGACTGGGCAGTTACTGGCCTCGCCTGTTTTTCGATTTTTATTTGCACAAGCAACCTTTGCCCCTTCACCCGATTGAGGTGGAAGCGATTTCCGGCGCCTGTATGCTGGTTAAGTGCGACGCGGTCGATGACGTCGGCTTATGGGACGAAGGCTATTTTTTGCATTGCGAAGACCTGGATTGGTGCATGCGCTTTCGCCAAAAAGGTTGGACCATTATGTTCGTACCGACGGCAAAAATCACTCATGCGTTGGGCATGTGCGGCCGAAATCGCCGCATTTTTGTGGAATGGCATAAGCACAAAGGCATGATCCGGTTTTATCGCAAGTTTTTTCGGCACCGTTATCCTGGCGTATTGATGGGACTGGTTATGGTCGGCGTATGGTTACGCTTTAGCCTTGTGGCCGCTTATCATTTAACCAAGCGTATCGGTTCTGCAATAGGGCCTGATCATGGTTAAAGTAGCTGCCGAGAACAAGGTTGGGGTTTTTGGCGCGACCGGCTTTGTCGGAACCTGCTTATTGCCGCTATTGGTCGACGCGGGTTGGCGAACGATAGCCTATTCCCGAAAACCACCCGAGCTGATCAATGACAACGTGGAGTGGCGGCTTGTTCCTTCCGCTGCCGAAGCTTTTATTGCCCCGCGTGCGGACGAGCGGAATGTGTCTGCGTGGATTTGCGTGGCGCCGGTCTGGGTACTGCCGGAATATTTCAGCTTATTGGAAGCTTATGGAGCCCGACGCGTCGTCGTTTTATCTTCAACCAGCCGCTATACCAAAGACAATTCACCTGATCCGGAAGAACAAGCCATGGCGCGCCGCTTAGCGGAAGCGGAAAGCTGTGTGCAAGAATGGGCTAAAAGCCGCGGCGTAGAATGGGTCATCTTGCGGCCAACGCTGATTTACGGCTTGGGGCGGGATAAAAATATTACCGAAATTATCCGTTTCATCCGCCGTTTTGGCTTCTTTCCCTTATTCGGCAAGGCAGCCGGTTTGCGCCGGCCTGTTCATGTGCAAGACGTGGCCGATGCGTGTCTGGCCGCATTACAGACAGCGGGCGTCGCCAATCATGCCTACAACCTTTCCGGACGCGAAACCTTATCTTACCGCGATATGGTCGTCCGCATCTTTGCCGCGCTTGATCGTCAACCGCGCCTGTTATCGGTGCCGCTGACCGCTTTTCGCATTGCCGTTGCGCTGTTGCGTTGTTTGCCGCGTTATCGGCATTGGTCGGCCGCCATGGCTGAGCGCATGAACCGGGATTTGGTCTTCGATCACGCTGAGGCGGCGCGGGATTTGGCTTTCGAGCCGAGAGGTTTTGTGTTGTCGGCGGAAGATTTGCCGAGATGAATCAAAAAAAGCGCCTTGAAATTTTCGACCGATTAGCCGCCGCCCTGCCTAATCCGACCACAGAGCTGCATTACACCAGCGTTTTTGAATTATTAATTGCCGTGGTTTTATCGGCACAGGCGACCGACAAAGGCGTCAACAAAGCAACCGCTAAATTATTTCCGGTCGCCAATACACCGAGCGGCATTTTAGCGTTGGGCGAAACAGGCTTAAAAGAATACATCAAAACCATCGGCCTATTTAACAGCAAGGCCGCCAATATCATTACGCTTTGCAAGCAGTTGCTGGACAATCATGCCGGCCAAGTGCCGCAAACACGGGAAGAACTGGAAGCATTGCCCGGCGTCGGCAGAAAAACCGCCAATGTCATACTGAATACAGCTTTCGGGCAGCCTACCATTGCCGTGGATACGCATATCTTCAGGGTCGCCAACCGCACCGGTATTGCCCCCGGTAAAAATGTACTGGAAGTCGAACGCAAGCTGGATAAATCGACGCCTAAACAACATAAAAAGGACGCCCATCATTTACTGATTCTGCATGGCCGTTACACCTGCATTGCCCGCAAACCGCTCTGCCCGAGTTGCATTCTTGAAGATGTGTGCGAGTACCGGCATAAAACCGAGCATCGGGATGATGACAAATCCGGCCGATAAACTAACACTGTTTTATCGGATAGTAAGATATTTGCTTTTTTTGATATGATAGGTTGTCTTCGATGCTTTAGCTATCGATTCACATCCCGGCCTAACCGTCGGCAACAGATTGAAACAACACTCCGGAGTCAAAATGAAAAAAATCAATAAAACACCTTTAGCTGCTGCAATGGGTGCTGCTTTTCTGTCTACTTTCGCTGCAACGGCGGTTAATGCCGAAGCCAATCCTTTCGGTATGACTGAATTGTCGACCGGTTACATGCAAGTTGCGGAAGCCGGCAAAGCGGCTGAAATGGCCTGCGGCGCGGCAATGGGCGGCATGGAAAAACCTAAGACAGCCGAAGGCGCCTGCGCCGGCAACGTGAAGCCTGAAGCCGCTAAAGCAACCGAAGGAAAATGCGGCGAAAGCAAATGCGGCGCGATGATGCAAGGCAACAAAATGAAACCGGGCATGGAAGCGGCCTGCGGCGCAATGATGAAAGGCAAAGAAGGTTCATGCGGCGCTATGTCTAAAGATCCTGCCGGAAAATAAATTTAAGTTCCCGCTATAGCACAGAGAGGGCATGACGATCATGCCCTCCAATTCCTCCCCCAATCCACAGCCAGGTGTTCCTATGGACACAACTCAAAACCTCGTTCACGGCGCCGGTTTAGGCTTGCGGCGATCTTTTTTAACTCAGATTGTTGAAACGCCTCCGGAAGCGGTCGGCTTTTATGAAGTCGCGCCGGAAAACTGGATTACCGTCGGCGGAAAATTAGGCAAGCAATTCCGCGCGATGACCGAACGCTTTGCTTTTATCGGCCACGGTTTATCGCTGTCGATAGGCAGCACCGACGCGCTGGATGAGCCATTCGTTCGCGAAATTAAACAATTCCTAGCCGAGCACCAAATCAAGTTTTACAGTGAACATTTAAGTTATTGCAGTAAAGACGGGCATCTGTACGACCTGATGCCGATTCCGTTTACCTCGGAAGCGGTGACCCACGTTGCCGGACGAATCAGGCGCGTCCAGGATATTCTGGAGCAAAAAATAGCCATCGAAAACGTATCCTATTATGCCGCTCCCGGTCAGGAAATGACGGAGATCGATTTTTTCAATGCGGTTATCGAAGAAGCCGACTGCGATGTATTAATCGACATCAACAATATTTACGTAAACAGCGTTAACCACGGCTACGATGCCGAAGCGTTTTTAAAGGCCATGCCCGCGCACCGCATCGCTTACGCGCATATCGCCGGACATTATGTCGAAGCCGAAGACTTTTTGGTCGACACCCACGGCGCCGAAGTGATCGATCCGGTCTGGAAACTATTGGGCAAGGCGTATGAACTTTACGGCGTGTTTCCGACACTGTTGGAACGGGATTTTAATATTCCCGCGCTGGAAGAACTCGTCAAGGAAGTTAACACCATCAGCGCCATACAAAAAGCCTGGGAAACGCAACATGCAAAACAGTCCGCTTGAAACCGATATGAGCGTTGATTTTAAAGCCAAGCAACTTGAGTTTGCCGCATACATCAGGAACCCGGAAAACAATCCCCCGCCTGCCGATGTTCAACCGCAACGCATGGCGATGTATCGTGAGTTGTTTTTTAACAATATCGACAGCTTTTTGTCCGCCAATTTTCCGGTCATACGGGCGCTATTGAACGACCTACAATGGTTTGAACTGTGCCGGGATTTTTTCGCTAAGCATTCTTGTCTATCACCGCATTTCTCCCAAATTCCCGAAGAATTTTTGGATTATCTGCAAAACGAACGGGACAGTTCGGCTGATTTTCCGTTTTTGCTGGAACTGGCGCATTACGAATGGGTGGAAATGGCGTTGTCCATCTCGAAGGAAACAGCACCCGGCAATTATCGCAATCAGGATAACTTGCACAATCAGCGCATTCGCTTGTCGCCTTTGGCTTGGCCGCTGGTTTACCAATACCCGGTTCACAAAATATCGCCCGCATTTTTACCGGAAACCCCGCCGGATGTAGCGACCTTTCTGGTGGTTTACCGCAATCCGGATGATGAGGTTAACTTCATCGAAATCACCCCGATCACTTACCGATTGCTGGAAATCATTCAGGAGCATGAAGGTATGCCGGCTATGGATTGCCTAAAACAGGTTGCCGAAGAATCAAAACATCCGACCCCTGAAATAATCATGGCAGGCGGCTTGCAAATAGTGAAAGAACTGGCGGAGAAGACGGTTATTAGCTACTGCTAATAAGCTAGGGTTAGACGTAGCACTAGGGAACGCGCATGAAATAACTTCGGCAACTGGCTCCCTCTCCTGCTGGAGAGGGTTGGGGTGACGACTGCATGGACGCAGGAGGTAGGGCAACGCAGGGAGCGGTTGCCGAGGAGAATCAAATACTCAAATGATTTCATGCACGTTCCTAATTATCGCTGACCCAAACCGAATCCAACTTAAGCGCTGTTTTTATTCTGTCCGCGTTAGCCAAAGCCTCTACTTTGCTTTTAAAACCGCCAACTCGCAGCCGGTACATCGGCGCATCCTTTCCTTGTATCGGAATGACTTTGGCAAAAATACATTGCCGCGCAAACTCAGCCGCTTTACGGTTAGCGTACCATTCCTGTTTGACCGCAATCAAATTGACACCCCACTTTTGCAGTTGATTTTGGCCGCCCTCGTCCTTGCCGGGTTCACTATTATTGACGCAACTTTGATGTTGATTTCTTCTTGCTTTTCTTTCCGTATCGGATTCTGCTTCAGACGTTGGCTTTGCCGTTGCGCCGCCCCGAATCAAGGCTTGTTTGCGCTGTGTAATTGCCGCTACGATAGGGTTGGAGTCGGGTTGTTTTAAGTCGATCACAAACGTTAAAACGGTCACTGCAACGACAATAACGCCGGAGATTTTTGCGGCGGGTGACGCATGGTTAGCTTGGGCAAAATTACGAAAGAGAATACCGCTGGATAAAGCAAAGATTAGCCATTTAACGATTGCCGAAATAGAGGTAAACATTGCAAGACAGTCCTAATCAACAAGAGCATTTGAAAAATAAGCCGAAACTTATCGCAAGCCCATGACCAGGCGCGGTAATGTTGCAAATCCCATTTATTCAGTTGCGTAGAATCATACAGGAAGCCGAGCAAAAGCATCAACTGTGTCCATGCTCTTCGCTGTGATGTTAGATGAAATGGTCTAATAAAACCGGACACTTCTAAAGACAGATTTACAATGTCAACAGAGGTGAATAATGAGCGAACAAAATAAACATAAACGTCCCAAATATACACTTGAGTTTAAGAAGGATGCTGCCAAGTTAGTCAACGAAAAAGGCCCCACGGTATCCGCAACCAAGAAACCTGCTCTGAATTTAACTGAGCAGTCGGAATTAATACGCTTACGTAAAGAAGTTGAACAATTACGGATGGAGCGCGAAATATTAAAAAAGGCCGCAGTCTTCTTTGCGCAAGAACTCCAATAAAATACGCCTTTATTCGAGAGCAACAGAAGACTTTCCCCGTTACCATGTTATGTA
>JAPLRU010000091.1 GCA_026399025.1 Methylobacter sp.
CCCCCTTGCGTTGTCGCTACGGTTGTCGTTACTACTTCCGGTTATCTCCTTTCAGATAACGAGTTTTAGCCCATGCTGGGCACACTAGGGGGCGCATCGCGCCCCATTTCGGAGCCCAAGCGTACTGGATATTTTGATTATTGAAATGGATTGTCGGTTGGAATGCTTTCAAAACACCTCGATCTGTTGGTATTTGTAAATGGGGCGCGATGCGCCCCTACCGGACTGAAATTTCCAGTAACGCATCATACAAAGTATCTTCCCTAACGTTTTTGCGATGCTTGAGTTTTAACCAATACCTTACGTTTCGGACGGGGCAACATGCCCCGTCCGGCTATCGGTAGACATGGAAACCTTTTGATAAATAGAGCAAGCGGCGCGCTTGATCAGGAAGCCACGCCAAGAATAACCGTACCCGCTTTAAACACGGCGGTAGCAGCGCCCCCTAAAGATAAATTCAGCGTTTCGATGCTGTCATTGGTCACCGTCGCCGTTACCGAATCGCCGCCTGTCAGCTCAATCACCACTTCGGAATTCACCGCGCCTTTTTGGATGCGCGAAACCGTGCCTTTTAACTGATTCCGGGCGGAAATGCGATAACCGCCGAAATCGGTGATGACGATGATTTGCGGAGCTTTAACCAACGCGACGACATCCACGCCGTTTTTAATGTTTAACGACTCGGCCGATTCCTTGGTGATCGTGGCGACAATGCTTTCTCCGCCTTTCAGCCCGACGACCACAGTGACGTTAACCGCGCCGATGGCGACATCGGTGACTTTGCCGAAAAATTGATTACGCGCGCTTGCTTTCATGATTAACCTCTTAAATAAAAATAAAATATCCTGGTTAGCGACCAGCCGTTGATTGATTTGTTCCAGGAAGCGGCCATGCTCTTGCTGAATTTGAATAAATAATTGCAGAAAGTTTTTACCCGCCGGCGTTAATCGGGTGCCGCCTCCGGCACGGCCGCCGATTGCGGTGGAAACCAAGGTCTTGGGCGATAAATTGTTGGCGCGTTCAATCATTTCCCAAGCGCCCTTGTAAGTCAAACCGACATTCTTAGCGGCTTGGTTAATGGAGCCGGTGCCGTCAATCGCCGCAAGCAACCGAAACAGCCGCTCGCCTAAACCGCCTATCAAGCGTATATCGCCTTCCACCAAAGTCGGCTGGAGCGGCGCGTCCGTTACCGACGCCTCGGTGCCGGACGCGGAAGAATCCGCAGTCCGCGCAAAAAACGCCTCGCCAGTGTCTTGAGCCATGTTCAATCCTATAAGCAAGATGGTTATATAGTGAACTACAACCATACTCCGGGCGGCCGCTTTTTTCAAGCAAGGCTGGATAATGCCGACCCGCAATCACCGCATCAGGCGAAAGCAGTATGCGAACTATCGGCGTATTTTAAATTCGAGGATGACTTGTTTGACGCTCAACTTAACTATATACTTAACTATATAGCGAAAAAAGAAATGGAACACGGATTAAACGGATACTCACTGATTAAGAGTATGGAATATAGTTTAAAAAATCCGTGTAAATCAGTTCCATCCGCGTCATCCGTCGACTGCATGGATGCAGGAGGTAGAGCAATGCAGGAGCAATTGCCGAGTTCCATTAATAATTTCCAGCATACGCTGAATAGTTACAAGACACATCGTAATGGTATTTTTAAACAACGCATTATCCCTAAGCCCGGCCTCTTTCTACCGGAGAAACGCATGTTAGACGTCGATGTAAGATTTTCGCAAAACCGTTTTCCCTTGAAATTCAAATTTAAATTGAATCGTATCAATGCCGGCGTTTTCGGCTTGTCCGGTTGCGGTAAATCGTGCCTGATGTTAATGCTGGCCGGATTACTGAAACCGGACGAGGGACGCATCTTCCTGGACAAGGAAGTGCTGTTCGATAGTCGAAATCAAATCAATCGCTTGCTTAATCATCCCGACGTTGCCCTGGTTTCTCAGGATATTCAACCCGACGCCAACAAAACCGTTCGGGAAAACCTATTGTCAGGTTATCGCAAACAAGCCAAAACACAGCGGCGTTTTGATTTTTCCACTATTGTCGATTTATTAAAGCTGGATCATTTACTCGATTTTCGCGCTCAACATCTGTCCGCCAGCGAAAAGCAGCGAATTTTGCTTGGCCGATCTTTATTAGCCGCGCCGCGTCTTTTGTTATTGGATGACCCGCTGTCATCGCTGGACGACACGCTTAAGATGCAGATTTATTGCTTTCTTCGCTATGTCCACGAAAAACACCATATCGGCATACTGCATAGCTCATCGACGCTAAGCGAGGCGTTACGGCTAAGCGATTTTTTGATTTTAATGGCGAACGGCGAAGTAGTGGCTGCGGATTTTCTGCAACAAATTATCCCCAACCAACATTTGCTTGAATCGGCAGGCGGACCGTCTATTGACAACATTCTGCCCATTAGCGTCTTGGAGCATGACCCCGCTTACGGCTGCACGACGGCCATGTTTTTCGGAATACGCCTGACCTTACCCTATACGCCGCGCGCTATTCGCGGCAGAACTTATTATATAGGCTTGCGTTCGCAGGATATTGCGCTGTCTACGCATCCGGTACAGGGCATCTCCATTCAGAATCAGATCAAAGGACGCGTTTGCGCGATTATTCCCCATTTGGATCGCGTGCTCGTACAAGTGGACACCGGCACAACGCTAACGGTTGAGATTACGCTGAGAGCCTTTGCCGGTCTGGACCTACACGAAAACGACAGCATTTATTGCCTGATTAAAACCCATTCGATGCAGTTTTTAGGCGTTGACGCCGATGTAGTCGGCCATAGGCAGATACCGCATTATGCTTAATGAAGCTTGTGTTGCCGACCACGGCAGACTCAACGCCGATAGGTAAAGTAAGGCAACTCGCAATTAATGAAACATACCACTATTTTCGGTAAAACATGAGATAAAACAATAGCGCAGGATGTGGTGAACGCAGAGAACTACATCAATCAAGCGCGAACGGTGCAGTTCGTTCCTCACCTTACGGCCGTAAGACTCTCTGAAATTCCTGTTAATGCTGCTGACTCCGGTGCCGAGCATGATCGCCCGACATGACATGACGGCTATGGTCGCTAAGTTGCGCATCGAAATAGAGATGAATCGCGGCTATCAATTCCGGCGCTTCGGTCACATAATCGATTTGGCCGCCGTTCGGCAAATCCCGATAGCCGAAATGCACGCGCCCCGCTCCCAAACTCAATTCCTTAACACCCGGCATGTCGTTGCCGTGTATGCGTTTCGGTCCTGAAAAATCGCCCTTGGCAAAATGCGCCGCAATTTCCGCCAAATGTTTACGGATCAAAGTAATCTGCTCGCTGTCACCGGCATCTTTGGCAATGACTTGCTGTACGCCGCCGTTATCCGTTTTATTGAAAACATGCAGCGTTTTTTCCAAACTGAACGGCATCACGTCCGCACCGCGCTTGGCAACTTCGTCCAACCTTTCGGCAGAGACGGTTTCGACGGCATTGGCTGTAGCGATGAAAGCGCAAAACAAAAGAAGATGAATAAGGGGTTTTATCACAGCGATTTCCTGATTAAGGGTGGAGTCCGACGCTATAAGTTTAAAGTATGGGCTATCTTCAGCCATTACCGATAATCGACGGACCTTGATTTATTTGTAATCGATAAAAAACGACCGCTTTTAGCTGGACTTTCGGCTGGAGCGGCCATAGCTCATGCAATCGATCAATGTTTTTATACGCAAGCAGATTATAAGTCGGAGACAAGGTGATAGCGCATTAAAAATATCTTCTTCCGCAGCACGCACTCCGGTTGTATGGCGTCAATACGACAAAGAGAGATGTGAAATAATTTTACCTGAGCAAATCGCAGCATATGTCATCCGGTGATGAGCTTCACCACGTACCGTGCGGTATGCCGTAGCGTGTGGTGAGGCACGAACCGCACGAGGGATGCTGTCATGCTCCGGTGCGGTTCGCGGTTCGTGCCTCACCCTACTCCTGAAAACATAAACTACGGAGACAAGCACATACCGAAAATCCCCCTAACCACCCTCAAAAAGAAATTGCTCCACAATCTCAAGAAAACGCATCACATCAATAGGCTTGGTAATGTATTGGTCAAAACCGGCCGCCATGCCTTGCTCAATATCGCGCTCGGTCGCATTGGCGCTGATCGCGATGACCGGAGTCTTTTTCGACGAAGTCATCGAACGCAATACGCTTAATACTTGATAACCGTCCATACCCGGCAAATTAATGTCCAGCAGAATTAACTCCGGACAGCGCGCTGAAACCAGCTCCAGTCCCAATTCCGGCGTATGCGCGGTAATCAGCTGCAATTTAGGATTCATGCTTAGAATCTCAAAGACCAGCCTGAGATTGGCCGGATTGTCCTCGATATAAAGCACCGTGTGCTGACGTTTATCGCCGGCTGCGGTATCTAAAGCCGTTGCCGACGCCAAGTGGTGGCGGCCGATGCTCTGTGCACAAGTCACTTCCGGCAATTCAATCCAAAAAACGCTGCCCCGCCCTTCCTCGCTTTCCATGCCAATGGCGCCGCCCATCATTTTCATCAGTCGGCGACTGATGGTCAGACCGATGCCGGTGCCCTCAATATCGGACTGTTCCGCACCCAAACGCGAAAACGGCTGAAAAACTTCCTGCTGCCGCGCTGCCGGAATACCGTAACCGGTATCCGACACCGCAAAACGCACCAAACCATTATGTACGCTAACCTGAACCGAGGCCTCTCCTTGCGGACGGTTATATTTGATCGCATTGGAAAGCAGGTTTAACAGGACCTGCTTTAACCGGGTGCGGTCAGCGCGGATCACATAAGCGCCGACCAGCGCATCTTTTACGGTAATGCCTCGCACTTGGGCAATAGGTTTGACCAGCGCCAGACATTCCGCGACCAGCTCAGTGCAAGACAAGGGTTCCAGCGATAAATTAATATTGCCCGATTCAATCTTGGCCAGATCCAGCACTTCATTGATAAGCTCCAGCAAATGGCGGCCCGCCTTCAGCATCTCATCGACATAATCGGCTTGATCTTCATTCAGTCCGGCTTCTATTTCCAGCAACTGACCGAACCCCAAAATCGCATTCATCGGAGTACGTAATTCGTGCGACATACTGGACAAAAACTCCGACTTCGCCTTGTTGGCATGCTCCGCTTCGTCTCTGGCGGCGATAATCTCCCGCTCATGCTGCTTGCGTTGGCTAATGTCGCGCAAGATACCGGAAAAGTGCCGGCTTTGTTCGATTTCCATGGCCGAAACCGACAGCTCCAGCGGAAAAATAGTACCGTCCTTGTGCAGCCCTGTCAGTTCAAGCTGTTTACCCATGATACCCGCCGGCTGTCCGGCGTTGTAGCGCGCCAGATACTGACTATGCTCGCTGTGATAGGGTTCCGGCATTAACAGGTTAACATTGCAACCGGTTATCTCGGCGGCGCTATAGCCGAACAGCTTCTCCGCCGCCGGATTAAACGAGCGGATAATGCCGGCGGGATCGATGGTGATAACGGCGTCCGCCACATTCTCGATAATATGCTTGAAAATAAGCAGTCGCGCCTGCTGTTCCATATTTTCGAGTTCGACCAACTTACGCTTGGTAATGTCCTGCACTACGCCCAACATATTCAGCGGGGTGCCGTCTTCGGCGCGCACCACGTCGCCGCGCTCCTGTAACCAGCGCACCATGCCGTCCGGCCAAATGCAACGTAACTCGATATTAAATTCGGCGCCCTGATACACACAGGCATTGAGCGCATCGACCAAACGTTGCCGGTCATCCGGGTGAATATTATGAAAATAATTTTTGTAGGAGTTATCCTGCCGGCTCTTCGGGTAGCCGAACAATGAACAAATACGTTCTGAGCAAATGAGTTCACCGGTCCGGATATTCCAGTCCCAAGTACCGATATTCGCGTAGAGCTGACTGCGGCGCAGCCGTTCTTCACTTTTATACAGCGCATCGCCGGCCTCGCGCCGCTCGGTCACATCATCGGAAATACCGATGAAGTGGGTCAAGCGGCCTTGCTCGTCATGCACCGGCGCAATGCGCAAGTCGTTCCAGAACGGCGTACCGTCCTTGCGGTAGTTCTGCACCAAAGACTCGCCGGCGCGGCCTTCGCTCAGCACCGCGCGAATTTCATCGAGGCCTTGTTGAGCGGTCTCGGTCTCTTGCAAAAAACGGCAATTACGCCCAATCACCTCCTCGCGACTATAGCCGGTGATACGCTCAAAAGCGGGATTGACGTAAATCAACGGCATATCCGGCTGAGTGGCGTCAACCATGCTGATACTGCTGGAACTGGCCTCGACGGCCCGTTCGAGCAGACGCAAACGCAATTCGACTTGCTTGATATGGGTAATATCGGTGCGGATCGACACATATTGATAGGGCCGCCCGGTATTATCCAAAAACGGCACGATGCTGGTTTCAACCCAATATAAATTGCCGTTTTTGCGCCGGTTGCAGACCTCGCCCCGCCAGACGTTGCCTTGAATGATCGTACTCCATATATCGGCGTAGAAATCGGCCGAATGCTCGCCTGATTTGACGATGCGGTGATTTTGGCCCAACAGCTCATTACGGCTGTAACCGCTAATTTCGCAAAACATATCATTGACATAAGTCAGCGTACCGGCCACATCCGTGGCACTGACAATGGCATGGACATCCAGCGCTTGCTGCTGACGTTCCCGCTCATAAAGCGTTGCGTGCATGGACTCGGCTTGTTCCCGCGCTTGGCGGCAACGCCGCGCATGTAAAGCCACAGTGGCAACCAAATGACGCGGCTCAATCGGCTTGCTCAGGAAGTGGTCGCCGCCGCGATTCAGCGCCAGCAATTGCTTGGATACGCAGGTTTCCGCCGACAGGTAAACAATCGGCGTCTGCGCGTAGCGTTCATCGTCGCGTAAAATAACCGCCAGCTCCGGGCCGGAACATTCCGGCATATACATATCCAGCACCAGCACTTCGGCGGCAAAAGTCTCCAGCATCTCGGGAACTTGAAGCGGATTGCCCAGTTCCCGCACAATCATTCCGGCTTGCCGCAAAATCAAACCATGAGCCGTCCGTTGCTCGGCGTCGTCATCGACCAGCAACACACGAAAAGGCTCGGCCGGCGTCAATGCGGCCGAATCGCTGAGCACGCGAAGCAACGCGTCAATATCCACCGGTTTGGTTAAATAACAGGTGGCTCCGGCCCGATAGGCGGTGAGTTTGGCGGCAATATCCTTGCGCACCGAGGTAAAGATAACCGGAAAACCGGTAAGGTACTGTTCTTTCAGTTTTGCGATAAGGCGCGCGCCGGCATCGTCGCCTTCGGGAAACATCATATCCATAATCACCGCGGAAGGCGGTTCGGAGGTTAAGCTTGCCGCGGCAAAAACCTCCAGTTGGTGAAACATCTCAACCCGGTAACCCGACTGTTCAAGCATCGAGCATAACCACTTTGCCTGTTCCTCGTCATCCTCCACCACGACGATACGCGGAACCTCGGTCCGTCCTCCCGGTATTTGCGGAACGAAGTTATGACACGGGTTGACGGTCTGCGCTTCCAGATTCGCCAGCGCTTTGCGCAAAGCATCCAACACCGGTTGGTCCAAAGCGCCGTCAACGGGTATAGCCGCCACCAGCTGTTCCAAATTGCGCGCCGCTTCGGAAATCAGCATCAGCCGATGCACTCCGGCCGACCCTACCAAACTATGCGCGGCGCGATGCAAGGTCTCGATGGACTCGCGCCGGCCGCACTCAAGGTTTGTCAACAGCGTCTTGAGAATATCCAAACGATCCGGCAGTCGTGTAATAAATTCCTTTCGCATTTGCGAAAGAGTGGCCTGAATATCATTTTCCATGGTTGAATTTTGTTAACAGTGATCGATGTGGCGAGACGAAGCCATCCAACTTGCAAAAATACTCTTCACTATAATGGGCTACCCACTTAAGACGGGCACTGCCATTAAGTTAAGAAAAAAGCCTTATTTGATCCCCTCATCCTAACCTTCTCCCGGTGGGAGAAGGAACTGTCCATCTTTAACTTAATGGCACTGACTTAAGACGGGACAACCGACAAATAACCGGGAACGCCGAACCCCAGCTCGGCAATGTTGATCAGTGCGGACATTCGCCAAGCAGGGGCTTGGCGTTCCCAGCCGCTCGTTGTTATAGAACCCTTAGTTGATAAAGCGACAAAAAGCCCTCTCGGCAATTGCTCCTGCATTGCCCTACCTCCTGCATCCTTGCAAGTCGTCCAGAGGGAGAGGGTTGGGTGAGGGGAAATTAAAATAAGAAAAAAAAGCTTATTTGAATCCCCTCATCCCAGCCTTCTCCCTCAGGGAGAAGGAGTAAATGTCGTTTTACTAATTACGGACTCTATACTGAGTTTACCGTGTCTTTTACTGAGTACCGGTTACTTTAGTTACTGCAAGCAGCCAGGACATCGCCGGTCCAGCGCCCGAGCGTGGCGACAAAATCCGCATCGCGCTTAATCGTAGCGTTGATATTCAGGTAAGCCGGCACCGGCACTGAACTGCTGCTGATCAGAATCACCGGAATGTCTTTGTTACGGCTGCCGGACTCCCGCAATGCCGCTACCAGCGCAAGCGCATTAAGATCCGGCAATTCGCGGGCGGCAATTAATAAGTCGAACGGTTGATGAAGCAGTAATTCCAATGCGGACAGTCCCCGATCCTGACTGACCAAACGCACCGATAGCGGTTTCAGCACGCCTTGACAAAATTTCCGCGTAGCACTTGAGGGTTCCAGCAATAATACCGATGCGCAACCGGGCATACTGGAAACGCGCAAGTGTTCCAAATCCTGCTCGATAGCCGTTGCCGCTGCGCTGTCCGACACCACCGCAACACGGCGCAGCAAGTCCACATAAGCCAAAGCATTGCTTTTCGCCAACGGGTCGAAATGCCCCCGTGCAATGCTGATAAAACTTTCAAACTGATGGCAAATACTGGTAACCAGCGGTAGGCCGAAAGTGCCGCCCGAGCCTTTAAGACTATGGACGCGGCGGTAAAGTTCATCAAGCGCATTCGTCGCATTGCACTCCAGCGCCAACACACCTTCCTCAATAAAGTCGCAACGTTCAGGCAGTTCCTCGACAAAATCGTCACGCATTCCGGAAAGTAATAGGGCAAAATCAGTATTCATGGCGGAAAATCTCTTTTAAGTGATGTTTATTAAAGTGCAATTGCTCAATGCTTAGAAAAATGAAACACCGATTTAGACCGGTTTAAGGCGATTCGTAATCAATATAAAGACACGGTGAATCCAGCAAAAAAACATAGCCCGAATATTTAGTTTTTATTCACCACGAAGACACGAAGGACGCGGAGCTTATGTTAAGCCTCGTGTCTTCGTGGTGAGAAAATCAGTGTAAATCGGCGACATTTTTTTATCGAAATGAGCTAATCATACTATCTCTTCCGTAAATTGCCGGACCTGGTTACGTCCGCCGTTTTTAGCCGCATAAAGCGCTGCATCCGCTGCCGCCAGCAAACCCTTGGCATCGAGACACTGCCCACTATCGGCAACTCCGGCGCTAAGGGTGACGGTAAAGCTCTGCCCTTCATGGACAAACACTATTTCGCCGAAGCGCAGCCGAACATCCTCAAGCAAGCGCAACGCATCCGAGGCATCGCAATCGGGCAACACCACCGCAAACTCCTCTCCGCCATAGCGGCCGATGCTGTCCTGCCGACGCAGACGTTGCCGCAGTAGATGCGCCAAGGTCTTGATCACCTGATCGCCCATAGGATGTCCCCAGGTATCATTGACCCGCTTAAAATGATCCAAATCCATCATGGCCATCGCCATCGTCTTGCCATGCCGGCGAGCGCGCTCCACTTCCTGTTCTATCCGTTCCTTAATGCTGGAGTGCTTAAGCAAACCGGTCAGGCTGTCTTTGCTCATTAACTCATCGATTTTACGAGCCCGCGCCGCGCGTATCCGCACCACCGTCTCTAATTTCCGGGCGGAAATAGGCTTGGTCAAAAAATCATCGCCGCCGCTATCCAAGGCTTTAATTTGTTCGTCCAGTTCGTCCGCCGCCGAAAGGTAGACGATCGGTATACTCAACCACGCTTCTTCGTAACGGATCGCTCTGGCCAGCTGCGCACCGGTACAGCCCGGCATACACAAATCGATAAGCAATACATCCGGATGCAGATCCAGCATTACCGCTAAGACTTCGTTCGGCCGGCAAACTTTTTCCGCCAACATGCCTGCGGCCATCAACGTCAATCGGTAATGCTCGGCCAGAACCTCATCATCATCGACGATTAACACGCGATAAGGTTCAAACTCCCGTTCCCGGTGCAACATTTCAATGCGCCCGGCCAATGTTGACACATCCACCGGTTTGATCAAAAAAGCGCTGCCTCCGGCTTTCGCCGCAGCCAATCGCGCCGAAAAATCGGCCTTTGAGGTGATAAAAATAGTCGGCAACGAGTAGCCCAAGCGGGCAAACAGCATGATCGCCGCATCGGTGCCGTCATCAGGCGTTTGCCCGAACAGCATAATATCGATGACCAGCATGTCCGGCGGATCATCGAGAATATCGACTTCAGCTTCGGCAAAATGGGTGTAACTTTTTATTTCGTACCCGAACTGGCTTAAGCCCTTAGTCAGTTCGGCAAGCAGTGCTTCGTCATCGTCAACCAATACCACGCGAACCCGGCTCTGCGACTTGAACGCCTGCCCAAGCGTTTCCTTTGCCGTCCTATCTGCGGATGCGGAAAAATCCCCAAGCGTCTGACGCAAAGCCGACAAATCGGTTTTCCATGTCTCCCATTGCGCCAATTCCGGCACCACGGATTGTTCAAGCCACGCCTTTACAACTATTTCCAAGCTCTTTGCCTGATCGGATAATTCGGGAAAACCGAAAGCACCGCCGGAGCCGGCTAATTTATGCAAGCAGGCATGAAGCTCCGCCAGAATTGCCGTCGGCATATCAACGCCCCGCCCGGAAACACGGCAGAGCAAAGCATCCAAGGTGTTATTCAAATCTTCAACGTACTGCTGACGTAAGGCTGTACGCTGAGAGGCGAAGCTTGCCGGGTCGGTCACGGCTTACGTTCCCAAATCGCGCGCACCTGCATCGCCAGCAGCATCGGGTCAAAAGGCTTGGCAATCACATCCAGCGCGCCCAGCGCTTGATAATGCGCCACTTCGGACGCTTGCACCTTGGCGGTAAGAAAGATCACCGGGATGGCGCCAGCGGCGCTGTCGGCGCGCAGCTTTTGCAAGGTAGTCGGCCCATCCATGCCCGGCATCATCACGTCCAGTAGGATTAAATCCGGCGCAAAACCGCCCACTTTGTCCAAAGCGTCCTGTCCACCGCTGCAAATCAGCACTTGATAGCCGCCTACCATTTCCAGCGCCAATTTAGCCACAGCCTGAATATCCGGCTCGTCCTCCACGTATAATATGCGTTCCAGATTCATCGCGATTTTTCCTATTATTTTTAAATGTTAGCGACAATCAGCCGTTTTAGAGCATCCGGATTGCTGCGTTATGTCCTGGGTTTGCCAAATCGGTAATTGAAAATAAAACCGAGCGCCTTGGCCTTCTTCGGAATCGAAACCGATTACCCCATCCATGCGTTCGATGAGTTCTTTACTGATCGCCAGTCCGAGCCCGGTACCGCCTTTTTGCCGACTGTCCGACGAATCCGCTTGGGAGAATTTCTGAAAAATACGTTTGCGAAACTCGCCGGGAATGCCCGGACCGTGATCGATCACTTCGACCTGAACCCTCTCTTGTTGCAGCCGCACCGCGACTTCGACCTGAGCGCCGGAAGGCGAAAATTTAACCGCATTGTCCAGGAAGTTGGTCAAGACCTGTTGCAGACGTCCGCCATCGACGCGCACCCGCGCCTGGTCGGCGCGTTCGATCAAGTCAAAGCGCACCTGATATGGATCGCCGTAAGTACTGACCGTCGCCAAAGTTTGCTCCACTAACGGCATCAACAGTTGCACTTGCAGATCCAACTGCATTTTACCGGCCTCCAGTTTTTCCATATCCAACAAATCATCGATCAGCACCGCCAAACGCTTGCTGTTTTTGTAGGCAATATCGAGCATTAATCGGGCCTGTTCCGGCAGTTCGCCCAAAGCCCCACCGACAATCAAACCCAAGGCGCCGCTGATCGACGTCAACGGCGTCCGCAACTCATGACTGACAGTGGAAACGAACTCGGCCTTCATCGAATCCACCCGTTTGCGTTCGGTGATGTCCCTGACCAAACCGATAAACAGCGGCTGACCTTGATGAACACTCCGCGACACCGCAAGATCCATCGGGAAGACGCTACCGTCCTTGCGTCGCCCTGCCACCTCGCGACCGCTTCCGATGACGCGCGGAATGGCGGTTGCGTGATAATTTTGCAGATAACCGTCGTGTTCACTGTGATAAGGCTCGGGCATTAACAGCTTGACGTTTTTGCCGACAATCTCGGCCGCCTTATAACGGAAAATATTTTCCCCGGCGAGATTAATCGATTGAATCGTACCGTGACTGTCAATGGTGATGATGCCGTCGATAACGTTATCCAGGATAGCCTGAGTATATTGAGCATTCTCGCGCATGACCCGCTCTGCGGCTTTGCGTTCGGTAATATCGCGCACCACATTCACGAACAACGGCTCCTGTCCCGGTTCCGACAGCAATTGGATGGAAACTTCCACCGGTATGAGGTGAGCATCCTTATGTCGATGAACGGTTTCAAACATAACCAATGTTTTGTCGCCGTCCAACAGCGGTTGCAAGCGTTGGCGAAAACCCGCTTCGGTGAACTCCGGCTTGATGTCCAACGGACTCATGCGCAACAATTCCTCGCTGCTGTAACCCAATTGAAGCGTTGCGCCCAAACTTACGTAAATAAAACCCAAGGTATCGGGACGAAACATAAAGATGCCGTCATGAACCCGATCGAGCGTGTTCCTGAACTCTTTAACAGCCTTGTAGGCTCGAACTTCCTTGCTAATATCGTAAGCGACGCCGAGATAACCGGTGATATTCCCCTCAGCCGAGCGCATGACCGTTACGATCAGCGAGACTTGAACATGGCTGCCATCGGCGCAGACGTAAGTCCATTGCCGCTGTTCGCGGCCTTGCCATTCGGGATTATGGACAAAAGCCCGAAAGCCCTCAATCGGAACGCCGTATTTCTGAGACAGCGTTAAACTCCGGCCGGCAACTTCCGAAGCCAAATGAAATAAAGCGGGCGTGTGTTTGCCGATAACCTGTTCGGCGCTATAGCCCAACAGCAGCTCGGCGCCGCGATTGAACACTGTGATCACGCCTTGCGGATCGGTAGCGATGATCGACACCTCGGTCGCCGCATCGAGAACTTTGCTCGGCAAGATATCGGATTGATCAACAGCGATCATCCATAATGCTCCGGCTCGGAAAAGCGAGCGCAGATAGTGAGGATTTCGGGCAGTTGCTGCAAAAACACAGCCACCAACGCGGGATCGAAATGGCTGCCGCTGGTTTCCTTGATTAAATCAACCGCGGCCTCGACCGTCCAGGCCTTCTTGTAAGGCCGCACCGAAGTTAAGGCGTCGAACACATCGGCCAGCGCCGCAATGCGTCCGCTCAAAGGAATGTCCTCGCCGGACAAGCCGTTGGGGTAGCCGCTGCCGTCCCATTTCTCATGATGGCTCAGCGCAATTTCGCCGGCGCATTTCATCAAATCCGAGTCATCGCCTTCAAGAATTCTAGCGCCGATAACCACATGAGTTTTCATGATCTCCCATTCTTCGGGCTCGAACTTACCGGGCTTAAGCAGAATATGATCGGGAATGCCGATCTTGCCGATGTCGTGCATCGGGCTGGCATGCAGCATTAATTCGCAATCGGCCTCGTTCCAGCCGATGAATTTTGCCAATAAAGCCGAAATATGGCTCATACGTAGAATATGGTTGCCGGTTTCGTTATCGCGGTATTCGGCGGCACGGCCCAACTGCTGCACAACCTGCAAGCGGGTCCGGCGCAACTCGTTGGTACGCATGCGCACCATTTCATCGAGCACGTCTTTTTGTTCATAGACCAAGCGATGCGCCAATTGCGCATCAAGCATATTGCGTACCCGCGCCAGCAGTTCGTTGCGATCGAAAGGTTTGGTGATGAAATCGCGCGCGCCGGCATTGAGTGCGCGCAGCAAAAAATCCTGACCATGCTGGGCGGTGAGTATCACCACCGGCGGAAACAGCGGGTCGCCAAGCGCCTTGAGTTGTTCCATCACGCCGAAGCCGTCCAGATGCGGCATATTGATGTCCAGCAAGATCAGGTCGGCGCGTTGCTGCCGGTAAATATCCAACACCTGTCTCGGCTCCTGGACCAATACCAGATTGTTATAGCCCTGAGCGGACAGCATTTTATCCAGCAGTTTCAAGTTAACCGGCTCGTCATCCACAATCAGGATACGGGCCGCTTCTTTTTTGTATATCGTATTTATTTCCATCTCTACATACCTAAAAAGAAGTAAGCGGCGGCGGCCGCAACGACTATCGCGACTATTTTGGTTTTGTCGAGCAAAGATTGTTCCCGCCAAAAAAACGATAAACTGGCTTTCTTGAACGCATAGGCGGCAAGCAGATTTTGTTTACAACGCCGACAAAAGGACGGCACCGTCCGCACCAAAAGGTATAAACCGTAAACGATAAATGTCAGTATGACGTAAAAAACGATAACTTGAGTTTGATGCAGGTCGGTATGAAAGAGATGCTCGATCACATGATCGAGGTTCATCTCGATAAACTCAAACGAAAGATGGAGGATGTGAAGAATCAGTTCAAGCAGGAAATGGAGAAATTCGACCAATAAGCCGAATACAACATCGGGTATCGCGATAAGGGTAATGACTGCCGCTAAAATAGCGCCGTTAATCCAGTGTTGCAGCCCTCGCTTTTTATCCACATGCTTGACCAGTAATTTCCGGTCTTCTTCTTTCATATCGACAAAATGAGTACCGATGAAGCGCGGATGCGGACTGTCGTTCGGGCTGCCGTCGGCTTGAATATCCTTGCAATACACCACTTCGCTGTAGGTCACGATGACCGTCATGCTCGCCGGCAACTGGATCTTGATGGCCAGAATATCGCCTTCTCTAAGCGCATCGTTGCAATTAAAAGCCATGCCGCCGGCGCTGATGTTCACGTTGCGGCTTCCATGTTCGTCAAACGCCAAATCCGGCCGCTCTTTATCCAGCGTGGGCAATAACGATGTCAAATCCCGCCGCACTTTTGCACTGTCTGTAGAAAATGAAGGGGCACTATTATCGACGATAGGGTTCGGATAGCTCGCCCAGGTTTGATCTATTTTTTTGTAAGAAAAATTAACCTCATCATAAATTCGAAAATAACCTCTTCGGTTTTTATTTTTCCTCATGCTGACCTTGTCCATAATCTACAACCTCTAAACTTTTTATTGCCGGGATTTGATTACATCTATCGCTCTTGTTTAAGCTTAACTACTCAGCATCCATGCATCGGGTTACGTTATCGCTAACCCGATGATGCTTTATTCCGCTCGTTCTCAAGATGGACAATGGTATCTAGCCTACCCAAACTCTGGCGTTTCTAAACAAGCGCATCCACGCACCGTATTCTTCCCACTCATCCGGATACCATGAGTTTTGCAAGGTTCTAAAGCAGCGTTCGGGGTGCGGCATCATAATGGTAAAGCGCCCATCCGTCGTGGTCAGTCCGGTGATACCGAACGGCGAACCATTGGGATTGGCGGGAAACTCCGTGGTTAACTCGCCGTAATTGTCGACATAACATAAAGCTACCGCACCGGCTTCAAGCGCCACCGCCGGATCTACGGCGAATTCCGCGCGGCCTTCGCCGTGGGCAATGGCGACCGGCATTCTGGAGCCTTCCATGCCGGCGAACAGGATGGACGGCGATTTTTGCACTTCCACCAAGGCCACCCGCGCTTCGAATTGTTCCGAAGTGTTGCGCATGAAACGCGGCCAATGTTCCGCGCCGGGAATAATGTCTTTTAATCCGGACATCATCTGGCAACCGTTGCAAACGCCCAAACCGAAGGTATCCGGGCGCTGGAAAAACGCGGCGAATTCGTCCCGGCAACGCGGATTGAACAGGATCGATTTGGCCCAGCCGCCGCCCGCACCCAGCACGTCGCCATAGGAAAAGCCGCCGCAAGCGACCAGACCGGTGAAATCCGCCAAACTCACCCGGCCATGAATAATATCGCTCATGTGCACGTCGATGCCGGTAAACCCGGCGCGGTCGAAGGCCGCCGCCATTTCCACATGACCGTTAACGCCCTGCTCGCGCAATATCGCAACTTTGGGTCTTGCGGCGGCTTTAAACGGCGCGGTCACGTCGTCGTTGACATCAAAAGTCAACTCAACATTCAAGCCCGGATCTTTATCATCGGCGATGCGTTCGAACTGTTGCAGTGCGCAGTCGGGATTATCGCGCAAGGCCTGCATTTTATAGCTGAGTTCGGACCAGATGCTTTGCAGTTCGGATCGCGTCGCCGAATAAACAAGCTCTCCCGAATGGCGAATGCTCAGTTGCTTCGCGTCGCCGGCGGCTTCATCGGTACAATCGTCAATGACTTTGCCGATGATATATGTACAATCGATCAAGCCCGATTGCTTCAACAACGCCACGACGTCCTTGCAATCGCTCTGCCGTACTTGCAATACCGCGCCCAATTCTTCATTAAACAAGGCCGCCAACACATCATCGCCGAGGCTGTCTATCGTTAAAGCCACGCCCAGCCTGCTGGCGAACATCATTTCCGCGACCGTTGCCAGCAAGCCGCCGTCGGAACGGTCATGATAGCTCAGTAGTTTATCCAGGCCGTTCAGCGTTTGAATCGCATCGAAGAACGCTTTCAGCAACTCCGCTTGATCCAAGTCAGGGCAGTCGTCGCCGAGCTGGTTGTAAACTTGCGCCAGCACCGAGCCGCCCAAACGATTTTTACCCGCCCCCAGATCAATCAAAATCAAGGTGCTGTCTTCATCAGGCACCCGGCGCAGCTGCGGAGTCAGGGTAAGGCGAATATCGGCAACCGGCGCAAACGCGGTAATCACCAACGACAACGGCGCGGTCATGGTTTTTTCGGTTGGCGTTGCCGCGCTTAAGGCGTCTATTTTGGGTGCTTCCGACGCCGTGTCTTGCGCCATCGCTTCGCTTCGTAGCGCCATATCCGCCGATTCGGTCTCCAGCGCGGGAGTAAATGCGGCAAGAGTATCGGCAACAAGGGCAGTCATGCTCTCGGAGGTTGGTTCGGCTGCATCGTTCGGTGCTTCTAAGACTTCCGGCGCATCGACGGACTGATATACATCGTGCTCGACCGGTAACGCCGTATCTTCCGCTTCGGTTTCCAGCGCAGGAGCACATGCGGCAAGAGTATCGGTAACCATGGCAGCCATGCCGTTGTGGCTTTGTTCGGCTGCATCGTCCGGCGCATCGCCTGACTGATCGACATCGTGCTCGGCCGGTAGCGCCGTATCTTCCGCTTCGCTTTCCAGCGCAGGAACACATGCGGCAAGAGCGTCGGCAACAAGGTCAGTCATGTCGTTGCGACTTGGTTCGGCGGCATCGTCCGGTGCTTCCGGCGCATCATTAGACTGATCGACATCGTGCTCGGCCGTTTCCATCGCTAGCGCCGTATCTGCCGATCGGATTTCCCTGGAAACAGGAAACACCGCAGCAGCGGCTATGGCGTTGTAAATTGGTTCCGGCGCATCGCCGGACGGTTCCAGCGCTTCCGTTGGCGGCAGCGTATCGGTAAATTCAACCGCTACGGCAACAGAACAGAGTGCAAAATCGTCGGGCACCGTTGCAGTCATAGTGTCGTTGCTAACGTGTTCTAGCGTATTGTCCGGCTTTAATGCTTCCTCTGCATCGCTGGAGTGCTCAAACGCTTCGGTTCGTGAGGCCGTATCTGTCGATTCAGCCTCCACGGCAGCAGAAAATGCCGCAATCGCGGTCATGCTCTCGTCGGCTTGTTCTTTCGTATCGTCTACTCTTAATCCTTCCGTCGTATCGCCAAGCTGTTCCGCCGATTCGACTTCTATAGCGGAAGCACTGTCCGGAACCGTTGCCGCCATGACCTCGTCTTCCGCCCGCGCAACGGTCTCCGGCGTAAAATCCTCGGAAACAGCCGCAGTGGCTACGCCTTTATCGTCTTGCCACACCGTCTTCATCGACAAGGAATCCTTGCCCACCGGTATCGCAATGCCCAGCGCCGGACACAATTCCATGCCCACCGCTTTAACCGTATCGAACAAGGCCGCATCTTCGCCCTGATAACCGGCAGCGGCCATCCAGTTAGCGGACAATTTGATTTTTTTCAATGAATCGATATTGGCCGCGGCAATATTGGTAATCGCTTCGCCTATCGCCATGCGGCCGGATGCCGGAGCGTTGATAACCGCAATCGGCGAACGTTCGCCCATCGCCATCGCTTCACCGGTCATCGCGTGAAAGCCGACCGCGGTGACCGCCACATCGGCGACCGGCACTTGCCAAGGACCGACCATTTGATCGCGCGCGACCAAGCCGGTGACCGAACGGTCGCCGATATGAATCAAAAAGCTTTTGTCGGCCACCGCCGGGAATGACAACACCCGCTTGACCGCTTCGGCCAAGGTGACGCCGCTCAAATCCAAGGCTTTGGTATTGGCTTGAACATGCTGCACATTCCGGTGCATTTTCGGCGGCTTGCCGAATAACACCGACATCGGAAGATCGACCGGTTTGTCACCCAACAATTCGTCGTTCAGCTCTAAATGCTCTTCGTCGGTCGCCTCGCCGATCACCGCAAACAGACAGTGCTCGCGTTCGCAAAAAGAAGTGAATAATTCCAGCGCTTCGGGTTTAATCGCAACCACATAACGTTCCTGCGCTTCATTGCACCAGATTTGCATCGGCGACATGCCGATATCGGCATTATGCACCTTGCGCAATTCAAAGCGGCCGCCGCGCTCGCAGTCATGGATAATCTCCGGCACTGCGTTGGATAAACCGCCCGCGCCAATATCATGGATCGATACAATCGGGGTCTCGCTGCCCATCGAATTGCAATGATTGATCACTTCCTGGCAACGGCGTTCCATTTCCGGATTCTCGCGTTGCACCGAGGCAAAATCCAAAGCTTCCGAACCTGCGCCCGAAGCCTGCGAAGAAGCCGCGCCGCCGCCCAAGCCGATCAACATCGCCGGACCGCCCAAAATAATGATCAACGAACCGGCCGGAATCGGCTGCTTTTTGACCAGCATCGGCCGGATATTGCCCAGCCCGCCCGCGATCATGATCGGTTTATGATAGCCGCGAAATTCATTGGCCTTGCCCGGTACCGACTGCTCAAAGCTGCGGAAATAACCGGCCAGATTGGGCCTGCCGAATTCGTTATTAAACGCCGCGCCGCCGAGCGGGCCTTCCAGCATGATGGTCAAGGCCGAAGCGATGCGTTCCGGCTTGCCGTTATCGGCTTCCCAAGGTTGGGGAAAACCGGGAATTTTTAAATGCGATACCGAGAATCCGGTTAATCCGGCTTTCGGCGAAGAACCGCGACCGGTCGCGCCTTCGTCGCGAATTTCACCGCCGGAACCGGTCGCAGCGCCCGGATAAGGCGAGATAGCGGTAGGATGATTATGGGTTTCGACTTTCATCAGCACATGCGCGTCTTCTTCAACATAAGCATATTCGCCGGTTTGCGCATTACGGATAAAAACCCGCTCGGTTGAACCGGTCATGACCGAAGCGTTATCGCTGTAAGCCGACAGTATGTCTGCCGGACTTTTTTCCGCAGTGTTGCGGATCATCTTGAACAAAGATATTGCCTGCGCTACGCCGTCGATGGTCCAATCGGCGTTAAAAATCTTGTGTCGGCAATGCTCGGAGTTGGCTTGGGCGAACATCATCAGTTCGACATCGCTCGGATTTCTAGCCAATTTTTGAAAGCTGTCGGTCAAATAATCGATTTCATCATCGGACAAAGCCAAACCCAGTTCCGTGTTGGCCTTCACCAACGCTTCGCGGCCTTGCTCGATAATGGCGACACTTTGTAAGGGCTTGGGCTGATGTTGAACAAACAGTTCCGGATCACTGGCGCCGTCCAAAACGGTTTGGGTCATCCGGTCGTGCAAGAGCGCTTCAACGGCTGCCGGTAATGGCCGATCCACATCTAAAGTATATTCAATGCCCCGCTCAATGCGCTTGACCTCGGATAAGCCGCAACGTTGGGCAATTTCGGTCGCTTTGCTGGACCAGGGTGAAATCGTGCCTGAGCGCGGTACTACCAACAAACGCGTGCCCATAATACCGGCGTCTGTTTGCCTGGAACCGTAAGCCAGCAACTGTTTTAAAATCTCGGCTTGACGGCTATCCAAGTCGTTTTCAACATCCGCAAAATGGATAAAGCGCGCGGAAACGGCTTTAATGGCCGGTTCTATCAGCTGAAGTTCGGCCAGTAGTTTATTAATGCGAAAGTCGGAAAGTGCGGAGGAACCGGAGATTTTTAACATGTGTAAAAAGATTTAAGGTAAAAGGCGGAAGACTAAAGGCAAAGGCGAGTCGGCTTTTTTAGCCTTTCGTCTTTCGCCTTTAGTCTAGTAAATCACTTAGCCAAATCAGCTTTAAGAGTGTCGTACAACAGCATCGTCAAACTCAGACTTGCGTCGTCGGATACCGGTTTTTGGTCTTTGTCCAGAATCATCACGTCGGTCTGTTGATTGCTTTCCTGCAATTTGACAGTAAACGCCTGTTCATTAGCTTCAAAGCCTTTGAACATAAAGACCAGCTCATCCCAAACAGAGCCGTCTTTCACGTCCTGTTTGCTTTGGTCATACTGGACATCAAACACTCTATCGTCCTGATTGCGGTTGGTCACTTCAATAGACTTTCGGCTTAAGGCTTTGCCCACCATGCGCCAGGCTATTTCCGACGGCGCACTGATGCGCAGACGCTTTGCTCCGGACTCGGCATCGATCAATTCAACCTGAATTAAGTTCCGGTCTATAGCCGGAGCTGTTTCCGTGGGCGTATATGCAGGCACCTCGTCAACGCTTTCAGCCGCGGGAGCGGAAGGCGTGGTTGCAGGTGCTGCCGGAGGGGTAGGCAGTTTTGCGCTTGCATCGCCCGCAAGATCGGGCGGCAAAATCAATGGCGGGATTTCAGTCGTAAACTGATAGTCTTTTTCTTTATCCGGAAATAAATTTTTTATCGTGGTGCAGGCTGAAACATCGACCAGCACAGCAGCAATAACAAACAACCTGATTTTAGTTTTCATGGTGAATTAAATGACTTCGGCCTGACGCATCGCATCGCGAACCGCATCGAAGCAATCTTCGGTCAACCAGGTTAAAGGTAAACGTATGCCCTTCCCCATCAAGCCCATTTCGGCCACCGCCCATTTGACCGGGATCGGATTCGACTGAATAAACAGGTTTTTATGTAACGCGGCCAATTTATTATCAATGGCCAAAGCGGTTTCTTCATCGCCCGCTATCGCCAGCATAATCATTTCATGCACCAACTTCGGCGCGACATTGCCGGTTACGGTAATGCTGCCGTTGCCGCCCCAAAGGCAAAACTCGCGACTGGTCGCATCGTCGCCGGTATAGATGGCGAAATCGTCACCGGCCAAAGCGCGGATGGTTTTAACTCGGGACAAATCGCCGGTGGCTTCTTTAATGCCGACGATATTGTTTAAATGAGACAAGCGGCCGACCGTTTCCGGCAACATATCGCAAGCGGTGCGTCCCGGTACGTTATACAAGATTTGCGGAATATCGACGGCTTCGTTGATAGCTTGGTAATGCAGGTATAAGCCTTCTTGAGTCGGCTTATTGTAATAGGGGGTCACGATCAGGCAGGCATCGGCGCCGGCTTGTTTAGCCAAGCGGGTCAGGTTGATCGCTTCGGTCGTCGAATTGGCGCCGGTTCCGGCAATGACCGGTATTCTACCGCCGACATAGTCCACCACAGCCTTGATAACATCGCAGTGTTCGCGTTCATCCAGCGTTGCCGACTCGCCGGTGGTGCCGACCGCAACCAAGGCATCGGTCCCCTCGGCGATATGGAATTCCACCAGCTTTTTTAAACTTTCCCTATCCACCGCACCGCTTTCATCCATCGGTGTTACTAAAGCTACGATACTACCTTGAATCATGAAGTCTCTCGATCAGAATTAATGCTGTTACAAAATGGAGGCATTATAACAAGCAAATACTTAAAACTCAGCCTGATAAGTAATTCTAAATGTGAAAAGGGCAAGATGTAAGGTTATTTCGACCAAAGAGCGTTTAGACTTGCTTATTTTTACTCACCCATTTTTTTTGGAGAAAAATGAAGACTTGCGAGCATTTGATCGACAAGCAACACGACTTGACAAATGTACATACAAACGCACACTATAAAACATGACCATACACACTGTAGCAGGATTCGACTGGAACCATGGCAACCTGAAAAAATGCCAAAAACACGGCGTTGAAATTGCAGAAATAGAATCCGCATTTCGCCAGACCATGGCGGTTTTTCCTGATCCCACCCATTCCCAAGGAGAAGATCGGTTTATCGGCATTGGCAAAACCACCCAAGGTCGAAGCGTATTTATTGCCTTTACCTTGCGCACTCATAGCGACGACGTTTTAATCCGTCCCATCAGCGCCCGTTACATGCACCCAAAAGAGGTAGAACATTATGAAAAAGAAACTTCCAAAACTTAGCACCGATGAAGCCGCCGAGACTTTTGTAGACAAGGCCGATTTAAGCCAATATGACTTGTCAGGCATGAAGCCTGTTAGTTTTGAGTTCCAGCCAAAGAGTAAGAGCATTACCATGCGTCTGCCTGAAACACTGTTTGATGCGATCAAAGAGGAAGCCGAACGCTCAGGCGTTCCCTATCAACGGTTTATCCGGCAGACGCTTGAAAACGCATTGCATCTTGGGAAATAGCAATTTCCTTGATGAGTCCTGACGGGCAATAGCTTTTCGTTGCCCGATCTACGTGCCTATTGTTTTCAGTGCCGTTCGATCAGGCGCAGGAATGTCTAAATGCCTTGCATCAAAGCGGCGTAGACAAGGCCTGCGTTATAGGCGAAGTGATTAATCGGCGGGAAATAGTCGTGATTTGATTAGTCGGTGAGGATGCAGTCTTATAATCCTCACCCTTCATTCCTGGTTTGCAGCCGGATCCCGGCCTTTTCGGATAAACGGTAGCGTTGCGTCGGGCTCCGGGGAGAACCGGGTTGGGTACGTCAAGCCAGCCGCCTTCCATGGCAGGGTTTAGGTAGTTTGCCCTGAACGTCGGACGGTGAGAAAAGCCCAATGCATTCATCAGCTCGGAACCGCTCAGTTCGCTGTTGCTAATGGTCTCAAGCAGCATTTCTACTTGGTCGGTAACTTGGTCGCTTACTTGATCGGTATCACCCGCCTCGCGCATCGCATCCCTCAGGGCTTGCAACATGAACTCGACAAACGGCGCGGCATCGGCGCGCTCATCCGCTTCGGCCAGCGCTCGATAATATTCGTTCTGCCGATCGCGAATGACAGTTTCCACCGGCAAATAACCCAGCAAGGGTTTCCATTGACGAAGAATCAGCGTTTGCCACAATCGCCCCATGCGACCGTTGCCATCGGAGAAAGGATGAATAAATTCCAGTTCGTAATGAAACAGGCAACTGCCGATTAACGGATGCTCTTCGCCGCGTTTCAGCCAATCCAGCAAATCGACCATCAAATAAGGCACCCGGTCGGCGGACGGCGCCCTATGCACCGGATGCTCGCCCCGAAATTGCCAACACCGCCGGAACGGAATACTCCCGGCCGGTCAACCAACATCGACATCAGCAAACTGTGCGCTGCCAGCAAATCGGCTTCAGAAGCCGGATGCCAATTATCCATCGCCTCATAGGCGGCAAATGCGTTGCGGACTTCCTGAATTTCGCGCGGCAGACCCAGCACGCGTTTGCCTTCAATCACCGCAGTCACTTGTTCCAAGGTCAGCGTGTTGTTTTCAATAGCCAGCGAAGCTTGAATCGTGCGAATCCGGTTTTCCCGGCGCAGGCGCGGCGTCAGGTTTTGCTCGGCCAATATCGTATAGCGACCGATCAGTTCGCAGATTTCTGCGACCAGGTTCAGGATGGCTGGGGTGATGGTATAGGGCGGTTGGTAGTTCATGTGAGCTGGTTTAGTTTTTCAAGCATAAAATACAGGAAAATGGATTCTTTTATAAAAATCCAATTTATCAGCACCGTTCCAGCGTCCCCTACATGGGCTACATGGCTGAAAACAGATTGAACAAAAGGAAAAAAGTCGCAGTCAGCTCAAATCATGAATCCCACCATGCATTCTTGAACCTATTTCGTTCACGATCAACTTAATCAATGGCCCGTTTGCGTCGAAATAGGGCTGCAAAGGCTGAAACGGTAGATCAGGTTTGAAAGCCCTCCAACGTTCGTCCTTTAACTCGAACCATTTTGCATCGCCTTGAAGGCCATCTACGCGAAATGACCTGTATACAAGACCAAGGTCGTCCATCACATCAGCATCCCTCGTCTCATAGAATCCTGCTCCAGCCAAGAACATCAGCGCCCCAATTCTGTTGTCATAATATTTTTCAAGGATTTGATCGAACGTTGCAGGTTGGCCAGATGGAACTAAAAGACCAACGTAGAATTTTGTGATATTGCTTTCCGTATCCATGATCTCTATCTGATAGCTCGGCATATAACTTATTGAGTCTTCACTAGTTGCCATGAAATAGAGCGTAAAAACCCCGGATGACGGACAAAAAACGTTGATGTCAACTAAAGCCTCAGGTGTGTCTTTTTGCACATCATCGAGAATCCTGTTAATCTGAGAATGCCAGCTGGGATTGGTTGCAAGTGCAGTTGACAGATCGGCTCTGGCCGATGCGACATGGGCGCGGTTAGCCATATTTATCCTGCTTTTGAACCCCTGTCCAGAGCTACCGGTTAATCCTTTAAGCTCATCGATAATCGCATCATCACTGAGTAGATTATTACGTGCGAACATTCCTCGTCGCAAAACCTGTTCCACAGTCCAACCTTCATCATCTAGCAAGGTGTCCTTGAACTTGGCAGCATAACCAATATCGAAATAATCCCTCACAGGGCGTGGTTCGAGATCGTACACATTCCCGTGAAGCATGCATAATTCTTCTTCCTTCGACATATCTTCCTTAATGCACTCTACTTCCTCAAGTAGGGTGGGTTCTCGCGCTATGACATCAAGACAGAATTCTCTTGAGAGAATCTGGGGAGTGAAATACAGAATATACTCGTACCGTGCGAGTGGAACGGCGCTGAAATTATAATTGTCTTCATGCCCCTTCGATTCAAACATAGCCTGTACCACCTGAAGGGTGTTAGTTAGCGCATCGGCTGCTCGTTCGTTGAAATCTTCTGCGGCCTTGAGAACGACAAGGACATAATCTTCGATGCCTTTTTCTTTGCAACATTCGTCATAACTGGCAATGCCGCGTTCCAAACTGGCTTGGTCGTGATACAAATTGAGCTCATGCCAGGGAGCAAGATACCTCCCTAGATTGACAGGAACAGCCTCTACATAAGCAGCCTTTATCGTCTTTCCGGCTGCGTCCAACTCAAGAAGGAAACCATCTACGCTGATACTGGTCTCAGCTTTAAGCCGAGAAAATGGCACAAGTAGCTCTTTCCACTCCACCGATGCGACAATCACGCGGACCTCGTCGTTTCGGGCGCCAAAATGACGCTGGACCGCCTCGGCATATTTGAAAACCTCATGTGCGGCCTCACGGGCGGCCGCATTGGTCTTTTTGACTTCGATAATGACCCAATGGCCAGAATGATCTTTGGCAAGGAGATCAAGAAAGCTTCTAGTACCAAGCTCGCTTGGTATGAACTTCTCTATATCTAATAGTTTGAGGCCGGTTTCCAACACAGAGAGATCGCTTGCAAGAAGATCACGAACAAGGGCTTCAGTCATTACTATTCCTTTGATAAATGGGTTTTACACTGGTTGATGCAGAATCAATTATAAAATTTTATCCTTTCTATCTAGCATAAATTCTCTTATGCAATTGATTGTGAAGGGGGTATCTCTATTGTCTGTCGCTCAATCAGAAGCTGTTCACGCACATTGGCCCGAGTCCCATAGACCGAGCAACAGCTTTTCATTGCCCGACATTTACATACATAAAAATATCGGGCATAAACAGCTTCCCCAGCCATTATTAAAAAACAAAAGTCTTGATTCCACGAGCCGGTATTGAGGTTTTAGCCTGTAATTCCTGGCTCTTTAGCAGGAAGTCAATTGCCTGCTTGGTGCGGTTCAAGACCACTACGGCCACGCTCCCATCGCTATTCAAAAATGCGGTGACCTCAAGGCTGTCCAAAGTTTTGGCGCAGACCACCCGGCGAGCCCCCGGCCGGATGAATCGGGAGAAATGACCGATGTAATAATAAGAACTTTGATAGTGTATTTCTCCGGCTTGGGTGTCGGCAATAATCGGCGCGCTGCAAAAATTACCGACATGGTTGGGGCCGCCCGTTTCATCCAGAACCAGGTTCCAGTCCACCCATGCCTCGGTCCAGCGGTTAAGATCGTTTATCATCGAATGGGCATAACGCTCTCCGGTATCCCACGAACCGAGATGCGGCCCGGCTTCCTGACAACCCTCGGTGAAAATAAGGTGTTTGTCGGGATAGGCGTCATGAGTCAGTTGCACGTTGTCGAAATGATCCCCGCAATACCAATGAAAACCGACGCCCCAAACATAATGCGCGGCTTTTGGATCGTCAAAAACAACCTTGGCGCGCTCGAACAAGCGGTCGCGATTGTGGTCCCAGACAATCACTTTCACATTGCCAAGCCCGGCATCATGCAGGGTTGGACCTAGGTGATCCCTGACAAAATCCCGCTCTTCTTCGCCGGTATAAATACAGGAATCCCAAGTTTGCGTGGCTTCCGGCTCGTTTTGCACGGTCAGTCCCCAAATCGGTATACCCTCCTGCCCGTATTCTTGAATGTAACGGACATAGTAATCCGCCCAGGCTTGACGATATTCCGACTTAAGCTTGCCGCCGTTATTCATCATGCCGTTAGTTTTCATCCAGGCCGGAGGGCTCCACGGCGAAGCGAACAGTTTTAACTTGCCGCCGGACAAATCGATGGCCTCGCGAATCATCGGAATCAGCGCTTGCCGGTCGTGCTCAATGCTGAAATGCTTAAGTTCTACATCGCCGTCCACTTCGGTATAGGCATAATTTCCCAGCGAGAAATCGCAGCTGTTGATATGGGTTCGGCATAAGCTATAGGCATTGCCGGTGTCCGGCGAGAAATAGGCTTGCAGAACTTCTTGCCGTAAGTCGGGCGGCATTTTGTCCAAGGTTACCGCAGCCGCTTCGGTGAAAGCGCCTCCGAAGCCCTGAATTTCCTGAAACTTAACGGTCGTGTCTATGAACACGGAGGGACCCGAAAAATCCGTGGCGGGTTCGAACGCTATCGGCTCCAGTTCTGACAGTCGATAGGCTGTGTCATGAGCGGTACAAAATTGCTTTACCAAGCGCTGTTTTGTCATGTTGCTAACTCCATTTGTTGAGTGTTGCTAAGAATACGCATGGTCTAAATTCCAGTTAAGTTCCGTCACAATCCGGCTAAAACCCGCATTCAACGGCGCTTGAATTTCCAACCGTTGTCCCGTAACAGGATGCGGAAAATTGAGCTGAGTCGAAGCCAGCAACAGTTGCCGGCAGTTTAATTGTTGCCGAAAAAAATCGTTGTGCTTGCCATCCCCATGCGTGGTGTCGCCGATAATCGGATGAAAAATATGCTTTAAATGCCGCCGCAGTTGATGTTTGCGCCCCGTTTTCGGCGAAAGCTGTAATAACGAATAACGACTGGTCGGGTAACGTCCCACCGCAAACGGTAATTCCACGGTGGCAAGACGGCGATAATGGGTAATTGCGGGTTGGGCGGCTTTATCCTGTTGTGCCAAACGGTCGGTCATTTTATCCAGTTGCTCCTGTAACGGATAATCGATAATCGCCCGCTCAGCGCTGTAACCGCGCACGACGGCCAGATAGGTTTTTTCCACGCTATCGGCCATGAAGATGGTCATCATTTTTCGGGCAATTTCCGGATTTAACGCAAACACCAACACGCCGGCGGTGGGTTTGTCCAGACGATGGAGCGGAAATACTCTTTGTCCCAGTTGGTCGCGTAACAATTGCACCGCAAAGCGCGTTTCATGGCGGTCGATGTCCGACCTATGCACCAACAATCCTGCCGGTTTGTTGATTGCCACCAGAAATTCGTCCCGGTATAAGACAGGCAAGTTCGAATCGAGCTCCGAGTTTGGCATTATTTCAGTCGTGTTCAAAATGGCTCCACTTTATAGCCGTGTTGATGTAATTGCGTTAACTAAATAAAAATGTAAAAAAATTGCATTTTGTTGTTTTTTAACGATATTTCACAGAAAGCGAACTGATCTGTCGTTTAGTTATTGTGCATCAAAACTATTTGCCCGCGTATCAAACGCTACGGGCCGCCGCAATGACTGCTTGGCCTAATGCCAAACCGCCGTCGTTCATCGGATAGCGCTGCGGCGACAGTACGGTTTTGCCGCTTTGTTGCAATCGCACGGACACCGCTTCCAACAATAAACGGTTTTGAAACACGCCACCGCTAAGCACTACGCTGTCGGCGCCGGTTTGAACACTGAGTTCGTGCAGCAACTCGACTGTCGCGGCCGCCAAGCTGTGATGGATGCGCGCGGCAATGCGGGCTTTATCGGCTCCGCGCTTTAGCTCGTCCAACACCGCCAGCCATAGCCCTTGCCAGCTTAGCACCGGCAAATCTCCGTTGCGGATAAGCGAACAAGCTTGCGGATACGGTTGTTCTTCGGCAAACAACGGCGTTGCCAGAGTTTCCAGCGCAATTGCGGCTTGGCCTTCGTAATGGACATGCTCGCTATGCAAACCGAGCGCGGCGGCGAAAGCATCGAACCAGCGGCCGCAGGAGGTGCTGGGCGGCGAGTTCAGATTCTTGGAAATCATGGTCGCCAGCATCGAGACCGGCTTGTTCGCCAGCAGCTTGATGATGTCCAGATCGGCATAATCCTGTTGCAGCGTTTGCCAATCGAAATAATGCAGCAGTTGCGCATAGGTATTGCGCCAGGGCTCGCGCATGGCTTGACTGCCGCCGGGCAAGGCAACGGCTTGAAAATGACCGACTCGGCGGTAACTTTTATAATCGCCCAACAGAAATTCGCCGCCCCATAAGGTGCCGTCGTCGCCCAAACCTAAGCCGTCGAAAATGACCGCCAACACCGGCGCTGCGTTCAAAGTAATGCCGTGCTCAGCCAAGCAAGCGGCCAAATGGGCATGATGATGTTGCACCGGCACGACATCCGCCGCTTCGGTTTCGGCCAGCGCTTGCCCGTATTGGCTCGATAAATAGCCGGGATGAGGGTCAACCGCGATATGCTTTGGCTTAAAATCGTAAAGATTTCTATACAAATCGATAGCGTTGCGGTAATCGCGCTGAACCGCAACATGCTCCAAATCGCCGACATGCTGGGCAACAATGGCTTGACCGTTTTTCAGCAAGCAGAAACTGTTCTTAAGCTCCGCCCCCATCGCCAAAACATCACAGGCCTGTTCGAAACCGGACGGCAACGCCAACGCTTCCGGGCTGTAACCGCGCGCCCGGCGCAGCAAGCGCATCCGGCCGCCCATCAAGCGCATGACCGAATCATCCAGCCGATTGACAATAGCCCGATCATGCAACAGCAGGTAATCGGCTATGTGGGTCAGTTTTTCCCGTGCCTCGTCGTTATCCGTACATTGCGGCTCGTCGCTGATATTGCCCGAAGTCAATACGATAGGCGTAGACAAATGCTGCAATAACAGCGTGTGCAACGGCGTGTAAGGCAACATAAAACCGAGCTTGTCATCGTCCGGCGCGACGCCCGGCGCAAGCGTTTCACCTGTCGCTTGCAGCAATACAATCGGCGCGGCTTTGTCGTTCAAAGCGCGTATTTCTGCCTCATGCATCCGAGCATAACGGCCAATCATGCTCATATCCGCCATTAGCGCAAACGGTTTGGCATAACGTCGCTTACGTTCGCGCAAGCGGCTGACGGCGACCTCATCGACCGCATTGCAGGCCAGATGAAAACCGCCCAAGCCTTTGATTGCAACAATGCAGCCTTGCCGGATCAATTCGGCCGCCTGTTTTAGCGGGTCGGCGCAATTTAATTGCTCTCCGCGCTGATCTTCCAACCAAACGTGAGGACCGCAATCCGGGCAACAATTAGCTTGAGCATGGAAGCGGCGGTCGGCTGGGTCGTCGTATTCCTGCCCGCAGTGCGGGCACATCGGAAATTCGGCCATGCTGGTATAGCAGCGGTCGTAAGGCACGCGCCGGATAATCGACAGTCGCGGCCCGCAATGGGTGCAGTTGGTAAATGGGTAACGGTACCGGCGATTGCCGGGATCGGCGATTTCAGTCAGACAGTCCGGGCAAGTGGCGGCATCCGCGGTAACAGGCGTTTGCACGGCGCTGTGTTGACGGCTGGCGACGATACGGAATTGATTGCTATCCTGCATCGTGTCCAGCGCTTCGGTCTCCAAGCTGTCAAGCTTCGCCAGCGGCGGCAGTTGCAGGGGAATTTGCCGGATAAAAGCGTCAAGGTCTTGGTCAGTGCCGAAAGCATGAATCATCACGCCTTGCTCGTCGTTCCAGACTTCTCCGGTCAACCTATGTTGCCGGGCCAGACGCCAGATCGTCGGCCTGAAACCGACGCCCTGAACAATGCCGCGAACCCGAATCGCTTTGCCGGACATTAGCAAATACGCGGCAACTGCTCGCCGACCGGCCAATCGACAATACGCCGTCCGCCGAACGCGGTGTGCATTTGCACAAACCGGTGTTCATCGGCAATCACTTCGCCGATGATCGCGGCATCGCGGCCCAGCGGATGGTGTCGCATCACCGCCAGCAAGGATTCGGCGACAGCGGCGGCGCAAATGCACACCAATTTGCCTTCATTGGCGACATATAAAGGGTCCAGGCCGAGAATTTCGCAGGCGGCTTTGACTTCGGATTTCACCGGAATCCGGGCCTCGTCGATGACCATGCCGACGCCGGATTGCTGCGCCAACTCGTTTAATGCCGTTGCCAAACCGCCTCGGGTCGGATCGCGCAAACAATGAATATCGCCCGGCGCAACGGCAACCATGTCGGCAACCAAAGAATTCAATGCGGCGGAGTCGGAAACAAGGGTGGTTTCGAATTGCAGGTTTTCCCGCCCGGCCATGATCGCGACGCCGTGATCGCCAATCGAGCCGCTGATTAAAATCGCACAGCCCGGTTGGGCGCGGTCGCCGGAGATGTTGACGCCTTCAGGCACAATACCGACGCCGGTGGTGTTGATAAATACGCCGTCGCCTTTACCGCGCTCCACGACTTTGGTGTCGCCGGTGACGATAGGCGTACCGGCGCGTTTAGCCGCGTCGGCCATGCCGATAACAATTTTTTCCAGATCGGCCAGCGGCAAGCCTTCTTCCAAAATAAAGCCCGCCGCCAAATACAGCGGTTGCGCTCCGGACATCGCCACATCGTTAACGGTGCCGTGCACCGCCAGCGAGCCGATTTCCCCGCCCGGAAAAAACAGCGGCGAAATCACATAACTGTCGGTACTGATAGCCAGCCGTCCTGCCGGTACGGTGAAAATGGCCTGATCGTTATGCTGTCTCAGGAGGTCGTTATCGAAATGCTTGATAAATAATTGATCGATCAACTGGGCCATCGCCTTTCCCCCACCGCCGTGGCTTAGATCGACTTTGCCGGTTGATATATTTAATTTTGTTTTATAAGGATTTACCATAAAAATGATTATTCAGCTTGAGATGTTATAAGAATAGAATACGGATGATAGGGGCTGCCAATGCGTCATCCTATACTTTGGATTTTCCAAAGGCAAAGATGTACAAAGTTTAAACACGGAAGTTTTGCTCCTATACTTAATTTGGCTTTTCGCTTAAGGCAAGCATAGACAGTATCCAAACTAAACCATCCTATCTCAAGTTGAAAACTTTAATCCATAACAGAGGTTAACCATGAAAACCCGTATAAGCACATTGACTCCGATACTGCTGAGTTTTTTAATTTCATCCACTGCGTTTACCCAAGAAGCGAGTGTCGACACCGTTAAAATAACGAACAATTCAAAATCGACTTCAGCGGACAGTGGCTTCGATCAACAAGGTTACTATACTTTTCGGCCGGATTTACGCAAGTGCATGTCGCCGGTATGCGGCGGTTTTTTTGTCAAAGCGGTCAATCAAAAACTGACTCGTTGCGCAAACGGCCGTCGCCAAGCGGAATGCTATGTCGCATCGTTAAGCAACCGAAAAAACTTCGATATGAGTTCGGCGGTCCTTGTTCAAGGCGCTATTAAACCCAAAACTTACCCAGAATTCGGCAATCTTGGGATCTTTGCCGTGGCGGCGGCCTTCAGCTCCGCGACCGAAACTATCGGAGAACAACTTTTTGTCGGTCTTGAAAACAACGGGATTGTCTGCATAACCACGCCTTGTTTTTCAGTTGATCAATATTTATTGAATGGAAAAAAGATTCGAGCCATTTCCGCTATTGATTTGGAAGCCGTCGGCGCCTCGGACGAGCTTTTAGGTGAGGCCAGATCGATTATAGATAGCGGCGAAGTATTGATAGCTTCCGGTGTCAATCGGCAAACCGAAGAGGTCGGGGGAAAAGGCGTGGCTTTTGTCGCTGAGCGGTTTTATTTGCCGATTAAGGCTGAAATCAAGTAAGTGAATTCGCAAAAAATAAACGACAAATACAAGGAAACGCCGATGCCGTGTCATTTGCGGCATCGGCGTTCTATTCCGGGTTGATTCATCCTGTCGTTTATTTATTGAGAGACCTTATTTATCTGAAAACTATTAAGACAACAACCGCGAATTTTTGCTGTTACGGAAAATCAGCGGTTTTTCATTGTCAGCCAAAGCGCTTGCCTTGGCTGAATCGATAGCTTCCTGAATGACATGATGATTGGGCGATTTGCTGCATACCGGGTCGGCAGCATACATATCGCCACTCAACAAATAAGCTTGGCAACGGCAACCGCCGAAATCTTTTTCTTTTTCATCGCAGCTGCTGCACGGCTCTTTCATCCATTCAAAACCGCGGAAAAAATTGAAGGTTTTGGATTCGTTCCAAATTTGCTCGATGCTGTAGTCTTTGACATTAGGGCAATCCAGTCCCGGCAGTTCGCGGGCCGAATGACAAGGCAAGGCTACCCCGTCCGGCGCGATGGTTAAAAAGGTTGTAGCCCAGCCGTTCATGCAGGCTTTCGGCCGGTCTTCATAAAAATCCGGTACGACATAATAGATTTTCATCTTACCTTCGACTTTTTCTTTGAAAGCCTGAGCGATTTGCTCGGCCTGGTCGAATTGTGCTTTAGTCGGCAGTAATAAATCGCGGTTGGCATGGGCCCAGCCGTAATATTGGGTGTTCGCCAGTTCCAGGTAATCAGCGCCCAATTCTTCAGCCATTTCCAGGATTTGCGGCATTTGATGGATGTTTTCGCGGTGTATGACCACGCACAACACCATCGGATAGCCGTGTTTTTTGACCAGATGGGCGACGTCTTTTTTGTGTTCGAATGAGGCGGTGCCTGCAATATGGTCGTTCAGTTCTTGAGTGCTGGCCTGGATGCTGACTTGAATATGATCCAGCCCGGCTTCTTTCAGTTGAACGATTTTTTCTTCGGTCAGTCCGTAGCCCGAGGTGATCAGGTTGGAATAATAGCCCAAGTCCCTGGCGTGCTTGACCAGCTCGGGCAGGTCTTTGCGGGTTAACGGTTCGCCGCCGGAAAAGCCTAATTGCACCGCGCCCATTTTACGGGCTTGGGTCAGTACGCGCTTCCAGTCCTCGGTATCCAGTTCGGATTGGTATTTCGCATAATCAATCGGATTGGCGCAATAAGGGCATTGCAACGGGCAGGCATAAGTCAGTTCCGCCAGCAGCCAGCGCGGCGGGGTGATGTTAATTTTGTTGGATCCAGCCATTTTTTAAAGCAACCTCTAGGAAAGCGGTGATGTCGTTTGCAATACCTGTCGTGGCAAATTTCTGTTCCAAATCGCTGACGATCTGGGCAAGGTTGCGAGTACCGTCGCAACATTTCAGGATTTCTGCGGAACTTTGGTTGAGTTCCACCATGCCTTCAGGATAGAGAATAACGTTTTTTTGCTGGGCTTCTTCCCATTGCAGGCGATGCATCGGGGAGAATTTGATAGTTTGGTTTGGGTTGATGGTCATGTTTTTTACGTAGTTATCTGGATGGTTTTGAGCAATAAGTACTCAGAGTGTTTGCCAATATTTTAATTTATCGTTGAGCTAAAAATAACTGAGTCGCTAATTCTTCCCGGCTTATTGAAAAGTGATTGGCAATGTCGTTGAGAATGGCTGAAAAAGTACCTATTTTTAAAGGATCGTGTTGTGGAATAGTAATGTGATGCTCGCCGTTTTGTTGGGTGCTAAGGCGGATATGGCTGCCGTTTTGACGGCTGATTTCATAGCCCAAACCAGCGCGTTTTTTTGCCAATTCCAGTCCCGAAATATCTCGCGGCAATCTCACGCCGCAATAACTTGTTCGCGCACAAAATGCAGGCGTATCATTTTGGGCTTATCGGCAGCTTCAAAATGACAATCCACCGCCTCCCGTACTTTACGGTGCAAGTCATTGAGATCTTCGGCATCGGTAAAAATAGAAGCTTCCAATGCTCTTGCGATAAAACCGCCTTCCGGAGCGTCTTCAACTAAAAAGATAATTTCATGCATGATTAATATCCCATTTTTAGGCGCGGTTTGATTTTATGCAGCGTGTTTTATGTCAGACAACAACATGCTTTCGATGCTCAAATGGTAATCCAATTCGGGCCATTCAATACCGCTGCCCTGGCAAATAAATTGATAGTTGGATAGCTGTTTTAATGAGGCTTCTTGCAGTTCCTTGTACCATGAGATTGGCATTAATATGACACGGTCATCCTCAAGCTCGACCCGCAAATAACGGCCATCAAAATGCACCGATTTACCTTTTGGTAAAATACTCATCCCATCTCCTGCCAAACTCATCTTTATGAAGGGCCACAAGTGTGAGCGCTTTGTTTAAATCTTTTGGTTTCATGTAATTATCCACTATACGTAGCGATGCCGGTTCGATTTTAGCGAAGTCGCCGCCTTTTATGATATGGATATGCTTCGGCTCATGCTCGTTCGCATAAAAGAAAAATTTGAATCCATCAATGAGCAATCATGTTGGCATATGATCTGAGTTTATTTTGCCGACACTGGCTATTTGCCGTTTAAAGCCATTTTATCTCATTGGAATTATTATGGTAACGCCGTAAGCCGATTGCTCTAATTTTCCGGTCTTACCGTAATAATCAATAACTCCGTTTTCCCATGCAACCCAAACTTCCTCAGCGCCTGCCTGCAAATAGAGCTGCGCCTTATTGGTCATTTCTTCTTTTGAATTGGAAGGCGAGACAACTTCAACACAAATTTCAGGGGCATGGGAATAAGGTGTTTCGTAACCGTATTGCTTGATAAAGGTCTTGGAGCACCATGCCACATCAGCGACTTTGACGCCTTCAGTGGTTTGAACTGAGCATTCAATCAGCACTTCACCTTTTTTGAGTTTGCGCTTAAGTAATGTGCCAATTTGAAATTGCAAGTGACCATGTCGATTGGAAGCGGGAGTCATTTCAATTTTGCCATAGCGATTTAACTCGATTTTAAAAGGTAAGTTTTCAAAATATGGATTATCAACCACTTCTGCCCATTGCATCGCCTGATCTCCTAGATTATACGAAAATACGCTTTTTCATGGCTGTTCTCCAACGTTCATTGATGGCAACCAACCTTCGGAAAGGATGTCGTCAATAGTCCATGGGCATGATTCAGGGAAGCAATCCATGCCGGTTTCACTAACGGCTATCGACACCGCATCCCCCCAGGCATCAGCTAACCACTCCAAATCATGGATGGATGTCTTGAGACTGGGAGTGTTTTTTAAGCGCCGAGCAATAGCCTTACGTTGTTCTTTAATGGTTCGTTGCCAGCTACTGCTTTGCCGTGCCGATTGATATTGCCATTTGAGCAAATGGGCTAAAAGTACTGCCATGCGGCTTGCTAATTCACGCTGTTCGCTTTTGCCCACGTCTTCAATTTCCTCGGCGATGTGTTCTATATCGATGGCTGACAACTGGCCTGACCGTAACAGATTGGCTTGCTCTTTGGCCCATGCCACAATGTCATGTTCGTAAGTTGTTGCCATTGGTTACTCCACACTATTTTTCAATATTAAAATACGGCGGCATGTCGTGAATATAAGCCATGTACATTGCATCGGCCATGGTCCACAACACATCCAATTTGAATTGCAGAATTTGAATCATACGCTCTTGCTGTTCGCGGGTCTTATACCAATCCAGCGTAATCGCCAAGCCGTGTTCGACATCTCGGCGCGCTTCGGTCAGGCGTTTGCGGAAATAGATATAGCCTTCCTGTTCCACCCAGGGGTAATGTTCCGGCCAGTTGTCCAGACGTTGCTGGTGAATTTTAGGCGCAAACAGTTCGGTTAACGAGGAGCTGGCCGCTTCGTGCCATTCCGCGCGGCGGGCGAAATTAACATAGGCATCGACGGCAAAACGCACGCCCGGCAACACGAATTTTAATGAAGTGATGTCTTCGCGCGTTAAGCCGACCGCAATGCCCAACTGTATCCAGGCCTCAATACCGCCCGGATCGCCGGGATGGCCATCATGATCCATAATCCGCTGTATCCATTTGGCGCGGGTTTCGCGATCCGGGCAATTGGCCAGGATATTGGCGTCTTTAATCGGAATGCAGACCTGATAATAAAACCGGTTGGCGACCCAGCCCTGCAATTGTGCTTTGGTCAGTTTACCTTCGTTCATCAGGGTATGGTACGGGTGATGAATATGGTAATGGCTTTCCATGCCGCGCAAGGCGGCTTCAAATTCTTCGCGGGTCCATGCAGGATTGTCGTTTTGGCTCATAATGATTTCCTTTGATTATTGGTTTTTTAGGGACAAATAGAGGTCATGTTAGGTAGCATTAAACTTTAACAACCGGAATAAAATTAATTGATTGTAGATAGCATGTTAAAAAAACTGGGTAAATGATGCTCGCTTTCACGAGGTTGTTTTGCATAAAATTCTCTACCTATTTTAAGGCAAAGTTCATCACGGTAATTTTTATGATCTGCTGTTTCGATGGGTAATTTAATATCTTCCCAGATTGGTTTGGATTTGGCGATAGTCAGTAGCGCGTAAATCAAAGCGTTTTTCTCGGTTGTTGTGGCTTTAGAGTTTGTAAAGCCATCCAGCCAGCTTTTTTGGAAATCATTGACGGATTGGCTATTGTACAAAAGCTGATGATGCTGAATGCGTTTCTTTGCTTTAGGAAAGTTCTTATAAATATCCGTATGCTCTGTCATAGACTGAACTATTTTTTGATAGAGTCTAGTTAACGCTACAGGAAAATTATCAAAAACAGCTTTAGGTTGATGATTACTTAATAAATCATGCAGTTCCGGTATAAGAAAATAGGCTTCCTTGTGTAGCAGCCCTGTTACCCAAATAGAGTGATCTTTACTTGTTGCATTGACCTTGCCATTTCTGTAGAGGTTTTGATAAATGTCCTCTACATTTTTAAAAGGATATTCCCCCGATATTCTTGTTTTTTGTAAGTCAATATCGAGTAAAGCAAATAGTCTATTGTGGTTTAAATAAGATTCTTTGGGGTGACTAGCCTGATGCTTTTCTTTTAAATAGAAATAGGCGCTGATTACGTTTGTTTGTGTACCGCATGGATAAAAGTACGGTTCAAGTTTTCCCGTGGTTCGCCACCAACTCGGCACAGCCCGATAATAAAAAGCGCTATCCTGCGTTGTTTGGGCGAACTCGGTAATGCTGGGTGCAGTTGCACTAGGCTTTAACGGTTTACCGCCTTCGCACAATACTACGATGCGATTTAGGATAGCGCGTTCGTTGACTATTTCATCGCAATGCGCTTCTAATTCTTCTCGATTAAAACTCATTCGGTCAATTTCATTTAAGACAAGAGATTTGGCGGGAGTTCTTTGACATGGGCGGGTGTGATACCACGACACAGCTCATAAGAATGTGTTGCTAAGATGTATTGGTTGCTGGCTTCCCATTCGACCAAATCATCGACAATATGTCGTTGCCAGTCAGGATGAAAGCCGCTTTCTATTTCATCCATTAGTACGATGTTTTCATCTTTAGACAAAAATTTTAGCCAAACATAAATACTTAAACGTTTTAATTCACCGTGGCTTAGATCTTCGGGGTAAATGTCTATGCCATCATTAGTTTGGAAGTTTATTCCGATGATGGTGGCATTCTCATCAAATTGAAGGCGTATTTTTTTATCTAAAGTTAATAGATTTAACTCTTCAATTATTATTTGGTAGCTGTTACCGCTAGTTCCAGTATCAGCTAGTGCTTTAAAGTCTTGATTACGAGCTTCTTCAATTAAGGCAACGACTGCATCAATAGCGAAAATATCGTAGGTTAGGAAATTGGGTAAATTTTTTTTAGCTTCATTAAGCTTTGCATCATAAGCGCCTCTCCAACTCCAGCTTTTTTTATCATTAAGTTTTTTAAAAAGCGATTTTTTGGCAGTATTATTAAGAAATAGATAAACCTGAGTTGCAGGTGCGGTGAGAAACACTTTTTTTGATGCTGCTGTTAAAGTGTCTTTTACATCATTGACCAACTTTCTTAATCCTGAAGAGTGACATAACAGCCCTATTGCACGCCCATTACAAGCATACGTTGTAATATGGCATTGCTTTTTAAGTATTAAATTTTCTGAAATGTTGCTTATTAAAGGTTGGTTGATTTTAATTTTTTTATCAATTGCTTCAATATCATGTTCAATAGATTCAGCTTGTTCTTCGGCGGTTAGTACTACTTCGTTTCCATGAAGAATATCTGAAAAGAACCTTTGTTTTAGCTTATCCTTTAGGCTTGTGCGCTCAGAAAGCAGTTCATTCTCTTTAATAAAAATATCAAAAGAAACCATATCCTTATTAAAAATAGGATCAATGTCTAATTGTCGCAAATAGGCATCATTGCAAAGAGTAAACTCCAGCTCGATTTTCTCGTCACCGTCCAAGAGTTCGAATTTAGCTAGCCGCTTACTGATCTCACCTTCAGGAATCCCAATGTGCTCCAGCATATTGGAAATAAATTGATGCCGTTCTTGATGCGCCGAACAATGCAACAACACAAAAATCAACTGCAACAACGTACTCTTGCCGCCGCCGTTCAAGCTTCCCAGTGGAAACACTTGCGGCACATACTCCGGCTCAAAGCTAATATCCACATTTTTTAATACCCTGAATTCAGGGACTTGAACGCGCATTAATCGCATAGCTTGTTCCTTGTAACCCAAAATACAGCCCAGACCTGACAGGTTTTAAAACAGCACATCTTCATAAATATCCGCCGGCGTTAATGCCACATGATAATCATCGCAAGCAATAGTCAAGGTTTGCTCGTGTTCTAAAATGCCGCCCTGCCAAGCCCCAGCTTGATCGCGCATAAAATATTCGGCTTTCATTTGCAGCGAATCGACCAATAAGTAATAACGCAGACTGGGCATTTTGGAATAAACCAACCATTTTTCATGGCGGTCAATCCGCTCGGTGCCGGTCGACTGTACTTCGGCAATGAAACACGGCTGTTCTTTATAAAACTCGGCATTGTCTGCCTTATTGCAGACCAACATAACATCGGGATAATAATAAAAACGCCCCTGCTCAACACGGCATTTCATGTCACTGACAAACACCCCGCAGCTACCGCCACGCGCGGCGATACGCAAGACAATCGCGATGTTCAAGGCAATACGGTTGTGTTTTTCGCCGGCCCCCGCCATCGCATAACAATCACCCTCAACATATTCGTGTTTACTGTCGCTTTGGGCTTCCAGCGTCAAATAATCCTGTTCGGATATATAGCGCTGTTGGGGGAATGCGCTCATGTCGGCAAGGCCTACAAATCGATTTCCAAACCGTCGTAAGCGACTTCAATGCCGGCGGCATCGAGTATTTTACGCTGTTCGGAATCGTCGTCTAAGATCGGGTTGGTGTTGTTGATATGGATTAAAATTTTGCGGGCTTTGGCCACGCCGTTCAGCACTTCTATCATGCCGCCCTCGCCGGATTGCGGCAAATGGCCGATTTCACGGGCTTTTTTATGGCTGATATTTTGCGTGCACATTTCGTCGTCAGTCCAAAAAGTGCCGTCCACCAATAAACAATCGACGGCTTGCATGGCCGCCATCACATGCGCTTCTATCTCGCCTAAGCCGGGTGAATAAAACACTTTTTTGCCGGTAGAAATCTGTTCGATGATCACGCCGATATTGTCGCCGTCATGCGGATCATGCCGATGCGGAGAATAAGGCGGCGCTTTGCTTTTTAACGCTTGAGTGTAAAAGCGTAAATCATTGATGCCGGGAATGGTGAAGCTGCTGCCGTCGTATGGAATCGGATGATGGTTAACCGTGCAATAATCCGCCAACATATTGAATAAAGGAAAACCGGTGGTCAGGTCTTGTTTGACCATTTCCGTGCAATAAACCTCCAGCGGTTTGCCTTCCCGGAGCATCAGCAAGCCGGTGGTATGGTCGATTTGGCTATCGATCAGCATGATGGCTTTAATGCCGGTATCGCGAACGCCTTCTTTAGGTTGAATAGCCGGAAAAGCTTCCAGTTGTGCGCGAATGTCGGGCGAGGCGTTAAACAACAGCCAGTTAAGGTTATCGGTGCTTACTGCAATAGATGATTGGGTACGGGCTTTGCCGTTCATTTGATTGTGGCGCAAGCGGTGGCAATTATGGCAGTTGCAGTTCCATTGAGGAAAACCGCCGCCGGCACCTGAACCGAGAACTCTGATCTTCATAATTTATAAGGTAACCTAAAAGAGAATAAGGGCCGAATGATACGGGAATAAAGAACATCAGGCAAAAAAAAGGGGCTCATCAAGAGCCCCTTTTTTGCCTAAACCGATTAACGGTTGTAGATGTACATTGTTACTTCAAAACCGAAACGCAGGTCAGTGTAGCTTGGTGTTTCCCATTTCATCGTAAACCTCCAGAAGTGTTTAAATTATTATGCTAGCTTGATCAAGTAAGCTCAATCGAAGTATACGATGAACTATTTTTTTACGCAACTCTCAGAGCCTCTTCATGCTGAAAGCACATACAAATGTCTGTTTTTTTTACAATGCGCCGTTAAAGACCTTTTCTGGAAAACCATCTGTTGCTTGGTTGATAAAGTATGCCAATAAGGTCGTCCAAGCACAGTAGCGAGGTGGCGTTTCCGGCAACACTGTGCGTCCTATAAATCTCTCACCGCGATCAATTAATAAGCGTCCGGCATTTTTCCAGAAGCTTCTGTAGCGTTTCTATATCAACGGGTTTGACCTGATATTCGTTGAAGCCCGTTGTAGCGAGTAAACTTTCCGGATCATTCGGCGGTACATAACCTGACAGGGCAATAATAAACAGATCACCCAGTTCGGGGCATTGCCGTAGTTTTTTCGCGACCTCATAACCGTCCATTTCCGGTAATCCGATGTCAAGAATAACGACTTGCGGTTGCTTGGCTCGTGCCATTTCAATCCCTGAGAGTCCGTCATGGGCTATCCATACTTGATGACCTTTAAATTCCAACAGCATAGCGAGGCTTTCCGCAGCCGCATAGTAGTCATCCACGATCAGGATACGCAGCCCCCCGTTGCTTGAGTGGAAATCAGTTGTAGCGACTGCGGTTGTTGTTTCCGGTAGGCTCAGCAGCGGCAGTCGGACTACGAATTCGCTGCCTTGGCCTAAACCCGCACTAAACGCCTGCACGTCGCCGCCATGCATCACCACCAATTTGTGGACCAGCGCTAAGCCGATGCCCAAGCCACCTTGGGAACGGGAAATGTCGGCGTCCACCTGATAAAACAGTTCGAATAAATGGAGTAAGGCCGATGACTCGATGCCGCAGCCTGTGTCGCGAACACGGATACACACTTGGTCTTTGATGTGTTCGATTGTCAGGCTGATGTGTCCGCCCTGCTCGGTATACTTTGCCGCATTGTTGAGCAGGTTCGATACGATCTGAGTCAGTCTGACCCGGTCGCCTTCGACTCGTAGCGGCTGCTCAGGAAGCGTCAGGGAGAATTGTTGCCGGCGGGCGTCGATCAACGGCCGGCTGGATTCCACCACCTGCAATACGAAATCCGCCACCGCCAGCGGTTCTTTTTTAAGCTCGATCTTACCCAGGGTGATACGGGAAATATCCAACAGGTCATCGACCAGTTGGCTCAGATGCCCCACCTGCCGTTCAACAACATCGCCACACCAAGAGAGCCGAGCTGCCTCTAAACTGCCCGTTTTCAGTAATTGCGCAACGTTGCGCATAGGTCCCAAAGGATTGCGAAGTTCATGGGCCAACATAGCGAGAAATTCATCCTTGCGGCGGTCGGCATCTTTCAGCGCCAGCTCCGCCTGTTTGCGCTCGGTGATGTCTTCAACCACAGCACCAAAACCGATGACTTTTCCGCCGGAATCTTGCATCGGATACCAGCTTTCGTTCCAATAGCGCTGAAAGCCTGGCGCGGCGGTGGTTTCGCATGAGAATTCATAATTGCATACAGCCTTGCCGGTTTCGAGAATGCGGTTGGTTACTTTTTGTACATTATCGAGCAGTGCCGGCACTATCTCTGACAGGTGCAGCCCGATGTGGGCCTCGACCGGAATACCGTTCATTTCGGCGAGGCGGTCGTTAATACGGATGTACCGCAGTTCCCTATCCAAAAATGCCAACCCGATCGGCGCAGTGAGCAGCAGTGTGTCAAGCAGTGTCAAGGTTTGCTTTTGCTTGGCTTCTAATCGCTCGCGTTCGGTGATGTCGCGGATAACAGCAAGCAAGCCGGAGGGTGTCCCATTTCCTGAGTACAGGCGGGTCACCGAAGACTCGACATGGAGGATCTCACCGTTACGTTTGATGTGGACGTTTTCACCGCGCCAGCGACCGGTTTGGTTGAGGGCGGCTACCATTTGGGTTTCATCGTCGGGTTGGACCCAGTGGGATCGGTAAATTTGCGCTATAGAACAGCCAAGTACTTCGGAAGCGGTGACGCCGTATTGCCTTTCGGCAGCGGCATTGAGGTAAGTCACGCGTTGATCGTCATCCACGACGATGACGGCATCGCTGATTTGCGTAAGAATTTCGCCGCGAAAGCGGTTTAATTCGGCATCTTGTCCTTGCAGAGTAAAGATTTTCGGACCTGTGGCGGTTTCAACCACCAGCGCATCAATTTCACCGCTACGGATCGCGCGCAGGGTTTCCTCGGCATTTTCCAGCCGGGCGCGAAGTTCTGCGTTTTCGGCAAGAAGGGCTTGTTGGGTAGGTGAGTGAGTCGACACGACGAAAAAACAGGTTTAGGCAAGAGCAGAAGGCTTGTCATCCACCTTGCGCAGATCGAGTCCGAGCAGGATGCGCTCGGTTTGCGACATATCGCCGATGAAGCGGCGTAAAGGGAGTGGCAATTTTTTAATTAAGGTCGGTGCGGCGATGATTTGTTCGCCTTCAGCCAGCGTCGGATGCTGGAAGATGTCTACGATTTCCAGTTCGTAGCGCCCCAACAGATGCTCTTCGCAAATCTTGCGGATGTTCACAATCGCCCGAGTGGAACTCGGCGTGGTGCCGGTTATGTAAAGTTTTAGGACGTAGCGGGCATTGGCATGTGCGGCGGTGGCAGCTTCCAGCGCTTCGGCTTCGGTTGGAGAGGTCTTTTTCATAACGGCTCAAACCACCACCGGCTGCACGTCGAGACCGACGAGTACGCGTTCTTCGTTGGACAGATCGCCGATGATTTTCTTGATCGGTTCCGGCAGTCGGCGCACCAGTGTCGGTACCGCGAGTATCTGGTCGCCGGCGGCGAGCTGTGGGGTCTTGATCAGGTCGATGACCTCGATACGATACTGTCCGGCCAGGTGGGTCTCGCAGATGCCCTTGAGATTGGCGAAAGCCGCCAGCGATTTCGGGGTTTGGCCGGCAACATAAAGACGCAGTTCATACAGAGCCGAGTCCGAGTCGTTTGTGGGTGATTCGTTAGCGCTCATAAGGTTCCTTTGATTCTGTTGTTGCCGGTTTTAACGCCGTCGCGCAGTTGCGCCATGGTGCTGGTGTTTTGCTGCGTAGTTTTTTCCTGCAATACCTCTTGGGCGATGGCGAAGTTTACTTCCGCTGCTTCCGCTTCGGCTTCGGCTTGCAGCAGAGCGATCTGCGCTTCGATGGCTTTTTGTTTACTGGCGAGTTGTCGCAGTTTGCGCTCGTGGTCTTGCCGGCGCAGTTCGGCGGCGGCGCGCTCCCTGGACTCTTGCGCCAAGCGCGCGGTGCCGGTGAGTACGCGATCAACGCCGAGATAGACATCCACCAGGTCGATGCCTGCATCGCTAAGGATGAATTCGCGGACTTGATTGGAGTGCGCCATACCGCGCGATTTCAATACGTAAATGGTGCGGTTGCGCTCGCCGTTGAATTCCACATTGCGTAGCAGCAGCCATGTATCCATCAATGAAGATACACCCACCTGCGAATCTTCCGGCGTCGCGCCGCCTGCGGTGAGGCTGGTAAATAGCGTAGTGATTTGCTGTTGCTTGAGAAAATCGATCAGCCGCATCAGCGTCGGTTTCACCTCGGCCTCGTTACGTTCGAACGAGAGATTGCTGATCGGATCGACAACAATCACGGTCGGCTGAAAATCGCGCACGGTGTCGTGCATCATCACCAGATGCTGCTCCAGTCCGCGTAGTGTGGGCCGCGAGGAGTGGATTTGGAGCAGTCCCTGTTTTATCCACTGCTCAAGATCGATACCAACCGAACACATATTGCGCAGAATTTGCGCGGGCGACTCCTCGTAGGCAAACAGCAGTGCACGTTCGCCGCGTCGGCATGCGGCATCGATGAAAGTCGCACCCAGACTACTCTTGCCGGTACCCGGCGAGCCGGAAACGAGCACGCTGCTGCCGCGGAATACGCCTTTGCCGCCAAGCATGTCATCAAGCCGCGCGACGCCGGTGGACAGGCGTTGCGCGGAAGCTTCGTGATTAAGCTGTAGCGAGGTAATTGGCAGCACCGAAAGGCCGCGTTCGCCAATCAGAAATGGATATTCGTTGGTGCCGTGAACAGAGCCCCGATACTTTACTACGCGCAGGCGGCGAGTGGAAATCTGCTCGGTTATGCGTTGGTCGAGAATAATCACGCAATCGGCTACGTACTCCTCCAAGCCAAAGCGCGTAACCGCCGCATCCCCCTTCTCGCCGGTGATAATCGCCGTCATGCCGCGATCCTTCAGCCAGCGAAATAGGCGACGTAATTCGGCGCGCAATATGGCATGGTTCGGTAAACCGGCAAACAATGCCTCGACCGTGTCGAGCACCACGCGTTTCGCACCGATAGTATCGATTGCGTAGCCGAGTCGGATGAACAGCCCTTCGAGATCATATTCGCCGGTCTCCTCAATTTCACTGCGTTCGATATGGACGTAATCGAGTACGATCTTTTTCTCCGACACCAGCCGGTCCAGGTCGAAGCCGAGCGAGCGCACATTAGCGGTGAGTTCGGCCGCGTTCTCTTCGAACATCATGAACACGCCCGGCTCGTCAAACTGCGTTGCTCCGCGCACCAGAAACTCCATGGCGAGCATTGTTTTACCGCTCCCCGCGCTGCCGCTGACCAGAGTGGGGCGGCCTGTAGGCAGGCCGCCGCCGGTGATTTCGTCCAGGCCTTGAATGCCGGTAGGCGTCTTGGGCAGAGTAGAAGACGGAGTAGAAAGCTGATTGTTGTTTTTTGACATAAGATCGCCGCTTTTGGGTTGGAGGGGTAAATAAAACGGTTTAAACGCCGCTGAGTAAAGTCAGACCGCTTGTTTTAATAATCATCCACTGCGAGACAGGAGACATTAAATCGACTAAATCAGCTCGTTTGATTTCAATGTTGTCAAAGTCAACAAAAAACAGTCATATTATGCCGGTCGTAGCGCTTTTGGTTTACTGCTCAGGCTTCCACATCGTTTCAAGCCAAGTGTTGTAAGCGAGTTCAAGACTCGCTGTTTTTTTACTTAAATCACGCCAATCTATTTTACTGTCATCGTTTACATCGCCGCAGGTCTTATCTGCAGTCAGCCAACATTGCTCGACATAATCGCGTGTTGCGTTTTGCATCTCGGCGTATTTTGCCTCCTTATCCTTGTTATCAACACTACCGTCCTGATTTTTATCCGCCTGAGCAAAGTAATCAAAATGAATTTGTTTTTCGATAAAACCGACAAAATTCGCCACACGGGTATAAACGCCATAAGCCAACGGCAAGGCGCAGCCGTTACCGGAGCTGACAATGCCCGCCAGATAAAGCTGATTGTGTTTTTTAATCAGCAAAGGTCCGCCGCTATCGCCCTGACACGAATCTTTGCCGCCGTTTATATAGCCCGCGCACATTTTATTCGCGGTGATGACTTGGCGTAGTGAAGTTTGCGTTTGCGCATTAATATCTTGGCATTCCCGGTTGGAAACAATAGGTAGTTGCACTTCCTGCAATCGGTACGGAAAAAAACTAAAATCGGCGCTCATGTTGCCCCAGCCAACAACGGTGGATATAACACCCTCCAAGGTATCAGCGCGGTTTTTATTTAACGCAACAGGGGCGATGTTGTTTACCGGTTTTTTAAGTTGCACCAAAGCAATGTCAAAGTCGAGGTTATTGACATTATAACGGGGATGAGTAATGACACGTTTCACGGCAATTCGTTGTCCGGTATCACGTTTTAAATCATAAACACCGGCGACAACATCAAAGGAATGGGAGGTTTCATTAATAACGCAATGCGATGCAGTCAGCACCCAATCCGGTGCAATTAGCGAACCGCCGCAAAATTGCCCTTTGTAATTCGATTTATCCTTGGATATAAGCGCAACTGCCATAGGATAGGCATCAGGTGGCGCATCTACCCCGCCGACAATGCGTTCATTGGCTTGAGAATTAGCGACAACGAGTGATAACAAGCTAAGCGATAAATATTTTTTCATCTGTTAAGTCCAAAATATTAAAAAGGATAAGTGTGCCACGCCTGACGTAAAGCAAAGTTGGAGGCGTGAGTAAGGGTAGATGTCGAATCTTTTTCAATGATAAGTGATTTTTGTTTTTTTTGAGAAGAAAAGGTCTTTAATGTATTTCGGAGCAGCCGATTCATGTTTGGCACTCAATTTTCCGGTAAGGAGAGTGATTGATGTATAGCGGTTTGGTGGATAAGCCTGAAACATCCACAAACCTGAATTTAGTGAGTAGTAAGGGTACAGATATTGCCAGGCTTTTATCGAGAGCTTTTACCCTGATTTATTTGATAAAGCTTGAAAAAATAACGCTTAAATTACAAAAGGTCGCGGAGGATGTTTTTTAAACCGGAAGGGAGTATTATCCGGCTTCACCTTAAAAATAATAATACATATCAAATATGAGGAGGGATCATGGGTGAAGTTGTTTGGCTGTTTATCATTATGATAATTGTGGCGGCGTTTGGGTTCGCGCCGTTAGGCTATTTTATTTACCGTTTTACCAAAGGCGGCGACAAGCCATTGGGTGATATTGAACCGCATGGCGATAGTCCGTCGCTGGTGAATGATTTTGCAGAAAAAGCCATTAAATTCGTTAAAGATAAGCTCGCTAAAAAGTAACAGTTGTTGATGAGCTTCCAGGCGAATCGCATCGTCTGGAAGCTTTTCTATCACACGCTGCAGGTTGGACAGCTCGGGTTAAGCCGCAGTTTCATCGTATTCCATTCCATCGTTAATCCATCCAGCAACAATAACCGTCCGGTTAATGTTTCGCCGATATTCATGATCAATTTCATCGCTTCCAAGGCCTGAACGCTGCCGATGATGCCGGTAACGGGCGCTATAACGCCGTTAGTCGCGCAATTTTGCAATTCCTCGCCGTCGCTGCTGTATAAGCAATTGTAGCAGGGGCTGTTATTTCGGCCCGGCGTAAACACCGTCACTTGGCCTTCAAAGCGAATCGCCGCGCCCGAAACCAGCGGCGTTCGATGTTTGACGCAGGCTTTATTAATCGCAAAGCGGGTTGAGAAATTATCGCTACAGTCCAAAACCACATCCGCTCGAGTGACTTCCAATTCAAGTTGTTGACTTTCCAATCGTTGTTTAACGGCTGTTATGTTGACCTCGGGATTTAGCCGATTAAGCGTCTGACGGGTTGAAATTACTTTATCAGTCCCAATATCGTCTGTGTGATGAGTAATTTGCCTTTGTAAATTCGATAGGTCTACGGTGTCATTATCATAAATAGTGATACTGCCGACACCGGCCGCAGCCAAATAAATCGCAGCAGGTGAGCCGAGTCCGCCGGCGCCGACGATCAGCACCTTGGCGGCAAGAAGTTTTTGCTGGCCCTCAATATCGATTTGAGGAAGCATGATCTGACGGCTGTAACGTAGCAGTTGGTTGTCGTTCATAGGCGATGGGGTTGCTGTAAGGTGAGGGCAAATGATGCCAAAGAACTTGACACTCTGCAAAAGCTCATTATCATTAGCACTCATTACTAGCGAGTGCTAATAACAAAGTTTACCCTTTAAATTTAATGTTAGGAGATATTGATGAAAATACGTCCGTTACACGACAGAGTGATAGTCAAACGCGTTGATGAAGAAACGACAACTCCCGGCGGTATTTTATTGCCCGGTTCGGCGGCTGAAAAACCAAGCCAAGGCGTGATTTTGGCTGTAGGCAACGGCAAACCGCTGGACAATGGCACGGTACGCGCTTTGGAAGTTAAAGTCGGCGATAAGGTGTTGTTTGGCAAATATTCCGGCAACGAAGTTAAAGTTGACGGTGAAGAACTGATCGTTATGCGTGAAGAAGACATCATGGGCGTTTTAGGTTAATCCTGAACTCGTCTATCACATTCACATACAAAATAGAAAGGAATAAAAATGGCAGCAAAAGACGTATTATTCGGTGATGACGCTCGTGTCCGTATGGCGCGCGGCGTAAATATTTTAGCCAACGCGGTAAAGGTGACTTTAGGTCCTAAAGGCCGTAACGCGATTTTGGATAAAAGCTTCGGCGCTCCAACCATCACTAAAGACGGTGTATCGGTTGCAAAAGAAATCGAATTAAAAGATAAATTCGAAAACATGGGCGCGCAAATGGTTAAAGAAGTGGCTTCGCACACTTCCGACGTGGCCGGAGACGGCACCACCACTGCCACCGTATTGGCGCAATCTATCGTCAACGAAGGTTTGAAAGCCGTTGCTGCGGGCATGAATCCGATGGACTTAAAGCGCGGCATTGATTTGGCCGTATCTAAAGCGGTTGAAGCGATTGTGGCTTCCGCTACGCCTTGCGTCGATAACAAAGCGATTGCTCAAGTAGGCACTATTTCTGCAAACTCCGACGAATCTGTCGGCCAAATCATTGCAGAAGCGATGGAAAAAGTCGGTAAAGAAGGCGTGATCACGGTTGAAGAAGGTTCAGGCCTGGACAACCAATTAGACGTTGTTGAAGGTATGCAGTTCGACCGCGGCTACCTGTCGCCTTACTTCATCAACAAACAAGAAAATATGAGCGTCGAATTAGACGATCCTATGATTCTGATCTACGACAAAAAAATCTCCAACATCCGCGACATGCTTCCTGTGTTGGAAGGCGTTGCCAAATCCGGTCGCCCGTTATTGATCGTTGCTGAAGATGTGGAAGGCGAAGCTTTAGCCACTTTGGTGGTTAACACTATTCGCGGCATCGTTAAAGTAGCAGCGGTTAAAGCACCGGGTTTCGGCGACCGTCGCAAAGCTATGTTGGAAGACATCGCGGTACTGACCGGCGGCGTGGTTATTTCCGAAGAAGTCGGTTTGAGCCTGGAAAAAGCGGAATTGTCACAATTAGGTACCGCTAAAAAAGTACAAATCACTAAAGAAAACACCACCATCATCGATGGCGCGGGTTCTGAAGAGCAAATCAAAGCGCGCGTTGCGCAAATTCGCGCTCAAGCGGACGAAGCCACTTCCGACTATGACAAAGAAAAACTGCAAGAACGTCTGGCTAAATTAGCGGGCGGCGTTGCGGTGATTAAAGTCGGCGCGGCCACTGAAATCGAAATGAAAGAAAAGAAAGCCCGCGTTGAAGATGCATTGCATTCAACCCGCGCTGCGGTTGAAGAAGGCGTTGTTGCCGGCGGCGGTTCAGCACTGGTTCGCGCTATTTCCGCTCTGGATAAACTGGAAGGCATTAACCACGACCAAACCGTCGGTATCAACATCCTGCGTCGTGCAATGGAAGAGCCTCTGCGTCAAATCGTTGCCAACGCCGGCGACGAACCTTCAGTTGTATTCAATGAAGTGCAAAAAGGCACCGGTAACTTCGGTTACAACGCGGCAACCGGTCAATACGGCGACATGATCGAAATGGGAATTTTAGATCCTGCGAAAGTAACCCGTACTGCATTGCAAAACGCAGCTTCAGTTGCAGGCTTAATGCTGACTACCGAAGTGATGATTGCCGATACTCCTAGCGAAGATAAAGGCGGTCATGGCGGCCATGATATGGGCGGCATGGGCGGTATGGGCGGCATGGGCGGCATGATGTAAGTCTGCCGTCTTAAAGCCTGGTTGCTTTAAGCGAAAGGAAAGCCCCGGTTGTTATTGAAACAGCCGGGGCTTTTTTATGGTCTCGATTTTTACAATTTCGAGCTGGAAGTTGTCGGCATTTATAGGAGACTGTGCTAAATTTACTCAATTTTTTCACCGTAAAATGCTTGATAAAACCTGTGCAACCCTTCCTGACGAGTAACTTTTGAGCCGGCAAGGACCCCGCTCATTCGCATCCGGAAAATTTATAGCCGACCTACTCCCGACAATTATTACCCATGGATATTACCAAAAAAATTCGTATCGGCGATCTACTGGTGCAAAACCGTATTATCACCGAGGAACAACTACTATCGGCCTTGGCCGAACAAAAGAAAACCGGGCGGCAACTGGGCCGTACCCTGATCAATTTAAACTACATCGCTGAAACGGAACTGCTTAATTTCCTGTCACAGCAATTAAATATTCCCTTTTTAGATATTTCCCAATATCCCCGCAAACCGGAAGCCATCAAATTATTGCCTGAAACCGCAGCCCGGCGTTTTCGCGTATTGCTGCTGGAAAATAACGAATTCGATGTGCTGTTGGCAATGGCGGATCCTACCGACTTAATGGGCTTGGATGAGTTAAGTCGTATCCTGAAAAAAACCATTCGCCCGGCCGTGGTTAGAGAATCGGATCTGTTAATGGCGATAGACCAGTCCTATCGCCGTACCGCTGAAATCAATAATCTGGCCGAACAATTGCGCAGCGATATGTCCGAAGAGGACAATATCGATCTTAATACGCTGCTGACATCAGGCGAAGCGGCCGACGCGCCGGTGGTGAAGCTGCTGAAATCGGTGTTTGAAGATGCCGTGCAAGTGCGGGTTTCCGATATTCATATCGAGCCGCAAGAACATAAACTGTACATCCGCTTTCGCATTGACGGCGTTCTGCATCAGCAGACTGAAGCCGATCTTAAAATTGCTACCGCGCTGGTGTTGCGGCTCAAACTGATGTCCGGCCTGGATATTTCCGAAAAGCGTTTGCCCCAGGACGGCCGCTTTCAGATTAAAGTGCGTCAGCAAACCGTCGACGTGCGTATATCGACCATGCCGACCATTTACGGCGAATCCGTGGTCATGCGTTTGTTGATCCAAAATGCCGAAGGATTTTCACTGGAAAAACTGGGCATGCCGACCGAGATGCTGGCGCGCTTTCGCAAACTGCTGCATCGCCCGGACGGCATGATATTAGTGACCGGGCCAACCGGTAGCGGAAAAACCACGACGCTTTATGCCGCTCTCAGCGAGCTTAATTCCGCGGCCAATAAGATCATTACCGTCGAAGATCCGGTCGAATATCGTTTGCCGGGCATTAACCAAGTGCAAGTCAACGAAAAGATCGAACTCGATTTTGCCAAGGTATTGCGTTCCTCTTTACGTCAAGATCCCGACATCATCCTGGTGGGCGAAATGCGCGACCACGAAACCGCGCAGATTGGCTTGCGTGCCGCAATGACCGGCCATTTAGTCTTATCGACCCTGCATACCAACGATGCGGTCAGCTCGCCGATTCGTCTGATCGACATGGGCGTACCCCGCTTTATGGTCGCCATGTCCTTGCTGGCTGTCATTGCCCAGCGCTTGGTGCGGGTGGTTTGCGAAAGTTGCGTCCAGCCCTCTATCCCAGAACCCTTCGAACAGACTTGGCTCAAACTTGAATTGGGCGATACCATCGACCGGCATAGCTTTGTTCGGGGCAGAGGCTGTACGCATTGTAACGGCACCGGTTATCAAGGCCGAATAGGTATTTACGAACTGCTGGAAATGAATACCGAACTGACCGACGCGGCCAACCATCACGACACCAATATTTTCATTAAGCAGGCTCGCCGACAGATGACCGGAAGAACACTACGCAGCAGCGTGGTGGCTATGGTGGTAGCCAAACGCACCACGGTTTCGGAAGCCATGCGCATCAGTAACCAATTCGATGAATAGACAATGCCGCGAATAACGGAACCTACGCCTCATTCGGTTTAACCTTTACTCTTTAACTTATTCCCGCAATGCCATTTTTCTCCTATAAAGGCCGTAACAACAAAGGCGAGCTGGTAAAAGGCGTATTAGAGGGTTATGACTCTAGCGCTTTGGCAAGACAGCTGGTCGGTATCGGTATAACGCCGATCGAAATTATTCCCGGCCCGGCGCCTCGCGCCGAAAATAGCCCGTCCTCCATCAGTCTGTTTGAAGAACGCATCAACCCGATGGATGTCATGATGTTCAGCCGGCAGATGTATACCCTGCTTAAGGCCGGCATTCCTATCATGAGCGCCCTGAGCGGGCTGCTGTCATCGACCAAAAACAAGGCCTTCGTCAAAGTCATCGCCGATATCCGTTCGAGTCTCGATAGCGGCCGTGAGCTATCCGCCGCGCTCAACCAGCACCCGAAACTGTTTAACAGTTTTTATATCAGCATGATACGCGTCGGCGAAACGACCGGTATGTTGGACAGGATATTTCTGCGCTTGTTCGATCATCTGGAGTTTGAAAAATTTATGCGCGACCAGATTAAGGCGGCGCTGCGTTATCCTTCCTTTGTGATGATGGCGATGGTGGTGGCGGTTGTGGTGATTAACATCTTCGTGATTCCGGCCTTTGCCAAAGTGTTTTCGAACATGGGGGCCGAACTACCCTTAATGACGCGCGTTTTATTGAATTTTTCTAACTTTATGATCACCTCATGGCCCCATTTGCTGGTCGGCTTCGTTGGCGGCGCCTATTTATTCCGTACTTATATCGCTTCGGATAAAGGCAAATATCAGTGGGACGGTTTTAAATTAAAAACGCCGATTGCCGGTCCGATTGTCCATAAAGCCACCATGGCGCGCTTTGCCCGGAGTTTCGCGCTGTCTACCAAGAGCGGCGTACCGATCATGAGCGCGTTAAGTTTGGTCGCGCAAACCGTCGATAACGATTTTATTGCGCAGAAAGTAGAGCAAATGCGTCTCGGCGTTGAGCGTGGCGAATCTATTTATCGCACCGCAACGAATACCGGCGTTTTTAATCCCTTGGTCTTACAAATGATATCGGTCGGCGAAGAGTCGGGCTCATTGGATGACTTAATGGAAGAAATTGCCGATATGTACCAGCGCGATGTCGAATACGAAATCAAAACCTTGGGCGCTAAAATAGAACCGATATTGATCGTTTTTCTGGGCATACTCGTGCTTATCCTGGCCTTGGGTATTTTCCTGCCGATTTGGGATCTCGGCAAAGTATCGCTCCATAAAAGCTAATGATGAAGCCGAACAAACCACAGCAATGCGGCGCCAGCCGTTTCGATTTCGCCATTTCGGTCAGCGTTATCGCCCTATTAGCGACCGCCTTGCTGTTTGCGCTTATCTACGCGCAAAACCAAGTTGAGGCGATAACGATGGAAACCGATCTGGTCAATATGCGTTGGGGACTGCGCGAGTTGTGGAGTCATCGTAATGCGACCGGACAGTCGCTGACGGTTAGCGAAATAGACAACGCCAATCCGATAAAATTTCTGAACGATCGACCGGAAAATTATCGCGGCGAATACGCAGAAACACCGCCTGACGCTCAATCTATCTGGTATTTCGATACCAAGACTCAGCGCTTGGTCTATGTTTTTAGCGACGGCCATCAGCTCCGTTATCGATTGACCGGCACCGCCAAGCTCGATCGGGCGTCATTGGGAGCGATGGGAGGAATAGATTTGGTGCTTGATCAATAGCGGCGGGGATGTGGTATGACATTAAACGGACTTTGAAAAAGGCCTAATGCCATTGCTTAACGGTAGCTTAAACCAGTGATAAAATTAAAAACACCCAGTCTGTTCAATAAGGAATAAGTAATGACGGATAATGTAGAAAACAGAATAGTGGGACATTTACAAACGATCCGTGCAAAATGGCCGGTGTTCGTAATGATGTGGGAGATCTAAAATTGCGCATCGATTCAATTGAAGAACCTACAGCAGGCGCGAGACGCGATTTGTCCGTTTTATACAGCGCCTTGCAATTACTCATAAACGGCTGGATCACAACGGAAATCGGCTGGAACGCATCGAACGCCGCCCGGACTTAGTCGCGTAGGTTACGCTAAGCTCCAATACTGTTGACTTAAGCAGTGCAAAGCCCTCTCCAGAGGGAGAGGGTTGGGTGAGGGGAAATTAGAACAAGGAAAAAAGCTTATTTGAATCCCCTCATCCCAGCCTTCTCCCTCTGGAGAAGGAGCACACAGTCTTAAGTCAACAGTATTGACACTAAGCTCCAGCCAGACCGGAATAGGTACCCATTGCGCCAACTTAAGAACTAAGTTGTTGAACGTTGAAAAGTGCCGGTCGGGGCATTGGCCCCGACCGTAACGTTTTTTATCAATGACTTGCATTGAACACTTAAACGTGTGGACGGGTTAAATAACCCGTCCAGCCGCCGCTTTTCCTTAAGTTGGCGCATATGGGATAGGCGCCGGCCGGTCATGATTATTTATTTGCCGACCTTTTTAATTACCTCACACTCTACGAACGCAGCTGAAAAACATGAATAAATCCAAAGGCTTCACCCTGATTGAATTAATCGTCGTTATCGTCATTCTGGCTATTTTGGCGGCGGTGGCATTGCCGCGCATGACCAATTTACAGCTTGACGCCCGCATTGCCAAACTGAATGCGGCGCGCGGCAGCGTTGCTGCCGCGTCGGCGATGATTCACGCAACCTTGTTTGCGCGTAATGGCCGGGCGGATACAGCGCCTTGCCCGGCCGGCGGCGGCACCGCTAATAACTCTACCGGGGCAACGGGTACATTGTGCAGCGAAGCGGGGATTATTAATCTGGTTAACGGTTACCCCGACGTTACCGACATCGGCACCATGGGCATACTGACCGCCGCGGGACTAACCACCGTATTCAACCCAAATCAGACTGAACTGCAAGCCGAGGGCTATGATTATACCTCGACAGGAACCGTGGCGACTTTTCAAGTTCGCGGCGGTAGTTCCACCATTGATTGCTCGTTTACTTACACCGAACCCCTCGCTAATGCCGCGCCCATCATCAGCATAATTACCACCACAGGCTGTTAGCAGCGCGGCCTTTAAGCTTAATGACGGACATGAATTTTATATTCAAAATAACAGCCTTCACACTGTAAATGTTTGCGTTATACCGTTTTAAATTAAATACAATCCCAATAAATTCGCCGATCAAGGCTCTGGAAACACAAGCATGAACTCACTGACCTCTCAATCCAGCCTCACCTCCGTCAACCCAAAACGACTGGAACAATTACAGCACATCAACCTGCAACTGGCGGCACTGGGACAACCGACCTGCGAAGTCGAAAACGACCCGCAATATCTGAAAATTGCCGGCGGTTTGTTAAAAAACTATTCCCAACAACGCCGCCTGCTGGCGCTGACCAAGTACCGTTGCCCGGCCGATCAACGCATCCAGGATTTCCTTAACGCTTATTTGGATGAAAACGGCATAGACGCTCCGATGCGTTTACCCGGAGAAACCTTTGTGCTGGCGCAAAAAGGCTTGGCGAGAGAACTGTCCCTGCCCTTTTTACACAACGAATTCCATTCGGCTTATGTCGATTCCTACCGGATTCAGCAAGGCGTCTTGCATAATCCGCAAAATGACCGGCGCACCACCAAAGGCGTGTTCCATATTGCCGCCGGCGGCCTTCCGGTTCCGGCCGATAAAAACGAAGTACCGGTACAGGCCTACGCGGCACTACTCCATGCCGCGTTGACGCCTCCGGCCGACCTGTTGAGCCTGCCTTTTACCGGCGCTCAACCAAACAGCGCAAAACTCTGGGTATCGTCTCTGCTCAGGCCTATCGTCTGTCCTGAAATTTCCGCCTCAATGCCGGTCAAAACCATGGAAGTCCGCTTTTTCGCGCCCGGCGGACTGGTTGCCAACCTCGATTTTATCGAATCCATTTTCGGCAATGCGGGCGACCCGCTTTTACCCGAAAACGATGCCGCTTTAGATATTGAGCATTGGACCGGACATACCGGTTGCATTATTCTCGCGCCGCATCTGGTTCATTGCCGGAAACAGGCGCTGGGCTTGCCGCATGTTGACGACGCCACCGAGCGTCAACGCAAAGACGGCATGTGCTGGCAACGGGAAGACGAACTGTACAATAACGGCCAGCCTTTTAAATTGGTGTGCCGTAACATGAAGGGCGTGATCGTCACGATCATCGCCGACAACTATTTCGGCTACAGCAAAAAGGAAATCAAATCCCATATCAGCTATTCGGCCAATTTGTACGGCGGCGCCGAAGAAGAACATTCGGGCGGCGCGCTGGCGTTCCCGCGAGTCATTTTGGGCGAAATCTTCTTGCCTCATACTTCTTCTTATATCAGCGAGCACTATTCTTTCGATAAAGTTTGTCGGCAACTCGCCGCCGTCATTGAACTGAAAGACCCAGGCTACGCGGTTGACAGAAATTATCCGGACATCGTTTATATTCCCAATTCGGCCAAATTCAACATTCCGCAGCAACAAATCAGCTGGACGCACAACAAGCAAACGCAAACGCTTAAATTACTGTTCAATCACACCTATATCTACCCGAACGGCTTTAAAATCCACCTGGAGCGCCATCCGCACGCGCCCAGCTGGCGCTTGATCGGCACCCATCAGGAAGGCACGTTCTGCCATAAACCGAGTACGGTATCCGGCGGCGGCAAATCGGAGATTTCCAAATCGATGTCCGGCGCTATTATTTCCGGCGCTATCTTTGTCGACGATTTCGACAGAGACATGGATATAGTGACCGAAATTTTCGAACGCGATTATTCCACCCGCTTTCGCGACCCGGCCCTGCATGGCGTCGATCAACGCCGCCTGCTCAGCAATGAACGCACCTTGGGTTCGGTGATCAAACTGCTGACGCCGTCGGTCACCCAATATTCGGATGCCTATAACCAATGGCTGGCGACCATTCCCCGGCATATCTTAGCCGTGGCGCTGATGATCAAACGTTTTTACAAGGAGGAATGGGGCTCGAACTGGCGGAAACATTTTTCCGTCGACATGGTCAACAGCCATCCCGGCAACGAGCTGAAATTCCAGGGCCGTAAACTGATCGCCAGCTATTTGCGCGTCGGTTTCGACGAAAAAGGCGCGTGGCGGGTGTTCAAACTGCGCCAGGATTTTATGGCCTCGGCCAAAGTCCAGCTGGAAGACGACATTTCCGCGTCCACCGTGGTGCCGACGCGCTTACTGAACGGGTTGAATCCCGATTACGCCAACCCCAGCGTCAAACTGGTCGAAAACTGCGAACACAGTTTCTTTCAGCGCCCCGACGATGCGATACACCGGGGCACGGATTTACAAACCGAATTGGATTTTTCGCGCACCGACAATTTCATCTCCAACTTTCAACCGCTGACCGCGCACGACGCCCGCGAGTTCATCGAAGACGTGGTCCATTTCGACGAATTCAGCGAGCCGATGCAAAATGTTATCCGTCAAGCCGCTCACAGCAAAGACGGCGACTATTTCGTATCATCGGCGCATCCTCGCTTGGTGGACGGCAAACCCAGCCTGAACGTCCGTTACCTGCAACTTCGCCCCGATATCGCCAACCCTAAAATGCGCTATATCGCGGAACTTTCCACGCGCTTAGCGCGAGGGCTGGGCACCGATCAAAGCGTTTATTTTCCGGTCAACGCGGTACTGATCGGACGCCGCAACAACCCTGCCGACCTGGAGTCGGGCATTCGGCCGCTGGCGATCTATAATCCGATTCATTATCAGGAATTGCCAGAGCTGTTTATGGATGTTATTTGCAGCCTGACCGGAAAATCGCCGTCCACCACCGGCGCGGGTTCCGAAGGCGCGCTGACCAAAGGCCCGTTCAATGCGCTATCGGCCACCGCCGACCTGAATACCGCGTTGGTTTCTTTCATATTGTGCGGTTACGACGGCTTTTCCACGGCGGCGGGTTTCATCGGTTCCAAACGCCGCATCGATCATGACATCAGCCTGCTGATTCCTGAAATCTGGTCGCGTCTGCCGGTCGCTGAACGCGATCCGGAATATTTGATTGCCAAAGGACAATTGGAAAAACTGGAAGATTTTGACTACGAAGGCCGCACCGTCTTTCAAAGCCGACTCGGCTATCGCATTACCGAACGCTTTGTGCATACCAATTTCGGCAAGATGTTCGATTACCCGACCGCGGTATTCGACGAAGCCATGCTAAAACCGGAAACCCAGGATATGGCCGGCTATGTTGACGGCATCGACAATGTCTATGAAGCGCAGCAACGGGTAGCGCAGTTGTATATTCAGGACGGCTCCATTAATGACGCCTGCCCTCCCCTGAAAGCGCTGCTGCATATTATGGCCGAAGGCCACTATGAAGGCCTAACCGCGGGCGATCCGGCGATTCGCGCCATGTTCACTTCCGACTATTTACTGCAAAGCGACTGGTATCAACAACGCCTTGAAATCAAACAGCAACGCGACCGTGAGCTTTGGCAACAACATAAGGCTTACATCCAGCAGCAATTGGATAAAACCGAACACAATGGTTCGGACAGCCGCGCCGAGTTAAGCCAAAAACTCGAAACCGCTGAACGCATGCTGGCCGAAATCAACGATCCGACTTATCTGCAAGGTCTGCAAGGGACCTTAGGGGCGGATTGGGTACATCATTCGTAGGCATCGACTTAGGTAACCCACCCTTAATAAGCTACACAATGAATTAACGCAGATCACGCGGATAGATAGGATTAACGCCGATTTTTTATGGCTTATCTGTGTTTATCATATTGATCCGGGTAATCTGCGTGCCATTGTCTTTTATTGAACAGACAGGGCGCGCCGCGCTACCCAGAGTTTAAACACGAAGTCGTTATGTTTTAATCACTAAACCGCAACCCGCTTAGCCCCATCTTGGGCAGCGCAAAAATGGGGAGATCATGATGTTAAAGATAAAAAGCCGGATTCAAGCTCTCGGCATTGCCGCTGCATTGATGCTAAGCGGTACCGCAGCGGCCGATTTAAATAAAGGTTTAGTCGCTTATTGGAGTTTTGACGATTGCACCGCGAACGATGCCGGCGGCAATGGCTATCATGGCATTCTCAATGGCAACATCTCCTGCACCGAAGGAATGATCAATAAAGGACTTAGTTTTGACGGTGTCGATAGCTACATTGACATTAACGTGCCGTTAGCGGGGGCCGGAAATTGGAGCGTTTGCGCTTGGCTTAACACCGCAAAAATAGACTCAAACGCTACCGATTGGCAGACGATTGTAGCGGCATCCGACAAGACCGAAGCGGCTACAGTGAAAATGGGCTTTCTTACCGAGTCTGCCGCCTTCGGTATTTATCCGTTGTTGACCGCAGAAGCAAAAATCGCCACCGTCAATAAAAACAGCTTTATCTGTTACACCAAGTCAGGCAATAGCCTCAACATTATTAAAGATGGAACGACTATTGCCGGCGGACATAGCTCTCCCGGCTTTACCGCCTTAAAAACGATCGGCATGTGGCAGCCTTCAGCATCCAGCCCATTCGATAAAGCACCGTTTAACGGCATCCTGGACGAATTGCGGGTTTATAGCCGTGCATTGAATAAAGAGGAGATTCAGCAATTATCCCATATCGGTCAAGATGTCAGCGGTTCCACCAACGGCTATGCCGCGCTTAATGTCACTTGCACCAATAAAACCAGCGGCCAGAGCGTGGTGTTTGCCAGCTCCAACACGCCGACAAGCACCTGGAACTGCGAGCAAAAAGGCTTAGCCGTCAATCCCGGCGATCAAGTTGACGTGCTGCTTTCAGGTTGGGCGCACTTAACAGGCTTTTTTTGGGAAAAAGGAAATTGGTTACCGTGCAGTCAAATGTGTGGCGGGGGAATCCAAATGCGTAGCGTCACCTGCAAAAACCCACGCGGTCAAATAGTCGATAGCGCTAAATGCGATAGCGCATCCCGGCCATATTCCCTGCAATCGTGTAATATTCAATTTTGCAATTGAACAATCCGAGTTGTTAAATTTTATATTCACTTCATTGTCTTCCGAGACTGTGAAAGTATTATCGAAATCAGTTTAAAAACCTATTCACCACGAAGGCACGAAGTTCACGAAGAAAAAATAATTGATTAAACTCAATCATTAAAAACTTCGTGCCCTTCGTGTCTTCGTGGTGAACTTTCTGTTTAATCCCTATGTCCCCTCTTGCATATCCTCTAACGGCGGACAACTGCAAAACACATGCCGGTCGCCGTAAACATTATCGACGCGCCCGACCGGCGGCCAGTATTTATCGTCATGCTGATCGCTGTTGGGAAAAAAAGCCTGTTGCTTGGAGTAAGGCAATATCCATTTTTCCAGTAATAAGCGATGAGTATGCGGCGCATTATGCAGCAGGTTGTTTTCGGCATCCGCGTCCCCCGTTTCTATCGCTTTAATTTCTTCGCGGATAGCGATTAACGCGGCACAAAAACGGTCGATTTCCGCTTTGTCTTCGCTTTCGGTCGGTTCTATCATCAAGGTGTCGGCGACCGGAAACGATACCGTCGGCGCATGAAAACCGTAATCGATCAAGCGTTTGGCGATGTCTTCGACGGTGACGTTACAGCTCTTTTTAAACGCGTGACAATCGATAATGCATTCATGCGCCACCCAACCGTTTTTGCCGGTGTATAAAATCGGGTAATACGGCGCCAAGCGTTTGGCGATGTAATTGGCGTTCAAGATCGCGGTCAAGGTGGCGCGCTTTAACCCGGCTGCGCCCATCATTGCGATATAGGCCCAGGAAATGGTGTAGATGCTGGCAGAACCCCAGGGCGCGGCGGAAACTGTGCCGATAGTGCCGTGCTCGCCTTTGGCCGGATTGACGCCTTCAACCACCGGATGATCGGGCAGGAACGGCGCTAAATGCGCGCCGACGCCTATCGGGCCGACGCCCGGACCGCCGCCGCCATGCGGAATGCAGAACGTTTTATGCAGATTAAGATGCGCGACATCGGCGCCGATTTTACCGGGGCGGCTTAACCCCACCAACGCATTAAAGTTAGCGCCATCCAGATAAACCTGTCCGCCATGCTGATGAACCAAGTCGCAAATGTCCCTGAACGCCGGTTCAAACACGCCGTGCGTGGACGGATAGGTAATCATTAAGGCGGCCAAGGTGTCTTGGTACTCGGCCGTTTTCGCGCGCAAATCGTCCAGACTGACGTTACCGTCAGCATCGCAAGCGACCACCACCACGTTAAGCCCGGCCAATGCCGCGCTGGCCGGATTGGTGCCGTGCGCGGACGCCGGGATCAAGCAGATGTTGCGCTGCCCCTGGCCTCTGACTTGATGATATTTGCGGATGACTAAAAGCCCTGTGTATTCGCCTTGGGAACCCGCGTTGGGCTGCAAAGAAAAAGCATCGAAGCCGGTCAAATCGCACAGCATATCTTCCAATTCGTCGAACATCTGTTGGTATCCGTGGCTCTGGTACAACGGAGCGAACGGATGCAGCGCGTTAAACTCATGGTAGGAAATGGTCTGCATTTCGGTCGCGGCATTCAGCTTCATCGTGCAGGAACCCAGCGGAATCATCGCGCGATCCAGCGCTATATCGCGCCGGGCCAATCTGCGCATATAACGCATCATTTCGGTTTCGGAATGATAGCGCTCGAAAACCGGATGTTGCAGGATGGCGTCGTTGCGTAATAAGGCCGGCGGGATGCATTCGCCGACGGCGGCATCCAGAATATTAATGTCGGGAAGATCGGCGGTGGCCGCGGCAAAAACCTGCCAGACGTCTCTTAAATTACTCCGTGTGGTGGTTTCGTCCAACGATAGGCCGATGCGATCCGCATCAATCACGCGCAAATTGATATTGCTTTCCGTCGCTTGAGCGGCGATGCGTTTTGCCCGGTTCGGGGTGCTGATGATTAACGTGTCGAAATAACACTCGCTCAGTACTTGATAACCTAACTGAGTGATTCCGGCCGCCAGAATTTGAGTGTAACGATGTATCCGCCCCGCAATCAAACGCAAGCCCTCCGCGCCGTGATAAACTGCATAAAACCCGGCAATCACCGCCAACAACACCTGCGAGGTGCAAATGTTGCTGGTGGCCTTGTCCCGGCGAATATGCTGCTCACGGGTTTGCAACGCCATGCGTAACGCAAGCTGGCCGTGGCTGTCTTTGGATACGCCGATAATACGGCCCGGAACCGAGCGCTTGTACTCGTCCTTAGTCGCAAAATACGCGGCATGAGGACCGCCATAGCCCATCGGTACGCCAAAACGCTGGGAGTTGCCGACCACGATATCGACGCCGAATTCGGCGGGCGGTTTAAGCAACACCAGCGCCAGCAAATCCGCCGCCACCGTCACCAAGGCCGATTTGGCTTGGGCGATGGCGGTAACTTCGGCGAGGTCTTTTATTTCGCCTTTGCCGCCCGGATATTGCAGCAGCAGCGCAAAAAAATCGTAGTCCGCCAGATTTTGATGGGGATCGGCGACGATCACTTCATAGCCCAACGATCCGGCGCGGGTTTTGATCACGGCGATAGTTTGCGGATGGCAATCCCGGTCCACGAAAATGCTGTTGGCTGTGCTTTTGGATAAGCGCCGGGACATGGTCATGGCTTCCGCCGCTGCGGTGGCTTCATCAAGCAGCGAAGCGTTCGCAAGCTCCATGCCGGTTAGATCGATAATAACTTGTTGAAAGTTAAGCAAGGCCTCTAACCGGCCTTGACTGACCTCGGCCTGATAAGGCGTATAAGCCGTATACCAGGCGGGATTCTCCAGCACGTTGCGTTTAATTACCGCGGGCATGACAGTGTCGTAATAGCCCATGCCGATCATCGAGGTGAACACTTTATTGCGTTCGCGCATTTTGCGCAGATGCTTGATCACCGCGCGTTCGCTGATCGTCTCAGTCAGTTTTAACGGTTCGTGATTCAGGATATTGGCCGGAATAGCTAAATCGATAATATCTTCCAGCTCGTTGATACCCAATTCTGTCAGCATGTCTTTGATTTGCTGAGAATTGGGGCCGATATGGCGGTTGATAAAATTACCGCGCATTTCCAGTTGGGCTAGACTAGGGCGAGACGAAGTCATGATTTACCACCACTCAATAGTTAAGGAAACAAACTCAGGCGAAAGTATTATCCACGAAAACTTCCGAAGGACAGGAAGAATACGGGCTGTTCGTACTTTCGTGACAGTATCCTGTCAATTAAATCGGTATTCTTACTCAGCAGGCGGAGTTTTATGATAACGGTGGGGAATAAAAGGCAACGGCGTTACCCTCATTTCAATCCTGTGATCGCGAACCTGTGCATATAAGGTGTTGCCCAACTTAGCAAATGTCCTGTCAAGCTGCGCCATCGCAATCGGCCGGCCCAAACTCGGAGAAAATCCGCCGCTGCTCACATAGCCTACGGACATACCTTGGTTATTGTAAATTTCGCTGCCTTCACGTACCGGTATTTTACTGTTCACCAATAAACCGGCGCGGATTTTTTTTGAACCGTTGTGCAATTGATCCAGAATCGTGTCGGCACCGGGAAATTTGTCCTGAGCCAAACCGAACGGCTGTTGGCTGTAATTTTTTTTAAACAGCCATTGGAGACCCGCCTCTACCGGGGTAATCGATTCATTGAGTTCATGTCCGTACAAACATAAGCCCGCCTCCAATCGTAAAGTATCTCGGGCCGCCAAACCTATGGGCTCCACCCCGTCCTCGGCCAGCAACAGACGGGCAAGAGGTTCCGCGTAATCATTGCCTACCAAGATTTCAAAGCCGTCCTCTCCGGTATAACCGCTACGGCTGATATTGCATTTTATGCCGCCGATATAAGTTCCGCAGGCATGCATAAAAGAAAGTTCAGCGGCTTGCTCGGAAAATCTTTCTATGATCGATGCGGCGGCCGGACCTTGCAAGGCTAATAAAGACTGACCGCTCAGTTCATTAAAACAGCACAGGCCGGCTAAATGCTTGTACAGGTGCTCAAAGTCTTTGTCTTTGCAGGCGGCATTAACAATAATCATCAAACCGGAATCGAGACGGGTAATCACAATGTCATCGATAATGCCGCCGTCGTTATTCGTTAATACGGTGTATTTTTGTTCGCCAAGTGCAAGCCCTGCAATGTTGCCGGGCGCCAACTGCTCAATGCCTTGAACGGCATTGTCTCCCAAAATCAAGCACTGCCCCATATGGGAAATATCGAATAAACCGGCCCGACTGCGGCAATGTAAGTGTTCGTGCAGCGTACCGTTGGTGTATTGCAACGGCATCAAGTAACCGGCAAACGGCACCATTTTGGCGCCCAACTCAAGATGTAGATTGTAAAGCGGTGTTTGTTTTAACATGTCGATATTTATCTTGCGCGTGTAAGCATTTGCTTAGTGTAGCCATTTGACCGATTATTTGCCACGATCACAGCGAAAAAGGTGATAAAAACCTAACGACTAAAGCCTTACAATAACACGGATGGCACTATTTATGCTCGTCCTTCGCCCTGACCATTCGGCACCTGTTGGTTTTAATTTTCGAGATTAAAGTCATAGCTTGTATAATTCATGCTTTGTTTCGGCTTGATTCATTCGGCTGCACTCACTCCTTCTAAAATCTCAGAGAACTCTATGGCGTTGTATTGTGGAATTGTCGGTTTACCCAATGTTGGGAAATCGACCTTATTTAATGCGTTAACCCGTGCGAAAATCGCGGCCGAAAATTACCCGTTCTGCACCATCGATCCCAATGTAGGCGTAGTCCCCGTGCCTGACAGCCGGATGGACGAATTGGCGAAAATTGTAAAACCCGAGCGCGTGTTGCCTACCACGATTGAATTTGTCGACATCGCCGGACTCGTGGCGGGCGCATCGAAAGGCGAAGGCTTGGGCAACCAATTTTTAGCCAATATCCGTGAAACCGACGCCATTGCCCATGTCGTACGCTGCTTTCAGGATGACAATGTTATCCATGTCGCCGGAAAAATCGATCCGCTCTCCGACATCGAAGTTATTAATACCGAACTGGCCTTGGCCGATATGGCTTCCGTTGAAAAAGCCTTAGTGCGCGCGACCAAAGCGGCCAGGACCGGCAACAAAGACGAACAAGCTAAAAAAGACGTGCTGGAAAAAGTTTTCAAACAACTGGATGCCGGCGAACCCGCACGAACCTTGCCGTTAACCGACGACGAAAAACTCCTGATTAGAGACCTGTGTTTAATGACACTCAAACCGGCCATGTACATTGCCAATGTTCAGGACGACGGTTTTGACAACAACCCCTTGCTGGATAAAGTGCAAGCGCTGGCCGATAAGGAAGGCGCCATGGTCGTGCCGATTTGCGCAGCCATTGAAGCGGAAATAGCCCAGTTGGATGAAGAGGAAAAAAAGGAATTTCTGGATGATCTGGGACTGGAAGAGCCCGGATTAAACCGCGTGGTCAGAGCCGGATACAAACTACTGAATCTGGCCACCTACTTTACAGCGGGCGTCAAAGAAGTCAGGGCCTGGACTATTCCGATAGGCGCGACCGCGCCGCAAGCGGCTGGCGTGATTCACAGCGATTTTGAGAAAGGCTTTATTCGCGCCGAAGTCATCGCCTACCAGGATTTTATCGACTATAAAGGCGAACAGGGCGCCAAAGACGCCGGAAAATGGCGCCTTGAAGGTAAAGATTACATCGTTAAAGATGGCGACGTCGTGCATTTTAGATTCAACGTTTGACAAAGTAAGAGCGGGTATTTATAATTTCCGCTCTTTACACAAAGACCTCTCCAAAATGGCGATGTAGCTCAGCTGGTTAGAGCACGGGATTCATAACCCCGGGGTCGGTGGTTCAAGTCCACCTATCGCCACCATACAAATTAAGGCCTTACGAGCAATCGAAGGTCTTTTTTTATGCCTGAAATAAAAGTTTTCCCATTTTTGTCCCATCTCTAAAAAAACACCCGCAACACTTGCCAACATTCAGGCACAAAAAAGCCGGTGTTACCCGGCCTTGACTTCTTCATCCATGGGGTTGGATTTCACAATTTTGATTTATGCGCACCAAGAACTCCGATAACACGACTCAAACCCTTGATGCACCTGTATTTAGGTGCGTACTAACTGTAAAAATTCAATATGGTAATCAGGTGCGCGGTTTATCTACGCGGAAACAATGCACTAAATACCGTCTCAATCCTTACAACTTCTGCGATTAGCTGTGCGGAAAATGCCGTATTATAAAAACCTCCGCGCATCGGGTTGCGTTTGATGCGTACTAACTCGGTGTGACAAAACCAATCTAAACCAGCATCGAGCCTGCATTTGATTGTGACAAATCTCAGGTTTTTTTTGTCCACAATTGTGGACGTTTTAAGCAATAATTTTTGTGCAAAATATGCAGGGGTGATTCACTGGCTTAAATCATCAGCTAGTGTCCCAAGTTCACCTTTAACCCTCGTCATATCTGCAATCACCTGCACCATGCACCACGTTTGTGGAGCATTTTTGTTTGCTTAAAAACTGCTCAAAATCGTTCAGTTATTCCCGTTTGCTTTGTCAGTGTAATCCACGCCGGACATGGGATTAAGCGTTCACTTTACGTTTAGTTATTTCAGCCGTTTAAGCCGTGCTATCAGTTCTCGAACTATCAATAACTTAACTTGCCGGGTAATCGGTAATTCGCCATCAAAAGCGGCCCAGTCGTCTATTGCTTGTTGCACCCATTTAGGCGCATCCGCTTTAACTATCCCGGTAGCCAGCATTAGCGCATTGATATAGAACCCGTCTAAGGCTATCACCTGCCGAACTCGCGCACCTTTCCGCTGAATGTAAAAAGCGATTCGTACCAGCGCGGTATCTGGATATTGTGAATTTATTTCTACAACCTTGTTATGCTCAGCTTGTGAAATTATGTCTACAGGTAAAGACGGCTCAGGCTGTGAATATATTTCTACTGATTCATTACTGCCATCATGTGAAAATATTTCTACACCCTTGTTACCGTCATTATGTGAAATTATTTCTACAGCGTTATTAGTTGCCGGGCGCACTCGGTCACAGTGCCATTGATAAATTGCCAGCTTCACATCATCAGGCAGTTTTTTGGTTTTGCTGACAATGCCTAACTCGGCTTTGGCATTGGCTACCAGTTCAGCTATTCGGTTATTGTTTTTCGGTGAACATCCGTAAAGTTCCGCTATCGCATCGCCCAGCTTGCCGCTACCGTCATAAAGTTGTGAGTCTGTCATTTTGTTTTCCCTTGCCACCATGAGCAGCGTTTAAATTAATGTGTGATTTTTTTTCAGTGCTCAAGTGCTCATTTAGGGCGTTTTTCTAAAGTTTTCTTATATTTTTTTTCCGTGGGACTTTTCGAAAATAGGCTTAAATGAGCACTTGAGCACTGTTTCATCGACCGCTTGCGGTTCTGTAATTGTCAGAATAACCCAAGTTTCCGACAGATAGACCAGCCCAAAGCCTCGCCCCGTTTGACTTGCGGCTACAAAATCCGCGCTCGGACAATCTACGGCTTAGACCAACACTAGAAG
>JAPLRU010000039.1 GCA_026399025.1 Methylobacter sp.
AATCAAGGCAACCCCCGAGGAAACCCCGGCACCGTCGTCCACAACTGCGATTTTTGGTTTGTGGGTTCGTCGTCGGGCATGTCGACCCTGTCCATTTCCGGCAACAAGCGCATCGCGACTTCAAGATTATATTTGGCATCCCAGTTGCCGCTGTCCAATGCCAACGATTGCCGGTAAGACTGTTTCGCCAAACCCAGCAAGGGCAGAGCTTCATTAATATGTGTGTCTTTTACCTGCTGTATGGCCTGCTCCAGGTATAGGTTGCCGAGGTTGTAGCGGGCTTTGGCCTGGAATTTTTGATCGCCTTTATCCATAACCAGGCTGAGGGTCGATAACGCTTCATCGTAACGGTGTTTTTGCTTGAAATGCCGTAATTCCGGTTCGCCGCCGATCACTTTATTAACGGCCACATCCTTGCCCGAGGTTAATTGCCGGATTAACTCATTGTCTTGATGGATGCCGTACAGCATCGCGGCGCTGTAGAGAGCGCCCGATAAACTAAGCGCTAATGCACTCCACAAAGATATATGCCTGAGCCTTCTAATCATCGTTTGACCTCACAAAATTTTGCGCCCAGCAAAATCAGCAGTAATAGCGCCGCCACGCCGTAGCAGGCCGCCGATACGTCCTGCTTGGGGATATGTTCGACATAGTGCATCGGCAGGTTTTCCAGCCGGTTGATGTCGGCAATCGCCTGTTTTAACGCGTCCGGGCTTTCCGCTTCATAAGCCTGATAGGGACTGCCCAAGCCGGAAAAGAACTTGTGCAGATACAGTTCCGGCATCGCTTGGGCATTGTCGTCCCGGCTGTCTTCAGGTTGATCGAAAATGCCGGGGCTGTTCGCGGTGCGCAGGAAAATCCAGTACAGCCTGACTTGTTGCTTCCTGAACCACTCCCGCAATTTCAACTCGCTGTCATGATCGATCGCCGCCGCGCCGTCCGAAACCAGCAACACAATGCGCGAGCCGGTGACGGGTTGTTGTTCGAAAAACGAGATGGCCATCCCCAAGCCTTTGCTGACATGGGTAAAACCCAGCGCCGGTGTTGCGGTCGCGGCAATCGCAGCCTGTACCGCGTTTTTGTTTTCGGTCAGCGGCATTACAAATAACGGCGAGGTGCTGTATTCGGCGACTCCGATCAAATCGGTTTGCCGATGTCCGACAAAATCGGTCAACAGGCGCCTTGCCGCCGTCGCTTTCGATTCATCCGAGCCGTTCGGTGCGCGTCCGGCAAAGCTGTTATCCATGCTGCTGCTGCGATCCAGCAATAACACGATATGCGCGCCGTGGCCTATCCGCTCCCGGCTTTGTTCGGTGCGATGCAGGCCCGCCATGCCCAGCACCAGCCCGGCGATTGCCGCGATTGCGCACAGCCGCAAACAACAGACGATAAAAACCGATAATGTATCGGCGGGTATTAAGCTTAGCCACGGAGCGGGGCCGGCGCGCATACCGCTATTGAACAGCGGCAACAGGGTGAGCAGCAGGCCCGACAGGACCCACGGGGTATCGACCGCCAAATTCATCGGCTGCCCCGTTCGATTTTCCGGCAGCGCTCGCATAAGTCTTTGAGTTGTTGTAGATCCTGCGTTACCGCAATCATGCCGTCGGAAAAGAAATAGCGGTTGGAGTAGTTGAAAAACCAAGCCAATTGAGAATTTATTTGCCGATACTGTGGGTTACGCTGGTAAAAATCGCTCAAACGGTCGGCAAACAGCGGTTGCCCGTTCAGGCTGTTCAAGGCCTGATGGATAAGGGTCAAGGCTTGCGCCATGTCGGCTTTGGACAAGCCCGCCAATTTTCGCAATGCCCGCTTGAACACAGTGCGTCGCGATAGGCCGGGAAAGCAAGCGTATAAATAACCCAGATATGCCGCTATCGGCGCGGCAACGCTCAGGCCGGCGGCCAATCCGTACCCAGCCCGGTCGTTCGCCAATAACGACGGCGGACTGTCGGGGCGCATGTATTCGCCTTGTTCGGTTTGGCGCACCACCAGCTCCCGGAGCGGGGACAGGGTAAAAGTCCAAGCCGGTATGCTTTTGCCGACAGTTTTTTCACCCTGGCTGAGCTGCACGGTAAAGCCGGGCAGGGTTAATGCTTTAACCTCCAGCGGGGCGTAAAAAACCTGGTACAGCAAGTCGATTTGGTAGCGCTGTCCGCTTTGCTTAACCGTGACCCGGTTCAGGTTAAGCCAACGATTGATTTGGCCTTTGGCCGGTAAGCTGCCGGTTTGCAAGGTGATACCCGAACGGGTTTCGATAATGATGCGCTGGGGAATTTCATCGCCGTTAAGGTAACCGAACGGGCGCGGCGTTTCGACGTTAAAGTAACTGACCGGCTCGTCAATCGAGCCGGAACAGCCCAGCAGCGAAAATATCAGGATTAGTGCGATTCTCATGCCAGTCTCTGCTGCAAATGGCGGTTAACGGTTTGTGTGCTGTAAGGTTCGGTAATGAACAACGGCTCAGTGCCGAAAGCCCTGAAGCTGTTTTTCAACTCGCGTTGACGCTGACGGTAGGTTGCCATTATTTTTTGCCGTAATGCCGGGCGCATGAACAGCGTGCGGCTCTCGTGGTTTTCCATATCCTGGAAGGAAATCAGTCCCCAGTTGGGCAGGGCGGCATATTCATCCTGATTCCATAACACTAACGGGATCAGATCGTGACCCTGCAACGAACCCAGCACCGCACGTAATTGGGCAAGCGGAAAATGACAGTCGGATAACAAAAATACCAGCGAACGTTCGGCAGGCAAAAATGCCGATGCGTTTTTCAGGCCGTTTGCGCTGTCGGTAAAGGTCAGGCCTTGCAGTTGTTTCGCCAGTGCCGTTACCCGGCCCAAGTGCTGACCGGCGGGAAGCAGCCGGCAGTGTTCGATACGCTCGGTGCAGCCGATAAAGCCGAATTTGTCGCCGTAATCGAATGCGGAGTTGGCGGCGGTCAATAAAAAACGGATCAAGGTTTGTTGTTTATCGGCGTAGCCCATCGATGCAGATAGATCGGCCAGCAGATAGACGTTGACGACGCTTTGCTGCTGATAGACGCGCACCCGATAGCCCGAAAACGGGTCGAGTACGCTGGCGCGCAAGTCTATGCGTCTGGGATCGGGACTGGCGATCAACGGCTCATGGCGCTTGAACAATTGCCCTGCGCCGACCATTTGTCCGGGATGCGCTCCCGGATAAACGGAACTTGATTGCCAGGGTAAGCGGTAATGTAGCGTTTCGGTCATGGGGGGATATTTTTCTTGTTTTATGTCATTAAGCGAAATGGCCATATATTCGATTAGTTCACCACGAAGACACGAAGGACACGAAGAAAAAATATAAAACTTCGTACTCTTCGTGTCCTAAGCGGGACGGGGTTTGAAACCCCCGTCCCCAACGTTTTACGATGCCTGAGCAAAGTGGTTATATTTAGCTAACGCCTTACGTTTCGGACGGGGCAGCATGACCCGTCCGGCTCAACAGCGCGTGGGAACGAGAGTAAAAATATAAAACTTCGTACTCTTCGTGTCTTCGTGGTGAAGTTTTTTTATTAAGGCGCTGCCACCTGGTCCAAAATCCCCTTGATCAATTCGGGCAACAGCTGTTCTTTTCTGTAGGCATACATCGGATTTAAAAACAGCCGATGGGTCATACAAACCGGAAAAACCGCTTGCAGATCTTCAGGCAACACATGATTCCGGTTTTCCAGCCAAGCGCGGGTTTTGGCGGCGCGGATCAAATAACTCATCGCGCGCGGGCTGGCTCCGGCCATTAATAATTGCGGCATTTCGACGTCGCTCAGTTGAACGCCGTAGTGTTGCGGCCGATGCGTGGCTTTCCATAAAGCCAACGCGTAAGCATGGAGCTTGGGACTGGTTTGTATCTGCTGTTGCAGCGTTTGCGCCAGCTCATTGAGCCGGTAGTAAACGCCGCTGCCGGTGACGTCTTGGATAAGCCGGTCGGTATCATGAAAACGCGGGTTAAACATCAGTTCATCCAGTACCGCGTCGGAGTCGGGCATATCGATGTGGATTTCCATCATGAAGCGATCTTTGGCGGCCGCGGGCAGCTCGAAGGTTTCTTCTTTTTCGACGCGGTTGCGATCGGCAAAAACCTGGATATGCGGCAGTGCATAGTCGCGGTTGAACGCGTTGATGCTGCGTTCGGCCATCGCCCGTAACAGCAGGGCATGGACTTGCGGGCGGGCGCGATTGATTTCATTAAAGAAGAAGGTGGCGAGCGTGTCGCCGTGTTTCAATAAAGGCCCCGGATCGACGCAGGGACGGCCTTGATCGTTTAAATAAGTGTAATAGATCAAATCGGCGGGCATCAGGTCAATGGTGCCTTCAATCCGCTGGTAATCGCCACCCAAACCTTGGGCAACCGCTCTTAACAGCGTGGTTTTACCGACGCCGACATTGCCTTCCAGCAATACATGGCCTCTGGCGAAAACGGCCAGCACGATATTCCGGACCGCAGGTTGCAGGCCGATCACGGTTTGGTTGATTTGCTGTTCAAACTGTAACGCCAGTTCGCGCCAATCGGTAAGTGGGGTGTCTGTGTTCATTGGCTTTGTAAAAAACTTCGTAACTATTCAGCGTAGGCAAACCATGATTAATGGAACACGGATGACACGGATTAAACGGGTTTGAACGGATTTTTTATCTGTGTTTATCGGTCAAATCCGTGTCATCCGTGTTCTATTGTTAAATCCAAACACTACGCAAAGTAAAAAAGGGCATAAGATACAAACAGACTCACAAGGGGACGGAAGGGTAGAATGCATTTATGCCCAAAACAAGGCTTACTCGATATCGTCTACGTCATAAACAAACTTGCCGGTCTTGGCTAAATGTTCCTGGCGTTTTTTATTACGCGCTTCCATTTCCACAACCGACTGGGCTTGTTTATTAAGCTCATTAACATCGTGTTTCGGGTCATACTTGCTGCCCGCGACTTTGTCCGGATAACCCGGCTTGGGTTCCCAGCAAACGCCGGGTTCGCTGCAATTTTGACCGTCGTAAGCGATAGCCGAATAGGACAACACCGCCAACACGAGACCTACATTGATTAAAAGCATTTTTTTCATGGGTTTTTCCTCTCTTTATTTTAACCACTTGGCTTTTTTAGGATCGCCGTTATAAATGTCCCGAATCCAGGACATAATCTTCAGCATTTCATCGGTTGATAAGTTGACGTATTGCGGCCCCATCATGCCGTTAGCGCCGCCGAACAGCACTTCGAACAAGCCCTTGTCAGTCGCATTGGCCGGATAGGTCCAGTAATCGTCGGCCAGTCCGGGCCCCAATTTACCTTCGGCTTCGTGGCCGTGGCAGCCGGAGCAGGCGGTCAAATAAAGATCATGACCTTTTTGTATGGCTTCCTTATCGCCGTTGTAAGGATTTTTTCCGGTTTCCTTGAATTGATTGAAAACAGCCTCGTTACCGCCCGATTTGGCGACGCTCATATCCAGCGGCGCGCCGGTAATCGCGTTACGAAAGGTTATTTCCGCTACAGCCGCAGTGCTGATCAACGCAGTGCTGACAGCCGCTACGGCGAATAATTTTTTCTTCATATTAAGATCTCTATTTAGGGTTACGGCGCATCGGGTTCATCGACTAAAGGAATGCCTTCCTCTTCCAGCAACTCGGTTATGTCATCTTGGTTGTCTTCAATAACCTTGTTCAACTGAGCCAGTAAGGTTGGATCGTTTTTTCGAACGCCCATCGATGTGCTGTAATGAAAGTCGACTTTTTGCCCGTCGGCGCGAACGTTGTCGTCGGGAATCATCGTCATCGTTAACGGCGTTGCCGATGCTTTGACATAACGCGCGGCGGACGGCCCCCAAAGCGCGGCCACTTCGGCATGACCTGATGACACTTCGGAAACCAGTTTCGAGGACTCGTATTTCACATACTGATTACGCCTGGATTTAAAGCCGACCAGCTCCTGCGAATAATTGAACATATCGTTATAACGTCCGATAGTCCGCAGCATGACTTCCGGCGGCGTGCCGGGCACAAAAGCGATGAGTTTTACTTTGCGTAACGCCTCGCTAGACCAATTGTCCAAAACCAGATTATCGGCCTCACGCGAGATGAAGACGTAACCGGAACGGTAATAAGGCCGAGTGGTTAAAACGCTCGGATCGCCTTTATCGACGCCGAGCACCACATCGCACAGTTCCTTATACAAAGTGTCCCGTATGTAATAACGCGGATCGTTCCAGAACACATATTCGACTTTTTTGCCCAGCGCTTTGCCGACCAATTCCGCCAATTTATTCTCGAAGCCTTCGCCTGCCTTGTTGGAATAAGGCATTTCGTTTTCCGCCGCGCAGACTTTTAGCGCTTTGTTTTGTTCGGCTTGGGCTGGGGCTATTGCCAAACTGCCGCCCAAACACAAAGCCGTTATTAAAAACTTGTTTATGTGCATATTTACTCTCGTCAATGCCGGTTTAAAAACGGATGTCACTGTAGGGATGGTTTTAGCCAGAAACTGTTAACTTAAGCAGAGTAAAGCCCTCTCCAGAGGGAGAGGGTTGGGTGAGGGGAAATCAAAATATTATTTGAATCCCCTCATCCCAGCCTTCTCCCTGAGGGAGAAGGAGCGTGCTCCTAAGCGGCTAAAGCTCCTTCTACACGCAGTTTTAATAACCCAATGCAAAAACCATCACACCGCCACCTTGTTGCGTGTAGTGAGCCAGTTCTTTAAACGCACCGACTGCACCCAAACCTGCGGTAGGATCCTGCAAGTCGAACACTAAACCAACGCCGGGCCAGCCGCCGACACCGTAGTAAATCGCCACATATTGCTTGCCTTTATGTCCGAAGGTAATCGGGTGACCGATAACGCCGGAAGGCAGTTTGAATTTCCACAATTCCTTGCCGTTCCGTGAATCCAGCGCTTTGATGTAACCATCTAAAGTACCGTAGAACACCAAGTCGCCCGCGGTTGCGGTGGTGCCGCCCCAGACTGCGAATTTTTCCTTGATTTCCCATTCGAATTTGCCGGTTACGGAGTTCATCGCTTTCACTTGGCCCAAGGTGCCTTTAGGTCCCGGATACATGTTCAGCGTCGCGCCGACAAAGAACTGGCCTGCGCGGTAAGGCAGCATGAACGGTTCCCAGTCCATGCAGATATGGTTGGTGCCCATGAAGAACAGCTTTTTGTTCGGATCGTAAGATTCGATACCCTGGTTGTGATAACCCATTGCTGACGGACAAATGCCTTTGGCTTCATGATCCATGTGCGTGGAAAACTCAGGATCGCGAACCGGCAGGCCGGTTTTTAAATCGACTTTTTTAACCCAGTTGACGGTATCGTCGATTTTAAACGCGTTGACCAAATCGCCGTTTTCACGGTTTAGCGTATAAACCAAGCCGTTACGGTCGGGGTGGGTTAGCAATTTGGTCATTTTGCCGTCAACCAGCTGCTCGGATAAGCCCATATAGTTGACGCCTGCGTAATCCCATTCGTCATGCGGCGTTTTTTGATAACCGAATTTGGCTTCGCCGGTATTGATGTCGCGGCCCCAGATAGTCATCGTCCATTTGTTGTCGCCGGGGCGCATGGTTTCATTCCACGGCGCGGGGTTGCCCGAGCCGTAATAGAGCATATCCAGGTCAGGGTCGAATGCATACCAGCCCCAGTTGGTGCCGCCGCCGATTTTCCAGGCATCGCCTTCCCAGGTTTTCAGACCCAGGCCGAATTGGCCGTAATGCGGGTTGGCGCTGTTAAAATCCTTGGCCAGTTTGATGTCGGCGTCAGGGCCGGTCGCGTAAACGCGCCAAGCTTGTTTGCCGTCTTTGATGTTATAGGCGGTGGCATAACCTCTTACGCCCAATTCCGCGCCCGAGCTGCCGACGATAACTTTATCTTTAGCGACAAAAGGCGCGACAGTCAGCGTGGAGCCCATCGCGATGTCGGAGTTTTCCATTTTCCACAACAACTCGCCGGTTTTCGCATTTAACGCAACGATATGTCCGTCCAGTTGATTCTGGAAAATAGTGGCCGGATAACCGTCACCGGCAGGCGCATAGGCCAAGCCCCGGTTTACTACGTCGCAACAGGCGACTGCGCGGGCTGCCGGGTTTTGTTTAGGTTTGAATTCCCATAAAATTTTGCCGGGATCGTCCAGGTCGATCGCGAAAATGTTGTTAGGGAAGGGCGTATGCACATACATGATGCCGTCAATGACCAGCGGTCCGCCTTCATGCCCGTTCAGCACGCCCGTCGAAAACGACCAGACCGGCTGTAGATGCTGGACGTTGTGCGCGTTAATCTGGGTCATTTCGCTAAAGTGGGTTGCACCGTAGTCTTTGGTCTGCATGACCCAGTTAGTATCTTCTTTCGATAGCCTATCCAGGGTTTTATTGGCGTGCGTCGGCATCGAAACCGTCAATAAAGCGCCGCTACAGACAGCGGATGCGACAGCGGTGCGGGTGAATTTGGAAATCCGCATAGTTCCTCCAGGGGTTATGATTGTTGTACTTATATGAAGTCAGCCCGTGCGTATCAATAAAGTTTGAGTAAGGTAACTAAGCTTTCTTGATCAAAACGTTGGTAATGCCCCCTATTGAGATGCAGGGCTGAACAGGCGGTCATGGTACGGCAGCGGCAGCATGCTGCGTTACGGAATAAGCCCGGAAATCGTAAGGAAAAACACCGGAAATAAATCGAGAAAACTTCCTGTACGCTTGAGCGAAATAAAACAGGAAAAGCTCCTATCGATTTGCCGTGTATAAACAGGCATCATGGCTGTTTTGACATTGTTATGAGGCAAACGAATGGCGGATAAGCTGAGTGTGTTATTGGTCGACGATCACGCTGTGGTTCGGGCGGGTTACAAAGCGTATCTGGCCTTATCCGATAAAATCGGACTGATTTATGAGGCGGACCGGGGCGAGGCGGCCTGTCAACTCTATAACCAATATCGACCGGATATTGTGGTGATGGATTTATCGATGCCGGGCATAGGCGGTTTTGAGACGCTTAGAAGGCTGTTAGGCCGTGATCCGCATTGTAAAATTCTGGTATTCAGTATTCATAACGAACTGGTTTACGTGACGCGGGCGCTGGTGGCCGGAGCCAAGGGTTATATTACCAAAAGCAGTACGCCGGAAACGCTGGTTACTGCGGTCTGTAAAATAGCGCTGGGCGGTTCTTATGTCGATCCTGAGATTGCCCAGCAACTCGCGGTTTCTATCGCCGGGGAGCAGGATGAAGCGGAAAAAATCAAGCTGCTTTCGCCCAGGGAGTTCGATGTTTTTTGTTTATTGGCGAATGGCTATACCGTTCGAAAAGCGGCGGAAAAATTGTGTTTAAGTTACAAAACGGTGTGCAATCACGGTACCGTCATCAAAGAAAAAATGGGCGTGGAAACGTTGGCCGAGCTGACTTTAATGGCCAGCCGGCAAGGACTTATCGAAGTGCGCGAGAGTTGATTGGTGTGGCGGTGGGGATTTTCATGCTTTTTGCGTAAGTCTCGCGCCTTAATTTCCTTACAAAGGGAGACTTGCGATTAAATGATCGCTTCGACTAGAGCCTCCTGCAAATCCGGAAGGGCGCAATTCACGATTCTGGTATAGTAAGGATGAATCAGTGAACATATGCCGTTTTGTATCCACGCGAATGGATTTCTTCATAATAACCAACCTAATCTATGAGCTAATCTAATGAACATAGCCGAACGCATTTATGAAACCGTCAAAACCCTGCCCGAACACAGCGCTGCCGAGGTACTGGATTTTGCGGAAAGCTTAAAGGCCAAACAAGCCGATGATGAGCGTATACGCAGAGAAAATGCACTAGCCACTTTGGCGAAATATCGCGGCCGCTTCAAAGCAGGCACATTTAGCCGCGAAGAATGCTATGACCGCTAGAGTCTTTGCCGACACCAATTTGTTTATCTATGCCGAATCGCAAGATCAGGATAAATCGTCCCGCGCCATTGAAATTATTCAGGATGCGCCGGTGATCAGTAGCCAAGTAGTCAATGAGACAATTAGCGTTTTGACTAGAAAACATGGATTTTTATTATCGGAAGCTCACGAAATAGCCGAAAGCTTGCTGGATTTATGCGAAGTGGTAGCCGTCGATGCCGATACGATTCGTAAAGCTATCGACTTGGCAAAACGATATTCGCTATCGCACTGGGACAGCCTGATTATTGCCGCCGCATTGCTTGCAGATTGCCGGACGCTGTTTTCCGAAGATTTGCAGCACGGGCAAGTGTTTGATGGTCAATTGACAGTTATAAATCCTTTTGACCACTTGCCTTAATTCCATACTTGTACGACAAACCAATCTTGTCATTCCAAAAACGGCAAGGCATAGCCAATAAATTCTTTATGATAATTTCGCCGCTCACTCCAACGGTAAGGATTACTAGGAGGTGTGCAGCGTGTTTGACAAGCAGTTAAAATCAAGCGCCGTTTTGCACGCGACATACCAACGAAGAACGCGCATCTCTGCTCGGTTTCATCACCCCAGAATGTCTCATTTTCCACACCCAAAATGATCACCGAATCGAACTCCAAGCCCTTACTTTTGTGTATGGTCAAAATACGTACCGCTTGGTCATCTGAAAATTTAGTCAAAGCCTTTATTAAGTCTGGCTCGATTTTGAGTTGCTCTTCGATCCGTGTCTTTGTTTCCTGAATTACATCGATTAGCCGAGCTGCTGACTCGTAATCTGGCGATAGCGCTGTTAAGCTGCTGATGCCGAGCCTGTTCAGAAAATTATCAACAAATGACCAACCGTTTGGCCACCTGTTCTCACCCAATAGATCAAGGAATTCGGCTTGCTTGCGTTCCGATTTAATAAATCGTTGCCAGTCATGCCGCTTGTCGGCTTGTTCAGTTTCATCGGCAAACGGTATCAATTGATCCATCAAGCGCAACCACGCTTTAGGTTCTCGTCCACCATAAAGTGATAGCAAGTAATCCACAATCAACCTTGCTGCTGGTTCAACGGAAAGGTCTTGTAGTTGCTGTTCATTGCGATAAGGAATACCTCGTTTTTCCAGTTCGACCATCAACAGATTGGCATAAAGATCGGGTTGCCTGGACACCAAGACGGCGGTTTCTGAATGAGGGATTCCCTCATCCTGTATCCAGCCAGCCATCAGGTCTGCTAAGTATTCGGCTTCGTGTTGGCTAGTAGCGAATCTCCAATCCCAAATTTCCCCTTCATTGCCCGCGATTTGATCATTCGACATCATTGATGCTGGATCTAGGACTCGAATAATCTCATTCTGCATACGTAACAGTTTGTCTTTAGAACGAAAATTCCGGTACATATTCAACGGCACCGCATTAAAATCATTTGCGAAGGTCGAGAAGATCCCATCCAATGCACCAGCCCACGCCATAATCCTTTGCTTGGTATCGCCCACGGCAGTCAGGCGTATTGTGGAGCCTTGAAACACCAGCTTAACCAGCTCGTATTGCCGATTGGTACAGTCCTGAAATTCGTCTAAGAATACATCGCTATAAGTCTTGCGAATTGCGTTGCGTGCGACCTGCGACGTTTTTAGAATCTGAATTGCCAGCGGGACAAGATCGTTGAATTCAATTTGTCGGCGAGTAACCCTGGGAGAATCGATTTTGTAATCTGGATCAAGTGCGTCATTCCCTGTCAGTACAGGACGAAAGCGATCAATGATTCGCTTGGCAAAAGCGTGGAAAGTGTAGCTATCAAACCGGGCGGCAAGATCCGCACCACAGCGTCGCCTTACTCGGTCTTTCAGGTTCCGACTTGCATCGACCTTGAATGATATGGCGAGGATTCGCATTGGATAACGACAAGTACCTGTACGCAACAAGAAGTCCGCACGCTGGGCAAGCATCTCAGTCTTTCCCGCGCCTGGGCCAGCAGTCAGTGCAAGGCAACGCTCACGTTCGGTTGCGGCTCGAAGTGCATTGGGTTCCAAAGTTAAGCCATCAGCGGGCCACCAAATTTCCGGCCTGATCATTCAGGCAACTCAGCGAGTTTGGAGATGACAGCATCAGCGAGGCGATTCAAAGAAAGCGGCATATTTGCCAAAAGCTCTTCATCGGAAAGCTTTGAAAGCCCATTAATGTGGGCGGCAGGTTTACTTTTGAGCTTGAATCGCTTGTGATAGGTAATGAAGAGTTTTTGCTCCTCCTCAGTATACTGATCAACGCCGTGGTGGCTGTCGCCAAGAACAGCTTTGATTTTAGCATCCACTGGAAGGACCTTATCGGCTTCATCTAACTCGTAGGCTACCGGAAAACTCTTCAACATTGCAAAGTCGATATCCAAAGGAGATGAAAAGAAAATACCAAGAAACTCAAGTTCACTCAAGTAATTGATATACTTAGGGTTGCTCTCGACCTCAAAAAGCTTCCAATCGTCATTGTTCCATTCAGGAATTTCATCTATCTTACCAACAGAAGGAAACGTTACTTCCGGGGAATAGGTCTTCAATTGGTTGGCAATATTGCGCACTCGCCCCCAACCACCTTGATGTCTCGCAAGATCCAGATCCAAGAGAGTAATGAACGGTATCTCCAACACGGTGAGTAATCGCCAAAAATGATTAACATGGCGGCCGCCGAGCGGAACCACTGAAATGGCGCACTCATCGACTGGAACACCTTTTGCTTTGAGTAAACGAGGAAGCACAATTTCTTCACTGTCACCTTCACCAAGCACCACCAACCTTGAGAAATACAGTTCTGGAAACGCCTGAACTGCTTCACGAACAAACTTATGGGCCTCGTCCGCGACAGGCGGCATTTCAATCCGAGTTACCCGCGTTTGACGCGATTCAGTCAATCGTAAATAACGAATGCTTTCTGGCTCAACTCTGCGCAGCATGGATGGGGCATGAGTGGCAATGATTGCCTGCGCGTCTTTATTGCCAACCAAATCTGTTAAGGCTGAAACAATGCGGCCAAGATAGTGGGGAGATAGGCTGTTTTCCGGCTCCTCGACAGCAATGACTGTGAACACAGCAGGTTTAAGTTTGTCAGGATTAAATGTTCCGTCTTCTCCGTTGAGTACTGCGCGGCCTATGGCTTGAGACGAAAGAACCAACGACAAGTAAAGCATAGATTTTTGTCCATCACTCAGCCGTGAGAAATCCACCAATTGCTCGCCGTGGCCTGGAGAAAATGATACCGACAGATGTCGCAACAGGGCTTCAATTTCACTCGTCACAAAAGTAATCGAAGGATCAGCAAAATAACAGCCTTTGTGTAGTCCTTTCCAAGTTTCAGTCAACTTAGTGCTCAGAGAAGAAACCGATGAGTTCTTAGCTAAATTACTGCTAATCTGGTCAGTCAGACTTTTAATTGTTGTTCGCTCGCCATCCCAATTAACTGCCCGTAGCAGGCGGCCAAGTAAGGCGTTTGCACTGAAAGCGATGTGGTCCGCCGGATCGCGTCTTGCCGGCAGATAGTGGACTTGGATATTGTTGCGTTCGGCGCGCGGTACTGGGACTGGGTTCAAGGGCGAACCATCCGTGTTCAAGTCGAGCACGTACAGCAAGGTGTCTTCTATATCACCATCTAGGCCCATACTCGCCTCAAGTCGAAAACGGACTCGAGGAATATCATCCGCATCATCCAATCGCATATGAGCAAAGTGAGTTGGTATCGTAGGATGCTCTCCGGCGTCGTCCAGCAATTCAGGCAGCAGAAAATTAGCTTCGATCCAGAAGCTACGCTCGTCTGGTGTATCCACCTCAGTTGGAGGCACATGGAAGTCAGTCTTTTGAACCCGTTTCAATGTTGAATCAAAAGCAAATAAGCGGCACAGCGCTTGCAAAACTGCTGTTTTGCCGGCACCGTTAGGTCCTATCAAAAAGGTCAGGTTTTCCAAGTCTATTTCAGTTGGCTCTGGACCAAAGCATTGGAAATTCGATATACGGATAGTTTGGAGTTTCATTCGATGTCCTTTGTTTTTATAAAATCATCCAGCGTTTTCTATAGATAAATCTATCTGATACAAGAAAATTAGACCGCTACCTTACTAACGGACTAAAATGAGCGGCTACGCGTAGAAGAATATAGAAAAAAACACTGCCAGTCTTCAATTATTGGTCCTAACCTAAGAATAAGTTTTTCATATTCAAATTACACATAATTTAGCGGCCAGCTTGGATCGTTAACCTAATAGACTGTCCGTTTATGCCCAGCGTTTTTATGCTGCGCTTTTGCAGAAAATTTCAAGGTTACCTGGCTTAGGTCGAGCAATTTAGATTGAAAGACACTATCAAACGTACTACTCTAAGTACCAATAAACAGCCTTGGAGTCAGTCATGACAAGCATCATTTTGGCGGAAATCTCCGCCAGCGTTTCCGAATTAAAAAAGAATCCTATGGGAACAGTAGCCGCGGGCGAAGGCTTTCCGGTTGCCATTTTGAACCGCAATGAACCCGCTTTTTATTGCATCCCCGCCAAAGCCTATGAAGCCCTACTGGAAAAACTGGAAGACCTGGGGCTCAATGCCATAGCTGACGCGCGAGAAAATCAAGCCGAAATCAAAGTCAGTTTGTCCGACTTATAAGCCCACCAAACTATACACTTATGGCTTACAGCCTCGCTTTTAAAAAAGATGCGCTGAAAGAGTGGCGAGCGCTTGATAATACGGTGCGAGAACAATTCAAAAGCAAATTAGAAGAGCGACTTACCAATCCACATGTCCCTGCCTCGAAACTCTTGGGGCAAAAAAGCCGATACAAAATCAAACTCCGCAATATGGGGTTTCGGTTGGTTTATGAAGTCAGGGATACTGAGTTAATTGTCATTGTAGTGGCTATTGGCAAGCGCGAACGTAACGCTGTTTATAAAGCAGCTGCCAAACGGTAGCGATGTAAGCCAGATAGGATGGGCAACGCATTTCTGCCCACTATTCATGTCGGCAAATGATGGACAAACGATACCAATAGACCTTAATGCCGGAAATGCCTATCGCATTGAGATGTGTATAACCATGAGCGCTCCGGCGAATAAGCGGAAATTTACCAGCGATAATCGGGAAACTTGCCCGATGCCTTTGGCCCGGATGCATGAATAATAAGCCATTTTACTAAGGCCTTAATGACATGAACCGCTTAACTTTACTATTATTGAGTTTCCTCGTTTTCCCCGTTGTTTCCGTTGCTCACGGACCCACCCCGCAAAAAGCCAATGAGAGCATTACTATTAATGCTCCTGTTGACGCTGTCTGGAATGTGATCAAGCAATTTGACGGCATTGCCGATTGGCATCCGGATGTCAAAGCCAGTTCGGGCGACGGCAAAAACGCCTCTGACGGCACTCGAACCATGACCCTGAAAAATGACGGGCAACTGGTGGAAAGCCTGGATTATTACAGCGATAAAGATCATGAATACAATTACCGGCTTAAAGTCGAAAATGTTACGGCATTTCCGGTCAGTTCATACACTACGAATCTTAAGGTAGCGGTCGGGGATAATGCCAACAGCAGCGTGGTTACATTAAAAAGCCGTTTCTACCGTGGCGATACCGGCAATACTCCGCCGGATAACTTGAATGATGCGGCGGCGGTTACCGCGATGAAGACATTTTTCAGCAACGGCTTGGCCGGGTTGAAACAAAAGCTGGAAAAATAGACGTACCGGACACAAACAGCTTGGCCTTCGTTGATGGTTTAATTTTTGAAGGGATTAATAATTATTAAACTGCCCTCAATGAGCTGTTTGTGTTGCATATCTTCTGAATAAAGACACTGACATTCGGCTTCTAACGCGCTTGCTACGATCAAGCTGTCCCAGTAAGAAAAACCGTATTTTAATTTGATTTCATGAGCGAGGCGTATTGTTGCTATCCGGATAAGCTGCATATCCGCGATAGCAATAATAATTTCGGCATTGTCCTGAATTAAACAGTCGGCTACTTTGTTTTTCAGCATCACGCTGTAATATTCATTTAAAACTTGCGTGCTGCTAACCAAAATAGGTAACGCTTCGAGTAAGGCTAAGGCAATATTGCATTTGTTATTATTGACGTCCTGTAAATGCGCGTAAACCCAAATATTAGTATCAATAAAGGGTTTAGCGTTCATGCAACTCATCTCTAGTCGGCAAGTCAATACTGTCAACGACTATGCGGTGGGCGTACACCTTCCGGGTTGTGTTTTGGGTAGGATGCGCGTCATCACGCATGACGATAACAGTAAATTTCTCGCCAACCGGAATGGGCAAATCGGATAATACAAAGCTGTGTGAGTTGTCCATGATTAAATCTTTTGTTAATACGATTTGCATGAGGGCCTCTTTAAATGTCGATTGTTATCTTAATTTCTCTGCAAAAGCTTGGTGTAGTATGGATTTTTAACTCAGTTCGGGCAACCGCTTTTCGGCTATTTCCTGGTGCCGATCAGACGCCAAATGGTGAAACGACTCAATTTCAGATTATTTAAACTACAGCTCGAAACTATACTCAAACCCTGCCCAATAGGCGCGGGGCGCGCCCGGCCCGATTAAGGTGCTGCTGAGCCAATCGTTGGAATTGTAATTCCAGCCGCTGCTGCCGATGGCGCCTTTTTCGGACGGAGAAAAAGGATTAATCCCGAGCCGCCCGGCGGTGGCGTATTGGTTGTCGAACACATTGTTGATCATGCCGAAAACCGAGAGTTCCTTGGTGACCGCATAACGGGTTTTTAAATTGAACAGCGCGTAACCCGGCACGCTGCCCGAGTCAGTGAATTGACGGCCCTGAATGCGAACGACTTCGGTGCCGGTGCTGTTGGGGCGTTCGACATAGTCGTAAGCGCCTTGCGTATGGTCGTTGTTTTCGTTGCCGCGCACAAACGACGACGAATGAGCGGTCATGCTGACGCCAAAATCCCATTTGTTGGTGAGATGCAGGTTTACCGATGCGTTGATGTTGTGCAGCGGTATGCCCGGCATACGGTCGCCGGGGTCGATTTGAATCATGTCTTTCATCGCTGTCAAAGGCCGCCCTGCGGCATCGTACTCCGCTTCCAACGGCGAGCTGACCGCGGCGCTGCTGTTGTGAGGACTCAACATGAACAAACGCGACTGGAAAGTCGCTTCGGTGTAGCCGTAATTAACGCGAAAATCCGCTATCCCGGCTTTGCCGGAAAAGCCGAATTCAATGCCCTGCCTGCGGGTGTCGCCGATGGTATCGAAAAAACTCCGGGTGGCGGTGATGCCGACCAGATAAATATCGTCGCGAAGATCGGTTCTATACAAACCGGCATTCCATTCCCAGTCGCCGAAGATTTTGTCGCGGAGCCCGACTTCGTATGAGTCGGCAAAGATTTGCGGCAAATAAGGATCGCCCGACAGGGAAGTCGGCAAAGTGCAGGCGCCGCCGATGGAAGCAAAGCTTTTGGGAATCTTCGGCGAATCGGGATCGCCCGGATTCTGCTCGACCAGAGTGTTGTCGTAAGCGCAGCCCAGCTCTACGCTTGACGGTGTTCGAGTGCCTTGACTCCAGTTGAAAAACACATTGATGTCCTTGAGCGGTGCATTGAGCTGTGTAAACGGCAAATAACTGATCCCGACCGACGGGTTGAACGACTGGTAATTGAATTGCTCCGAGGTCGGCGTTTCGCTGTAGCTGCCCAAACCGTAATAGGGATTCTGGGACTGCAAAACATCCTTATACCAATTGGCGGCCAAATTATAATTGGCCGCAGCCGGACAAGACGCCGGGTCTCGGCTTTGGCAGACAATGACGGTCGGACGATAAGCGTTGAGATCGAGAATGTCGTGCAGATTTTCAAAACCGGCGCGGGTTCTGGCTTTAAGCTTATTGTTGACGTCTGTATGGTTATAGCGCCCGGAAACGCTCAAGTGCAGATTATCCCAAGGCGAAAAGGTTTCGCTGAAATAGCCGCTGAGAGTCGTCGATTTGCCGGTAAACGAGTTGTTGTGAATATCTTCACGGGCGGCGACAAAGATCGGATCGATGCCGGCCGGGTCGCTGTAAACCCGATGGGACGCGTCCATCAAGCCCAGGCGTTGGCTGGTGTCGAATGTCGAATCGGAGGAATCGATAGAGCTGCCCAGCATGAATTTATGTTGTTCGCTGTTCCAGTTGAGCTGGAGCGAAGCGCCGTCGGTCATTTGCTCAACCAAGGTATTGCTCAGCACGCCAATCGGCGTGCCGTCGGCCCAGCCGGTTGACGATAGGCCGGGCGTCTGGTTTTTGGGATCTCCGGCGGCACCGTTACGCGGCCCGGAAGCAGGGCTGACCGGAGTGTAGTTGATCCGGTCGCAATTAACATTAATAGGCGGCGCCAGCGCGACATAATCTTTATTACGCGCATTCAAAGGCTTATTGAGGGTGCCGGCGTCAATAACGCCGTCGAAATTTCGATCCAAACCATAATCCGGAATGCCGTCTTTATTGGCATCCCGATAGCGGCAGACACGCTGCCCGGTTCGGGTGCCGTTGGCTTGCAGCGGATTTTCCCAGCCGCTGTCCATGTCCTGGAAATCCTCGTAGATATCGCCGGTTAACGATTTTCGGTTGCTGTTACGGCGATAAATCTGTCCGGTCAGGCTTAAGCTGTCGGTAAAGAAAAGTTCCCCGCCCAGACTGTATTGCTGTAGATCGTTTTCGGTGCTGTCCGGCGAGCTGAACACGGCTTCCGGGCTTTGCCGGTACAGTTCGGTAGGAATCAGGCCGTTACCCAGCAGTGTATTGCCGACCAGCAGCGCACTGGCTTTTAGCGAAAATTTATCTTCCCGCCAATCGAAGCGGGTAAAGCCTTGCTTGACTTGCGACGGCGAATTATCGCGCCAGCCCGCTTCATCGAAGCCGGTGAGCGCCAGAAAACCGCCCAGCGTACCGTTATTCCAGCCGGCGGCTAATTCGCCTTTTTTACGTTCCCAGGAACCGCCCTGAAAACCGACGGTAACGCCGGCATCGTCGAAGCCGTTTTTAGTTCGCATGGACAAAGCGCCGCCCAAGGTGTTGAGTCCGAACAGCGGATTGGAGCCGGGAAAAACATCCATGCCCGACAAGGCGTTCATCGGGATTAAATCCCAGTTCACGATATCGCCAAACGGCTCGTTGACCCTGACGCCATCCAGGAAGACTGACAAGCCTTGCGGCGTGCCGATTTGAGGCGATGCGGAAAAACCGCGATAACTGATGTCCATCTGAAACGGATTGCCTTGATAGTCGTTGACATTCACCGATTGCAAGCGGTTATTCATCAAATCGCCGAGACTGGTTGCCAACGAATCCTTGATGTCCTGACGGGTGACGGACTGTATGTTGCCGGGGATTTGTTCTTTGCTCAGCTGGAGGCCTTCCCAAGGACCGAGTTTGACGCGCTCGGCCTGGCCTTCTACCACGATGTCTTCCAGTTCCAGGGGGGCGGAATCGGGAGCGTCGGCAAAACAAGGACGGGGCGGGGCATAGAGCGAAACTATCAGTAGAAATGCAGAGCGCGCGCGGAACAGCACAGGGGAGGGGATCAGTGACATAGCGAATGGTTCGGGAAGGAAGCGTTTTTTGCTTGAGTATTCAAATACAGATGGCAGGCATAGTAGAGGCTATCTAAAAAATACGATACGGGAAAAATTCCCGAATATTACGGGAATTTTTCTTGTTGTTTCGGTGGGCATATTTCCCGCGTGAGTTTTTCTATAGAATTTCCGTTTCAGCGCCAACAACCGTGAAGGGTTTTTCCCACCATACCGCCCGGAGAATCTAGCTAGTGAAAAGCGTGAAGCTGATTTTTGCAGCCATACTATTAATTGGAGGAATACTCTGCACGGCCTACGCGTTCATCGGCAAAGACCCGCAGCATCCGGCGCTTAATAAAGTGCTGCAAGCGGCCGAAGCCGCAAGATTTGACAGCGGAACGGCCGAATCCACGGGCATAAAATCCTTAAGCGGGGTTGCGCTACACACCTTGCCGGACAATCCGAGGGGCGTATATAAGCAACAAAAAAGCAAAACCCTGCCCGGCGTTTTCCGGGGCGATTGGGGGGAAACGCCGGTTTACGATCACAACGACAGGGTCAATTACCAAGGCGCGGCTTATTTGAGCTTGGCGGGCGAGAACCAAAACCGGCAGCCTTCGTTAAGTCCGGATTTTTGGCGAATGGTCAAAAAAGCCGGCGATAACAACGAAGAGGCGTGCTACCTTCCCGGACCGCAAACGAAATTGAGCGAATGCGACTTTAGCGAGGAAAACAGTTTGAAAGACAGGGATTTGAGCGGAGCGAATCTAGCCAAAACGCGCCTTAACGGCGACTTGGGCGCCGCCAATCTGAGCGGCGCCAATCTGAGCGGTGCAGCCGTGGTCGGGTCATTAACCATAAGTCCCGAGACCTTGATTGACCATGCCAATTTGAGCGGACTGCAATCGAATGGAAACAATCCGCTGATTGCCGAATCGGCAAACCTGAATGCAACTAATTTTACCAATGCCAATCTTTACGGCGCTAAGCTGAAAAATGCCAATCTGGAAGGCGCCAAATTAACCGGAGCCACGCTGACCGGCGCGGATTTGGCCTCAACCCATTTAGTAAGCGCCGATCTAAGCAAAACGGATTTGACCTACGCGAATCTTGCCGAGAGTTCTCTGTCGGGTTCAACGCTTAGCCAAGCCGATTTGACCGAGGCCGATTTGAGTCGCGCCGATCTTTCGCTGGCCAATCTGCACGACGCTAATCTGGCCGGCGCCAACTTCGCAGGAGCCGATTTTTCCGGCGCCGACCTTAGCGGCGCCAACTTGAGCGATGGGCAAGGCGCGGATTCGGCCCTGATCGATGCTCAAACCGATTTTAGCGCGGCCATTTGTCCGGACGGCGTGACTGTCGATGGAATCCGGATTAGCACTTGTGTTGGGCATGGCTTCTAATGCCGCTGTTTTCAGGGACGAATTTTTATGCCTGCCGCCGGCTTGTTTGGGCTCGGTGACCGGACTGTATCAACTTTAAACTTAGGAAAAATCATGAACAAGACTGTTATCCTCAATACCGCCCTGTGCGCTAACTTATTGATTGCTTCGGTTCCGGCAATGGCGACCGGCTTTGTTAATTTGCCTGCCGACGGCGTCGCCGTTCCCGGCGGTACATCGGCTTATGTCTCCTGTAACCTGACCGGAGACTTCGGCTCGAATCCCAACGGTTCCACGCCGCCCACCTTTGCACCCGGTGGCGGTGTTAATAATACGTGCGCGATTCCCAAAATATCCCCGCCCCAAGCCGGTTATATTCAAACCGCGAATAAGGTCCGCAATATTGTGATGAACAATGCCTATACCCTGAATAAGCCGGTCACTCTGGGGACTGTCGTCGACAGAGTGTGGCGTAGCGGCAATAGCTGTATTTACGGCGCTAAAATCAGGCTGAATGATGTCGACTATGACCGCAGAGCATCCAGTCCGGGGGCTCAATATTTCGAAGTCAACGACATTCTGCGAGCGGGTTTTAAAAACCGCGGGCCGGTATCCATCGCTTACAATTTCGCCGCAAATGGGGCAGGGCAGTCGGACGATGTGTTGTATAGGGCCGGGTTGAGTTTTAAGTCGGTGGTTCATAAACCGGGCGATTCCGCTCAACCGCTGACCAGCGTAGCGCCGTTAAGCCAGAATTGGGTGGATTTTACTTCGGATATCAACTTCGAGGACGATGACGGCTCATCGGTCAGGGATTCGGCATGGTTGTTGGTTAAGAGCGCTTGCACCAGCGCGGCTCCGGCAACCGTCGCCGGGGTATTGAGGTTCCGTCAGATGGGCCAGGAAGACCAGCCCTTGATTGATGTGCAAATCAGCGGCTATGCTCCGGCGGGAGCGAATACAGCGCCTTAATGGGGGGCCGAGTCCTTAAGGCGATGCTTAAAACCGGGAGGGTATCGAGTTGGCGGCTTATTTATCCAGCATGGAATGGATACCATCCCAGTTTTCGGGCGTGTTTTGGTGTAAATAGTTACAACGTTGCAACATCGTTCGGCTAGGGGCGTCGGCGCTTAGACTGGAAAAAATTTGCGCCGCCAGGCTAAAGTCGGCATTTTTGTAGAAAGCCAACGCCTGCCGGTAACGGTTGATTTTTTCAAGCAGCGCATCGTCGGCTTCATCGGTTTCGCCGATTAATTCGTAAATACTTTCACCGGCTTCCCGGCCTTTAACCCGCACGGTATCGATTTCCCTGACAACAAAGCCGGTTAGTTCAGCCGCTGTTTTCCGATCGATTAAAATCCGGGTGCCATAGTATTTATTCAGGCCTTCAAGACGGGAGCTGTAATTGACCTTGTCGCCTATGCAAGTATAACTGCGCGCTTGTTCGGAGCCAATATTGCCGACGATCATTTCTCCGGTCGCGATGCCGATACGGACATGGATTTCGGGCGCTCCGTTAGCCAGCCAATGCGGACGCAGCCGCTGCAATGCATTTTGCATGGCTAGCGCCGACCGGCAGGCGTGAACTGCATGCTTGCCATGGCACAGCTCAGGACTCCAGAAAGCCATGATCGCATCGCCGATAAATTTATCCAGGATGCCGTGTTGCCGGCTGATTTCTAAAGTCATCGCCGATAAATAATCGTTGAGAATTTTGATCAGCGCTTCGGCGGGCAGTTTTTCGCTGAACTCGGTAAATCCGGCAATATCGCTGAATAAAACCGTTTGCTCTTTGCGTTCGCCGCCCAGCCTTAATTTGTCCGGTTGACTGAGCAATTCGCTGACAATAGCGGGATCGACATATTTGTTAAAAGTGCTGCGTATCAGTTCTTTTTCTTGTAAATCGCCCGCCATCACATTAAACGCGGCGGCTAATTGTCCAACTTCGTCCGAATTTCGATAATCGATACGATGCCGGTAATTGCCTTGTTTAATTTCCAAAGTGCCTTTGGCGATTAAGCGTAGCGGACGGGTGATGCGTTGCGAAATCAGCATGAATAATAACGCGCCTACCGACAAAATGCCGCCACCGGTCAATAAAACCTGTTGTTGCAATTGTTTGAACGTGCGTAAAGCCTGATCCAGGTTAGCGCTAAGAATATAGCCGGTTTGCTGATTTTGCGGATCGAACAGTACCTGCTTGGCAATGTAACGCTCGCTGTTCCAGCTATACCTGCCGCTTTCCCGGATAGTTGACCGATGGCGCAAGATGTCGTCAGCCATTTCCGGGCCGGTATTTTTGGCGACGACTTGATTGTTGTTAAAGAAAACGGCTTGAAATTTATTGTTTTTGGCTAATAACTTGGCGATCCAGCTGTCGTTTATTTGATTGCAAACCACGATCAGGCCTACCGCATAGTCATCGCTCAGGTTTTCTTTCAGAGGAATAAAATGGCTGCTGTATAAGCCTTCGTTTAAACCGACCATTCTTGACGAGGTCAGGCCCGAATCCAGGCTGCTTTGGATATCGAAGCTTGCCAAGTTGTTTGCCGGCGGCTTGGCTTGATTGTTTGGCGCATAAACCGCTCTGACGATGGGCTCATCATCGAGCATAAAAACGAAATCCGCTTCCGTGTCCTTACCGATTTCTTCAACGAAGGGATAAAAGTTATCTTTTATTTTTGCTAAAAAAGAACGGAATTTTTGGTCCGCGGTTATCACATGGGTCAGCGTTTGGATTTGTTTTTGTTCGGCTTCCAAATCCTGCTGAAATTGGGCTTGAGTGTTATCCAGGTCGGCGATAATCCGGTTTATTTCATGCTGTTCGGCTTGCGTATCAATTAGATAGAGAGTGGTGCATAATAAACCGGTCACTGAAATAAAGAAGGTGATGAATATCTTTTTATTAAGATTCATAAGATAAGCTCATAGACTGACTTTGCGAGAATAACACCCAAATGAAAAAACGTAGTCTTTATTTTGTAGGGGCCGGTTTAACTTATTTTGTCGGGCTGCAACCTTTAGCGGCCCAATCCGTTTCGGGGCATATTGAGGCGCCGGCGCAAGTCAAACAACTGGTTGTTTACTTGCAGGCGGAAGCGGCTGTTAAACCGAATCCGTCTCAAAAAACACAGGTGATTTCGCAAAAAGACACCACGTTTCATTCGCCGCTAACGGTTATCGTGGCCGGGGATAAGATCCAATGGAGCAATGATGAGGACAAGGAAATAGACCATAACATTTATTCTTTAAGTCCGTTGACGAGTTTCGATTTAGGCTTGGGCGAAAAAGGCTCCAAACTGGAGCAGGTTTTTAAAAATACCGGCGTGCTTAATTATTACTGTTCGGTTCATAAAAACATGGAAGGCAAAATAATCATTTTGCCTGACCGTTATTATCAAGTGTTAGAGCAGCCTGGCGATTTCTTCATCGACAATCCGCCGGAAGGCAACTGGACTTTAAATGCCGTGGTTTTGCATTTGCGCTATAAAGCGGAGCCTATTCAATTAACGGTCGGTAAAGCGCCTGTTAAAAACCTGACGTTAAAGATTATAAAAAAATGAAATATTTATGGTTATGCGTTGTTTTCATTCTGACCGCTTGCATAAGCGCGCCTAACGTTGTCAAAGGCAAAGGCGGTGTTTACGGCGTGTTGTCCGCCGATTCCCATCCCGCGATTAGTAAAAAGCGGGAACACGATCCCGGCTCTAATTCAGGGTATGGGGAAATGGGCACGGCCGGAGCTGAACATCAAGAAGACAGGGTCGATTACGCCAAGCTTGATGAGTTATATGTAGGCTTGGTGCAAACGAACTTGCCGCCCCGGCAACATCAATTGGTTGCAAGCATTGACGGCATGTCGAGAAAGTCGATCGCATTGGCGACGGGCGATAGCCTACAGCTACACAACAATACCCGGCAAAGCCAACATTTTTTCGTGGCCGAGCCGGCGACCGGGAACATTCAAACCTTTCCCACGTTGGCCGCGGGGGCTGTTGCAAACTGTAAAATTGATTTGGAAGGCGATTTAGAGCTGTTGTCCGAGGATAATGACGCGCTTAAAACGGTGCTGTTTTCCAAAAAAAATATGCTGGCAAAACGCATGTCCAGCGGCGAACATTATCAATTCGACAAGCTTGAACCGGGAAGCTATCAGTTGATTTTTTGGTATTGGCGTTTAGGTAAAATTCAGCAAACCGTTCACATTCAGGCCGAAGAAAATAGCCGTGTCGATAAAACTTTAACGGTGGATAGCGTTATTAATTCGAACTAAGGAACATGCACAAAATAACTTGAGCAAGTTGCCAATAGCCGGAGTGCAGGCTTCGCCTGCAAACGCAAGCAAAGCTTGCACTCCGCTGAAAACTTACGGAGCGAGCCGTTCAAGTTATTCCATGCTCATTCCTAAGCAGGGACGGTTTGCTTTTCGAAAAAAATCAGCCGCTTAGAAACGGTCTTTTAAACGCCTGATTTCAGTACTCAAAAACATCGCATCGCCATAACTGAAAAACCGATAAGAATGCTCGATAGCGTGGCTGTAGGCGTTCATCACGGACCGGTAACCGGCAAAGGCCGAAACCAGCATCAATAAGGTGGACTCGGGCAGGTGAAAGTTGGTCAGCATTGCATCGACCGATTTAAATGCATAGCCGGGGGTAATAAACAAGTCGGTATCGCCAAAACCGGCTGCCAAGCGGCCGCTTTGGGATGCGGATTCCAATGCCCTGACCGCCGTTGTGCCTATCGCGATAACGCGTCCGCCTCTTGCTCGGGCTTGCTGAACGGCCGCTACCGTTTCCGGCGGCACGGCAAAATATTCTTTGTGCATTAAATGCTCGGATAAATCTTCCACTCTGACCGGCTGAAAGGTGCCGCTGCCGACATGCAAGGTCACAAATGCGCGTTGTACGCCTTTGCTTTCAAGTTTTTCCATTAAGGTTTGATCGAAATGCAGGCCTGCGGTGGGCGCGGCAACAGCGCCCGCCTCTTTCGCGAACACCGTCTGATAGCGGGTCAGGTCGGATTCGTCGTCTTCGCGGGTAATATAAGGCGGCAACGGGATATGACCGATTTGCTCCACTATAAACAGCACACTGTCGTCGCCTTTAAATTCGAGTTGAAACAGATCATCCGCTCTGCCCAAGACTTCGCAGCAATAGTTTTTATCCAGTTCTATTAAAGTTCCGGCTTTCGACGCTTTGCTCGATCTAACATGAGCAATGGCGCGATGGTCATCCAGGATACGTTCGATAAGAATCTCGACTTTGCCGCCGCTGTGCTTTTTGCCGAACAGCCGGGCCGGAATCACTTTGGTATCGTTAAAAATCAGCAGATCGCGTTCGTCGATTAAATCGATAAAATCGGTAAATTGCCGGTCGATGATGCGTCCGCTCGTTCGATCCAGACACAACAAACGGCCGGCATTGCGTTCCGCCAAGGGTTTTTGCGCAATCAGCGCTTCGGGTAATAAATAGTTAAAGTCGGTTTTTTTCATAGCGCGCGATATTAGCAGTTTAAGCGGCAGACACCCAGCTCTTTAGCATTTTAAATGTGATAGGGGCAACGCACCGATGCGTCGGGAAAATAAGCACCTGTACCGATTTATCGGGGCTCGCAAACAAGACATACTTTTTATTATTAATACCCTCTATCCTAAATATCGATAATCTTGCTTAAATAAGCGCTTTAGGTAAAAGGATAAAGCCATGAAACAATTACACCGAATTACCCGCACCGATGAATCTCACTGGGTAGGCGACGGTTTTCCGGTACGCACCCTGTTTTCTTATAACACCCCCGATGCCGAGATGAGTCCGTTTCTAATGCTGGACTATGCGGGACCTATGGAATTTCCCCCCGCATCGAAGCCAAGAGGCGTCGGCATGCATCCGCATCGCGGTTTTGAGACGGTTACTATCCTTTACCGGGGCGAGGTCGAACACCGTGATACCGTCGGTCACGGCGGTATGATCGGACCCGGCGACGTGCAATGGATGACCGCGGCAAAAGGGCTTTTGCATGAAGAGATGCATTCCGCCGCTTTTACCCGGCAAGGAGGCGTGTTTGAGGCGATACAGCTTTGGGTAAACCTGCCTGCCGAATATAAGATGATTGCGCCGCACTATCAGTCTATTCTCAATGATCGAATTCCTGTGCAAAAACTGGATCGACAAGGCGGATTTATACGCATCATTGCCGGCGAGTATCAAGGCATTAAAGGCCCGGCAAGCACCTACACGCTGATTAATTTATGGGATCTGCGCTTATCGGAAGGACACACGCTTGAGCTTGATTTTCCCGAAAACCACACGACCATGCTGTTTGCGTTGAAAGGCAGTGTAAAAATCAATAATGCTTCAACGCTGAACGACGTCGAGTTGGCGTTTTTTGAGCAAGCGGGCACGAAGGTTACCTTGACCGCACTCAAAGACACGACTCTGCTGGTTATGAACGGGGCAGCGATTAATGAGCCGATAGCCGGTTATGGGCCGTTTGTGATGAATACTCAAGAGGAAATTCAGCTGGCTATTAAAGATTTTAATGCCGGGCATTTCGGATAGTGCCGACTGTTGAGCGATGTCGACATGTATGGCGGAGCATTTGCACTACGCGTCCTAAAACGTCTTTGCATTGCGTTAATGCTGATATTGAGCGCTTGCAATCCCGAACAACAATGGCAATTGACTACCATTACAAACCTACCCATTCAGGATGGATTTGATGCCCCCCCCTGTAAAGCAACACGGCTCGCTCCTACGCAATGTCGATCTATTTAACTTAATGCTATCGTTCCCACGCTCCGGAGACTGTGAAAGTATTATCAAAATCGGTTTAAAAAACTCTTCACCACGAAGACACGAAGATCACGAAGGAAAAATAATTCTTTAAACTCAATGTATTGAAAACTTCGTGTCCTTCGTGCCTTCGTGGTGAATGCTTTTGCTTTTGTTCTAAAACGAATACTTTCACAGTCTCTCCGGCGCGTGGGAACGATGTCGCTTTATTCACTTCGGGCTCTATAAAATAAGGAAAAAAGCTTAAAACACCTCTTTTAGTATTGTATAAATATCGAGTTCCGGCTCATCGGGCCCTATGGTATTTCAATTGCGCTTCGGCGCTGAATCCGCCTATAATTCCACATCGTTTTTTTCATCACATCAAGCGTTAGGTGCTAGGTGTTGTTCTAGTAGCAACTTCGGAGTGGAATTCGCCTATCGCTTTGTACAAGTGATTTTTTCATTAAATTTAAGCGGCTCAAGAATATGCGACCGATTAAGTAACAAGCGCTTAATAGGAGTCCTCGCGTTTCCTTTATTTTTCGGGTTTACATAACTTAACTCAAGCGCTTACTTTTTCTACTTCAAACAAGCCAAACCACTCTCTTAATCATGATCGATCTTGCCATCATTTTGCTCTCTTACTCCGGCGTTAGGTTTTATGAAAAACGCAAAAAAAACAAAGCGCTAAAGGAGATTCAAAAAGCGGCTAAAGATCAGAGCATCGTCCCGTCGGCAGACGAATCCACGCTGACCCAAAAAGAACGGCAGCATCAAAATAATATAATGAGCGGCGTCACCCTGGGTACCGCGACATTACGCCTGTTAAGCCCCGCCCCGGTATTTGCGCTGCTTAACATCGCCTCTTATACCTACACCATGTTTCCCTTCTTTCGCCAAGTCGAGACCGCGGTAAAACAGCGGCTGATTAAAGAGCATAAAGTCGACAGTTATTTACTGATGGGGCTTGGCAATTTGCTGCTGTTGGGGACGGGGCGTTATTTTATCGCCGCCCTGGGTTTGGGCTTGGCTTATATCAGCGAAAATATTATTACTAAAGCAACAGACACGGCGCAACAAAACCTTCACGATAAGCTCTTTGACCAATTGTTCGATCCCAACCAAAAAGTCTGGATTAGCCAGGACGGCGCGGAGTTGGAAGTTGCGCTGGAATATGTCCAACAAGGCGATATTTTGATCGTAAGGGCGGGCGAATCCATTCCTGTCGACGGCGTGGTGGTTGAGGGCATGGCCAGTGTCGATCAACATGCGTTTACCGGCGAATCTTATCCTGTCGAAAAAGGCGTCGGCGAAGCCGTTTTTGCATCAACCTTGATGCTGACCGGTAAGCTTCTGGTTCAGGTTGAAAAGTCCGGGCGGGATACCGCCATCGGCAAATTGAGCGATATTTTAGATCAGGCCTTCCAGGGTAAAACACAACTGCAATTGCGCGGCGAACAATGGGCGGAAGCGGCTAACCTGCCTTTTCTGGCGTTGGCCGGCGCCGGTTTTGTTTTCTTCGGCCCGACAGGCGCAATGGTGATTCTTGGCGGCAATACCGTCCAGGCGATTCGCTTGCTGGCGCCCTTAGCCACCATCAACTATCAGGCGGTCGCGTCCTCCGAACATATTTTGCTTAAACAAGGCCAACGCCTCGAACAAATCAGCAGTATCGATACCTTGTTGTTCGACAAAACCGGGACATTGACCGACGGCGCATTGAATGTCAGCGCTATTCATGTGGTTCATACTGACTTTCAGCAAGCCGATGTCCTGTTTTACGCCGCCTTGGCCGAACACCAATTGACCCACCCCATTGCAAAGGCGATTATGCAACATGCCGCGCTGGCCGGTTTGGACGTCAACAATCTCGATGACATTGAATACCGCCAGGGCTTTGGCATTGTGGTGCAATATAAGGCCCACACTATTCACGTCGGCAGCGCCCGCTTTATGGTCGCGGAAGGCGTTGCCATTCCCGATTCGGCGCAAGTTTTACAGACGGCCATCCATCAGCAAGGCCATTCCCTGGTGATGGTTGCGATTGATTCGGCCGTTGCAGGCCTTATTGAATTGCAGGCGACGTTACGGCCCGAAGTACAAGCGGTTTTTAACAGTCTCAGAGAACACGGCATCAAACATATCGGCATCGTTTCCGGCGACCATATGGCCCCCACCCAAAAATTAGCCGAACAGCTGAAGGTTGACAGCTTCTTCGCCGAAGTGTTGCCTGAAGATAAGGCCGATATTGTTAAACAGTTCCAAGCCGAAGGCCGCAGTGTGTGTTTTATTGGCGACGGCGTCAACGACACCATTGCCATGCGTCAGGCCGATTTGTCCGTTTCCTTGCGAGGCGCGACTACATTGGCAATCGATGTGGCCGATATTATCCTGACTAATTCCGACCTTAACAGCCTCTGCGAGCTGATGGTGCTGTCCGAAAAACTGGAAAATAATCTTAAACGCGGGCTTTGGATTTGCTACACCGGTATGGGTATTGTTCTTGGCGGTACCGTATTCGGGAGTATTGGCGTTCTTACCGCTTTGGGCGTACATTTCGTGTTAGGTTCCGGGGCTATCGGCAATGCTATGTTACCTCTGCTGGAAATTAACAAAGACAATGCGGGAGACATAGCGGAAAACGGTGACGTCGACACCCTAACTACCGCCTCCGGACCGGTCGTTCAAGCCTATGACGACTCTGACCAGTTATCCGCCGCCACTACAAAAATACCAAAATATCCCACAGCCGCTTAGCTTATGTCAGCATTATCTCCCGCACTCGTTATCGCAGGTGCCGGCGCTACAGGGCTTGCCTGTGCGCTGGCCGCCGCCCGGCAAAACATCCCGGTGCTGTTGCTGGAACAATCGGCGCAGCTCGGCGGCACCGTAACCGGGGCCTTGATTCATACCTTAGGCGGTTTTTTTGATGACCGGGGCGACATCCTTAACCCCGGCCTGTCGGCGGAACTGATTGATCGACTGGTTGAAGCGAGCCCTTTTAGCTGCAAGCGGCGCATCGGCAAAACTTGGGTCTTAAACGTAGACCCTGCTATTTATCAACAGGTTATTAGCGATTGGCTGAACGAGTATCCCTCTATTAAGGTCTGTTACCAAACCCGTATTAACCATGTAGCGATTAATGCCTCGCGTATTGATGCGGTAACGGTGACCTGCAACGGGCAATCCCGTAAGCTCAATACGCTTGCCGTCATTGATGCGACAGGACGGGCCGACATTGTGCGCAGTATCGATTCGCGCTTGGTCACTGAGGGGTCGGCGTTAGCGGGACTGATCGTGCAATTGGGCGGTATTAGCCCCGGCGCATTGGACTTCCCCAAAGGCCTCGCGTTATTACGGCATATTCGAAAGGCAGCCGAAAACCATGAACTACCTCCGGAATGCGCGACCTTATGGCTGGATAGCGGCGTTCATCCGGAAGAAATTTATCTGAAATTTAATTTGTCGGCAAAAAGTTACGACCGCGAGCATATGATCGCCGTGACCCAGCAACTGTTAGCCTTTATTCAGGCATGGCCGGGTTTTGCCAAGGCCTTCGTCCGTTGCCATAGTCAGTTGGGTATTCGCGACGAGGGGCGCGTACACGGCGATTACACGCTCACCGAAGCCGATCTCAAACAAGGCCGACACTTTGACGATGCCGTATGCCGCGCCGCTTGGCCGATTGAATATTGGCATCCGGAACACGGGGTCAGCCTTGATTACTTGCCTACCGGCCACAGCTACGAAATCCCCTTAAGTGCGCTCAAAGTCGGCGGCTTAACTAATTTTTTTGTGGCCGGAAAATGTTTTTCAGCGGAACCGCGCGCCCAAGCTTCGGCACGAGTGGTCGGAAGTTGCTGGGCAATGGGGGAAGGTTTGGTTAACGCACACTTTGGGGACTCTTAAAATGACACTGAATTTGTCTGGAATTTTCTTTAAACAAGCGGCTTTAACGCCGGAACATCCCGCAATTCTGGGGCCGCATGAACACAGCTCAGTCAGCTACGGAGCCTTGCGAGAAGAAATTCAAACCCTGGCGAAACACTTACTCGCCGCAGGCATCCATCCCGGCATGAATATCGGCCTGCACTATCCCGGCGGTCACGCTTACATTGCCTTTACCTACGCACTGTGGGCCTGTGGGGCGTGTGTTACGCCGATTCCGATGGAGCTGGCAACGGAAGAAAAACAACTTATTTTCCGGCATATTGCTATTGACGCCGTTATTTCTACGGCTAACTGTACGCTGTTTGCCGCATTTACTGTAGGTGAAGCAACAGCGTTAACGGAACAAGCCTGCTTACTGAATCTTAAAGCCTTACGCACGCCACCCATAGAGTTGGCCGGATTGAATCCGGCGTTCATCCGTTTTACCTCGGGCACCACGGGCGAGGCCAAAGGCGTGATCCTTTCCCATGACAGCATCTTTGCCCGCATCCAGGCCGCCAATCAAGGTTTGCACATCAATGCCAATGACCGTATCGTTTGGCTGTTATCCATGGCCTATCATTTTGCGGTGTCCATCGTCGCTTACCTTAGCTTTGGCGCCACCATCATTTTATGTAAGAACAGTTTCGGCAGCACGATTTTGCAGGCGGCCAACCGTTATCAAGCGACGCTGATTTATGCGGCGCCCACGCATTACGAATTAATGAGCCACGACCGCAGCGAGCAAACATTATCAAGTTTACGCCTGGCTATCGTGACCACCGCTTACCTTCGTCCCGACATTAGCGAGGCTTTTTATCAGCGCTTCGGCATCGCGCCCAATGAGACTTACGGCATTATTGAAGTGGGCCTGCCTGCGGTAAACCTTGATGCGCCTAAACAGAAACGGGGTTCCGTCGGTAAATTATTGCCCAGCTACAGTGTCAAACTGGACACGCCCGATGAAAACGGCATCGGCGAAATTATGCTCCGGGGGCCGGGATTATTAGACGCTTATTACCAGCCCTGGCAAGCGCGCGATGTTATCCTCAACCAGCACGGCGGTTGGTTGGCGACCGGCGATTTGGGCTTCATTGATGAGGACGGCTATCTGTTCATTGTCGGTCGCAGTAAAGAAATGATCAGCGTGGCCGGCATGAAATTTTTTATCCGGGAAGTCGAAACGGTGCTGGAACGTCATCCGGCTATCCAGGCCGCCTGCGTATTTGCCGTTAAATCGCGCCGCTTAGGCGAAACGCCGATGGCCCATGTCGTGGCGGCCGATAACCACGAGCCGCCCGATGAGGATCAACTCAAAAAATACTGCGCCGAACATTTGGCCGCTTACAAAATCCCCGACCGGTTTCACTGGGTCGATAGCTTGGCGCGCACCGCCAGCGGCAAATTGATCCGCAATACCGATAAATTATTGACCACTCAAAAGACAAAAATACTATGAACCTAGCACAGCGCCTACGCGAACACATTTTTAACCACTACATTAAAGACAACGAGCCTGAGGGGTTTAATGACGATTACAACCTGATCGATGAAGGCATCCTCGATTCTTTGGCGGTCATGAACTTGATTACCTGGCTGGAAAAGCATTATTCGATCGAGTTTGACGAAGGCGACATCGTGTTGGAAAACTTTAGTTCCGTGAATGCTTTGCTCGATTTTGTACAACACAAACGGGCGGTTAGCTAAGTCCGCTGTAACTTCTTATTAGCCGCAAGCGCTTAAAATGCTTTATTCACCACGAAGGCACGAA
>JAPLRU010000058.1 GCA_026399025.1 Methylobacter sp.
CTGCTGGAGAGGGTTGGGGTGAGGAGAATAAAAATAAGGAAAAAAGCCTTATTTGATCCCCTCATCCTAACCTTCTCCCGGAGGGAGAAGGGACTGTCCATCCTTAACTTAATGGCAGTCGAGCAAGGCAGGGGCGCGCAAGCGTCTGTAATGCCGTCGGATTGGCAAGGTTAAGGCGTCTTCAATCGGCATAAGTATTTATCGCAGAATAAGGTGAGGTAATCACTACACCCGCTCGTCTTCCTCTTGAACACAAAAATAAAGCACTTTTTACATAATACTCATGATGAGAGAAACATGATGCATACTGTTATTAATAGCTGTAGACCGTTAGTTTTACGGGGACGAGAGTCTCATTTTGAAGAGGCGTCTGCAATGCGGGCGGATAGAAAAGTTAAGGCCTGTTTGTTTAGCACTGCTTTTATCTTAACCTTATGCCATGCGCTTCCGGGACACGCGGAAGCCGATGGAAATTCAAAAGTCTTTCAATTTAATATTCCAAGCCAGACTATGGCGGCGTCATTGCTCGCTTTTTCGGAAACAACCGGCAACCAATTGAGTTATCCGGCCACCTTAGTTAAAGATATTAAATCCAAGCCGCTGTCCGGCAGTTATACAGCCGATCAGGCGTTACAAAAGCTTTTAGGCGGTTCCGGCATTGCTTACCGGCATACCGATAACGATGCGATTGCGCTGGCGGCGAAAGAAAGCGATGCGGCGGCGCAAAGTTCGCAGCCCGCCCAAAACGCCACCACATTGAAGGCGATGACAGTCTCCGGCAAGCGCAATGCAGAACCGGAACCCCAAGGTTATTCAGTAAGCAGCGCCTTTTCCGGTACCAAAACCGACACGCCGATCATGCAAACGCCGATGAATATTCAAGTCGTGCCTAAATCTTTGATGAATGATCAACAAGACATCAATATTACCGATGCAATAACTAAAAATGTCAGCGGTGTTCAAGCCGGTCATGGTTCCGGCGATATTTACGAATCTTTTATTGTGCGCGGCTTTAGTAGCGGGGATATTTTCCGGAATGGTTTGCTACGAGGTTTCGGTACTTATGATCCTGCCAACATCGAACAAATTGAAGTTATCAAAGGCCCTGCATCCATGCTTTACGGTCTTTCGCAACCGGGTGGCCTGATCAATTATGTAACCAAAAAAGGCTTGGATACCCCCACTTATTCGGTGCAGCAACAATTCGGCTCCTACGATCAATACCGTACCACTGCCGATGCTACAGGGCCTATCGATAAAGACGGTAAATTGCGCTATCGCATCAATTTTTCTTATCAAGATATTGGTTCTTTTAAACAACTTATCAACAATGAACGTTACTTTATTGCGCCTACGTTAAGCTGGCGGCCCAACGACCGTTTTGAAGCGAATCTTGAACTGGAAAATAAACACGATAGGAAAGTAGATGACTGGGGTATTCCAGCCATCGGCAATCGCCCCGCCCCCGTGCCGTTAAATAGTAATTATCAAGATAATGCTAGAAAAGGCACTCTCGATTCGACATTGGTTGCTTATGATTGGACATTTAAATTCAATGACGATTGGAAGCTAAAAAACCGGTTCTTATGGGAAGATTGGGATGTTGGCTATAACGAACTCAAAATCAATGGGCTGGAAGCGGACAACCGCACTCTGGATCGTATGTATTGGAAAGGAGCCGGCACCCAGGAAACATATGCAACCAACTTAGATTTAATCGGGAAGTTCAACCTGCTTGGCGTAAAAAATGAAGTCCTTTTGGGAGGGGATTATTGGCACAATAACTTCGGCAATTTGGGTGTGCGAGCTTTTACCTCACCGGCAGTGGTTTCAACAATTGATATTTTCAACCCCTCGTATAATAACGTAGTTAATGAGGCCGTTGCCGATGCAATGCCTACCAACAGGCACTTCGCTCGTTCAGAAGAAAGGTTCGGCGTTTACTTTCAAGATCAAATCACCTTGCTTGATAAATTGCATATTATGGGCGGCGGTCGCTATGATTGGGCGACTTACGGCACGGGCTTTAGTCCTACTTCTTTTGCGTCGGCAAAGGATAATCTCACTGATCAGGAAGACCAGAAATTCAGCCCGCGCGTAGGCGTACTTTACCAACCTTTACAATGGCTTTCTTTGTTCAGTAACTACACGGAGTCTTTGGGATTTGCAAATCAGGGCACTTCATTTACCGGCCAAGCTTTTAAGCCGGAAAGTGGCGAGCAATATGAAGCGGGCTTCAAGACTGAATTCTTCAATCAGCGGCTTTCCAGTACGGTGTCTTTTTATAATTTGACTAAAACCAATACGGTAACCAACGATCCTGATCATCCCGGATTCGTCGTTACCGCCGGAAAAGTCAGAAGCCGTGGTATAGAAGTCGATATTAAAGGACAAGTGACTGAACAGTTAAGCTTGGTTACGACTTATGCCCTTACCGATATTCGTTATGTTAATGCTGACGCCCCGTTGTTAGGGCAGCGACCTATTAATGTCCCCGAACACCAAGCCAGTCTATGGGGAACTTATCAATTTACCGAGCGTTTTAAAGCCGGACTCGGTGGCGTAGTGGTAGGCAAGCGCCTTGGCGACAACTACGACCCCGTCGAATTACCTGGGTATGTGACGATGGATACTATGGCGGCTTATACGATACCTGTCGGCAAAACGCGCCTGACGACTCAAGTCAATATCAATAATCTGTTGGATAAGGGGTATTACACAGGGGCGGGCGGTGGACGTTTCTCGATTAATACCGGTAACCCGCTTTCTGTGATGGGATCGATAAGATTGCAGTTTTAGTTGCGTGGCTGGGTTGCCTGCTTTACAGCAGGCAACCCAACTTTGAGTTTTATTTCTCGTTATCCACGCGGCAAAATCATTACTATGGATCTAACTTTAAAATCCCGTCGTAAACTCTGGCTCAAGGTTCATTTGTATCTTGGACTGTTTGCCGGAGCGGTATTCGTATTGGTTGGACTCACCGGCAGCTTGCTGGCTTTTGAGTTACCGTTGGATGAGATGCTAAATGCCAAACTGATGACGGTTCAGGCAGACCGGGAAAATAAAAGCTATTTGCCATTGGAGGCTATTGTTGCTTCGGGCTTGAAAGCCTTGCCGGTCAATGGTAAGGCCGGCAGCTTGGGTTTTCCAAGACATTCGGGATTAGCTTTTGAGCTGTGGTTTGAACAACCGTCGGCGCATGGGGACTATTCGGAAAGCCATCAGATATTTATTAATCCCTACACCGCCGAGGTGACCGGGCAACGTTTGTTAATCGATTTTAAACGGATATGGCGCAACCCGTTTAAGGATTTTATTTTGCGCTTGCACTATTCATTAGGGCTAGCCTCAACCGGTATGACTATCGTGGGCTTTATCGGCTTGGGTTTGTTATTTTCGGTTTTAACCGGTTTGATTTTATGGTGGCCTCATCCCGCTAAGCTCAAGCAGGCGCTGACCATCAAACGCAACGCCAGTTCTGAACGATTCAACTTCGACTTACACAAAACATTTGGCTTTTATGCGTCGTTTATTCTTTTGTTTTTGATACTGTCCGGGGTATTTATGATCTTTCCGGAGTATGGACAGGGCTTGGTGAGTGTTTTTTCACCGGTAACGGAGCCTTATCCGATATACCGGAGTGTCGTGCCCACCGGCAATAAAACCCCGATCAGTATTGCTAAAGTTAAAGCGATTGCAGATAAGCGTTTTCCTGACGGCGAATATCGATATATCGGTTTTCCCGGCGATGAAAAAGACGTTTACGTTGTCGGCAAGCGGGAGATTGATGAGGTGAATAGAAAATCCCCTTTCCGACGTCTTTGGCTTGACCAATACAGCGGCAAAATTATTGATGAGCGGGAAAGCGGTAGCCGTACAGCAGGCGACATCTTTGTAGAATGGCTTTATCCGTTACATACCGGCGAAGCTTTCGGCTTTACCGGGCAGCTTATTATTTTATTTGCCGGATTGATGCCATTGATACTTTATGTGACCGGTGTTATCCGCTGGTTGCAGAAGCGTAAAGCCGCGATGAAAAAATACAGTATCAAGCAAATTGAAGCGACATATCAATTCAAATAAAGAATTATATTTTTCCAATAGGGGCATTAATGATGGCAATGGTCGTCTTTTGTGTACATCCTTTTGCCGGATCTGTGTATGTAAGTTTAGTAATTGATACCACAAAACTATATAAACAATTGGGTAATTATTCACCTCCCCCTTTGAAAAAGGGGGATTGAGGGGGATTTATTTAAAAAATCTCCCCTAACCCCTCTTTTTCAAAGAGGGGGACTGAATAGCTACACAATTGGTAGTTATTCAGTTCCCATTTGAAAAAGTGGGAGATGAATAATTACAACAATTCAATTGGGTTATTAATAATATTCTACCTTCTGACTAATGTAATTTCATCTATATATGGCTAATATTGTATTTTGCTTTCCTCCTATAGTGAGTACTATTAATTCAAGTTTACGCTTGGCTCGAGAATTGACGTTACGGGGTCACCACATAACTTATATAGGTATTGCCGATTGTGAGCCTTTAATATCCGCCAATGGCTTTAAATTTGTATCTATTTATGATCAATGGTTCCCAAAAGGATGCTTTGAAGATGTGTATTTGAAATTACAGTCTTCGACTGCGAACGATTTGTCCGAAGCCAGGAGCCATGCACTCTGGTTTAATGAGTTTTTGGATTATTTAATTTCAGGCGGGGATGAAGAGTTAAATCTTGTAATTAAAGAGTTAAAGCCGGATTTAGTTCTTGTATCAACCTCTTTGTCGGATTCTGTTATTTGGGCTTTGTTTTTCTGTAAGTTAAACCTGAAAGTGGTCTATTTTTTTGATGTGTTGGGCGGATGTAATAATACAGTGCCGCCAATACATACCGACCTGGTTTCAGATGGTTCGGTGTGGTCTTCAATTAAAATAATTTTAGCCTGGTATATTTATAAAATAAAAAAAAGTCGCTATGAAAAATATCTGGTTCGCAATGGGCTCGATTTAATCTCATCCGGGAAATTAAAAAAAATTGCCAAGTATTGCGGCTATTCGCACAAAAATATTGATTTCCTGACGGATATGCCGGGGGCTCAATTAAAACTGCCTGAGTTGGTTCTTTTTCCGAAACGATTCGATTTTCCCGGAGTCAGAAAAGAAGGGCGGTATTATGCTGAAGCTTCAATTGATTTAAATAGAGAGCAATCCTCTTTTCCTTGGGAGAAAGTCACTGAATCCCAGCCTATAGTGTATGTGGCACTAGGTACTCTTTCTTTTATGGCTAAATCCGATTATGAGGATTTTTTTCGCATCGTTATAGAAACATCCATGAAATGGCCTGAATGGAATTGGGTGATCTCGATTGGTAATAATTTGAGCGTAGATGATTTTGAGTATGCTCCTTCTAATGTGATCATTGTCAATCGAGCTCCGCAATTGGAGTTATTAAAAAAAGCATCATTAATGATTACTCACGGTGGGCCTAATTCTGTTAAGGAATGTATATTTTTTGGTGTGCCAATGATAGTTTTTCCATTATGGTTCGATCAGCCCGGTAATGTGGCAAGAGTGACTTATCACGGCTTGGGTCTTAAAGGTGATTTTAAGACAATTACCTCAAAAGTATTGCAAGAGCTTATAGAAGAAATAACGGCTAATCCTGGATTTCGTGAACGTATAAAGGCAATGCAAAAATATTTTATCGAAATTGAAGATGATAAGCCTGGTATACAGTTAATTGAAGACTTTATAGCTCAACAAAATATTCCGCCTTTTTTAGATTAATTGAGTAAAAATTAGTTCTGTTTTATTTTCTGTATAGTGATTTTATTAGGGGCGCTATGCTTATGCTAATTTCACGAATATGCTTTTCGGTTAATAATAATTTTATTTTTTAAGGAAAATCTATGTTTGTTCTGGGTTTAAATGGGGGTGGCGACGCTGTATTTGATGCCTATTTCGGGCTATCTGAACATGCCTATCATGATACTGCGGCAGTATTGATGCAAGACGGGGTCGTTATTGCAGGAATCGAAGAAGAGCGCTTAACGCGTATTAAGCATACCAATAAAATATGGGCATTATCAGTGCGATTTTGCCTGGATCAAGCGAGTATGCAACTTGAAGATATAGATTATATTGCAGTCTATTCCAATGAAGATGCTTTAAATAAAGTATTAAAACAACAGCAGTTAAATAATCCTTTGTTTTATGAAATCGGCGATGCGCGTAAATTTTTTAACTATTTGTTTCAGCGTGAATTCAATTATTGTTTAAAAGATAAGCAACTTGTATTTGTCGATCATCATACTACGCATGCCGCAACCGCTTATTATATGTCGGGCTTTAAGGATAGCTTGGTGTTGACCATAGATGGGCTTGGCGACGAAGTGGCAACCAATGTGATTGACGTCCGTAATAAGCACTTTGATTATTTATTGACTAAACCGGGAGCCGATTCGTTAGGGCTTTTGTATTGGGAGGTGATACGTTTTCTTGGTTATAGTCATTTCGATGAATATAAGGTGATGGGATTGTCGCCTTACGGTTGTAGTGAAACATATAAAGAGCAATTTCAGCGATTGTATACCTTATTGCCAAACGGCGATTATTCGTTGCATCGGGATCGTGCCGTTGAATTGTTTAGCATATTGACGCCTAGACAAAAAGACGCGCCGTTCACCCAAGTCCACATGGATATTGCAGCAGCATTACAAGAAGCGTTAGAGACGATTGTTTTTCATATACTGGGTTATTTTCAGCAAGCGACCGGTCACACTCGTCTGGTAATCAGTGGCGGCGTCGGCCAAAACAGCAGCATGAACGGCAAGATCCTTTGTGCCGGGTTATTTGAGGACGTTTTTTTGCCGTCTTTTGCCGGCGATTCCGGCTGTGCTTACGGCGCCGCCGCCTATGTCGCCCATAGGATGCAACCGGAGTTGCCGGTTGCGCGCACCTCTCACGCCTATTGGGGAACGCCGATTCATGACGATGAAATCGGTTCTACTTTAGAGTCTTGGGACTCATTTCTACACATTGAAAAAATGCAAAATCGGTCGGAACAGATAGCCGACTTGATGATCGACGGCGCGGTGATCGGATGGGTGCAAGGGCGTTCCGAGTTCGGCCCCAGAGCGTTGGGCAACCGCAGTATTTTGGCCGACCCGCGCGTCGCCTCGCATAAAGAGACGATCAATGCCATGATCAAAATGCGCGAAGGTTACCGGCCGTTTGCACCGTCGATCCTGGAAGAGCGGGTAAGGGATTTCTTCGAGGTGCCGACAGAGCATGCCGATTTCCCCTTTATGTCATTCGTGCTGAAGGTCAAACCGGAATGGCGCGCGCAATTACCGGCCATCACCCATGTAGACGGCAGCGCCCGGCTGCAAACCGTAAGCCGGGCCACTAATCAGCGCTACTGGGAGCTGATCGATGCGTTCGGCAGTAAAACCGGTATCCCGATTTTGCTGAATACCTCGTTCAATAACAATGCAGAACCTATTGTCGACAGCATAGACGATGCCGTGGTGTGTTATTTGACCTCCGGACTGGATTATCTGGTCGTGGGCGATTATTTGGCCCGCAAAAAAGACTGGCAGCCTGAGGACTTGGCCGGTTTAACCGTCAGCTTGCCGAAAGCCGCAGTATTGCTAAGAGAAGATCGCTATATCAGCCATAGCGAACGCGGCTTCAGTTACGCGCTGGTTTGGAATTACGATTCCGCCAGGCGGCATGCATTATCTGAAGCATGGTACAAAATATTGCAGGCGGCAGACGGAGAGCGGTCTGTAGAGGGGCTTATGTTTATTTTGGGCTTTTCAATGGAGCAGCAAGCGCAGGTTTTGGAAGAATTGCCGGGATTGTGGTCGGATCGATTGCTGGTATTGCGGCCAAAGGTGAATCTGTAGGACTGCCATAAAAAGTCGCTGTTTCATGATGATCAATAGGGAGCTGTTACCGAATAATGGGTCAAAAAATTGAGGGATAAATGTTAATTCTAGATTTAACGGACGGCATTGATTCGGTTATCGAAGCAACGATGTTGGCTAATACCGGGTTAGCGCATGATTCATTGGCGGTATTGTTTAACAATAAGCCTGTGATCGCTGCCATTGAGGAAAAGGGGTTAAGTTCGATTAGAGCTTGCGAGATGCCGAAAACTGCAGGACCTGGATGGCAGTCCGACAGGCGTGGCAATGTTTTTTTGCCCACTAGGGAGATGCCGGCTATCGGTGTAAATGCCGCTAGCCTTTGGCTACTTGTGGGCTGTTTTTTTTGTTTTTGTGCTTCTGCACAGGCCGCCCCTGTGCCGGTTCGCACGCAAACATTGGCGGAGTCGGCGATTTACCCGGAATCCGCCGCTCCGGCAGTCGTCGTGAGCCTGAACGATGCGCCCATTGCCGCTCAAATAGAAGCTTTGGTGATCGATGTACCGGTTCGGGTAGGCGATACGGTCAAAGCCGGGGCCATACTGGTTAAGCTTGCCTGCAAGGATTTTGAGCTGGAACAGTCAAGGCTGAAAGCGGAACGGCAAGCCATTCAGGCGCGGCTGGAATTGGCGCAGTGGCAACTCAAACAGGCGGAAACCTTGTCAGCGCAACAAACCCTGCCGGAAGAGCAGGTGCAGGAGAAACGTTCGCAACTGGCGGTGTTACGCGGCGACCTTGCCGCCCACGGCGCACGTATTGAAATCACCGACCGCCAGATTGCCCATTGTACCGTCAATGCGCCTTTCCCTGGTGTGGTGACGGCGCGTTTAATCGCAGTAGGGCAGTTTGCAGCACAGGGCACAGCCTTGGTGCGACTGTTGGATATTACCCGGCCCGAAGTTTCAGCCCAGGTACCCAGCCGTGAAACCGATGCCTTGCGTCGGGCAAAACGATTGCTGTTCGACCATGATGGCAACCATTATCCACTGAGTTTGCGCTCAGTACTGCCGACTATTCATACAGAAACCGGGACACAGGAGGCGCGCCTGGATTTTACTGAACGACACAGTGATCCCGGTGCGGCCGGTCGATTGATTTGGCAGGAGGGGGTGCCGCATGTCCCCGCCGAATATCTGGTGCAACGCGACGGGCAGCTCGGCGTATTCATTATGAATGAGGGCAAAGCACATTTTCATGCGCTTCCCGGCAGCCAAAGCGGGCGACCGGCGGTCATCTCGCTTCCGCTTGAAACGCAGCTTATCGTCACCGGTCAGTTTGGCTTGAGCGAGGGCGCGGATGTTAAGGCTGAACCGATGAAGGCTCGCTAACGGATGCTTAAGCGTTTTTATCAAAACCACGTATTAGCCAATCTTGCCTATGCCTTGGTCGTTTTACTCGGCTTGTTCGCCTACCAAAGTCTGGCGCGCGAAGAGTTTCCCGATGTAAACCAAAATTTCATGAGCGTCTGGATAGCCGTACCGGGGCTTTCAGCCGAAGACATCGAGCAGCGCGTAACGCTGCCTTTCGAACAACTGTTACATGCCCGACTGGCCGATGTGAAGATGATATCAAGCACCACCGGTGCCGGATTTTCGGCCACTTTGCTGCGTTTTAACCCGCTGGATCGAGCCACTTTCGAGAAGCGCGGGGCTGAATTGCGCCGCGAAGTGCAGGCGGCCTATGCCACGATCTTTCCCAAGGAAGCCACGATCTACTGGGTTTGGGGCGATACCGGCTCGGTCACTCGTAGCGTCGGCACCGTGCTGGTACAGGGCGGCGGCGATCCCGAACGATTCAAGGTCACTATTCGCGAAGTCAAACGCGAGTTGGAAAGAATTTCCGGCATCGAAAAGCTTGATTATTTCGGTTATTCGGAATCGGAAATTCACATCGCGTTTCATCCGGAACAGCTGGCGGGCTTGGGACTGAGTCCGCTGGATATTGCCGATACGGTCAGTATCTATCTACGTGACGAAGCGGCGGGGCCGGTAGCGCTGGGTGATAAGGAATGGCTGGTGCGGGTAGTGGGTAGCGGCAATCTTCCGGCGCGTCTGGCCGAATTGTCCATCACCGGCGCGCATGGCGTGGTTAAGCTGGGCGACATCGCCGAGATTGTGCGGGGCGACAATAATTTCAAGCCTCTGCCGCGTAGCGACGGCCTGCCGACCGCATTATTTTCGCTCTACAAGAAAAATGCCGTCGATGCTTTTGAAGTGATTAAACAAGTGCAGCATTTTATCGATGCGCGCAATGCCGAAAGCGACCGCACCGGAGTAAAGCTGCTGCTCGCCGAGGACGAAACGATTCGTACCCGAACCGCTATCTCGATCATGGAGCACAAGGCGTGGTGGGGCTTGTTGCTGGTGCTGCTTATGACCTGGGGTTTTTTGGGTTCGCGGCTGGCGGCGTTGTGTACGCTAGCCGTTCCCTTTGCCTTGGGCGGAACCTTCCTGATGCTGCAAGCGGCGGGCATGACGCTGAATACCAGCGTATTGCTTGGGGTGATGATTGCCCTCGGCATGCTGGTGGATTATGCGGTGGTCGTGGTCGAGGCCATAGCCTACCGAATCCGCCAAGGCATGGCGGCACTGGATGCGGCGCTCGACGCACTGCACGAAGTCGGAACGCCTGTAATCAGTTCGTTTCTGACCACCATCGCGGCCTTCCTGCCGTTGGCGCTGTTGCCGGGATTCCTCGGCGGTATCATGCGCGTGGTGCCGATCGCAGTGACCGCGGCCTTGTTGGCGGCGCTTATTGAGGCGTTGTGGATGCTGCCGGCCCATATCGCGGCGTTGGCTCCGGTACTGGCGAGTCCTTCGCGTTTCCAGGCAGCGCGCATTCAAGCGAGCCGTTGGTTGCAGGTTCGCTATACCCGCCTATTGCTGAGTTGCCTGCGTCATCCCGGACGAGCCTTCTTTCCCGCCTTGCTGGCCTTTAGCATAGCCGGGGCTGCATTGACCTGGGGTTGGGTTGTTGTCGATTTTTTTCCCAAGGAACCTACCCGTTCGTTTTCGGTGCTGGTCAAGTTTCCGCCGGGGACTAAAACCGACAGCACTTTGCCGATCTTTGCTGAAATTGAAGCGCGTATACGCAGCTCGCTGACTACCGATGAACTCCATATTATCGCAGCAATTCCTCCCGAGGAACTGCGGGTCTATCTCACCCCGAACGGCCGAAAATTACCTGAAATATTGGCGCTGATAGAGCCGTCGCTACAGCAGATCATCGGCCCTTCGGAAGTCTCAATCGATAGACAATCCAGCGGCGGTCCGCAAGGTGCGCCGATCAAAGCGAAGTTGACCGGCTCGGACTTTATCGCCTTGAGATCGGCTGCCGAAGGTTTGCAAGCCGCCCTAAGCAAACACCCGGCCTTTAGCAATTTGCACAGCGATTATCTGGGCGGCGCGCCGCAGCTGGACTTGCGCCTCAACGGCGAAGCCATCCAGCGTAGCGGCGTTGCCCCGGAAACGGTGTTGCGCACCATCAAATTGCTGGTGCGCGGCGAAGTCGCGGCCGGCTATCGTGAAGGCGCAGACTCGATCGGCGTTAGGGTAATGTCCAAGGTAGCGCCTTTTCAAGACCTCAATGCTTTATTGCGGCAAACGGTCAGTCGCCCCGGCGGCGGCGCGGTACCGTTGGCCGATCTGGTGGAGGCGGAGCGCCGTGAAGGTCCGCAGATGATCCATCATTACAACTACCGGCGCGTGATCACCTTGGAAGCCAATCTGGATGCACAGCACATGAATGTGCGTGACGCCAATGCCTGGATTGCCAAGCAATGGCAGACTTTAAGCGCCGCCCACCCCGAAGTGAAACTGGATTTGACCGGCGAGATCGAGGACATTGAGGAGAGCTTGGGCGGCCTTCGGCATTTAGCGTTTTTGGGCTTGGGCCTGATTTTTTTGATTCTGGGCGCACAATACCGTAGCTATTTGCAGCCTGCGCTGATCCTGCTCAAGGTGCCGATGGCGTTTGCCGGAATTATTTTGGGACTGCTCCTGTCGCGGGAGCCGGTCAGCCTTTACACGCTGTACGGCGGCGTAGCGCTGGCCGGGATTACGGTCAATTCGGCCATCTTGTTGTTCTCCGCCGCCAATGATCGGGTCGAATCGGGCATGGGTATTGTGCATGCGACATTTTACGCCGCGCGCCGACGGTTGATTCCTATCCTCATCACCTCCTTGGCCACGATGGCCGGGTTGTTGCCTTTGGCGGTAGCCGGGGACGAGGCCTCTTCTCTGTGGCGACCGGTAGCGACGGCTATTGTTTGGGGCTTGGGTTTTTCGACGCTACTGACGCTGTTCGTGGTGCCGCTCATCTATCGGTTGGCCATAGGTTGGGCACAAAAAAGTACAGGAAAATCGGCATGAAACGATACCGGCAAGTCGCAATGGGTTGGGTTATCGTCTTGCTGGGCACGCCGCTTCAAGCTAACGATCTGCTTTCAGTTTACCAAGACGCCGCACGGGAAGACCCGCAACTGGAACGGTCGCGAGAATCCCTTGCCGCAATTCAAGAGACGCAATCCCAGGCCCGAGCAGCGCTATTTTTGCCCGAAGCAACCGCTGCCGCTACTATCAATCAGGATTTCCAGAACGTTCAATTTAGCGGGGCGAGTGCGACCGGTGCCAGTGGGCGCAGTCAGTTTAAAAGCGGCGGGTATAGCCTGAACCTGACACAACCGTTACTGCACTATGATCGCATCATCGCTTGGCAACAAGCGGACATCCGCATTGCCCAGGCTGAGGCCGAGTATGCGGCGGCGGAAATCGCACTGATAGTGAGAGCCGCCGAGCGTTATTTCGACTTGCTTGCCGCCAATGAAAATCTCCAATTTGCCCAGGCGCAACAGGACACGCTTGCTCGCGGACTGAAGGAAACCCGGCAGCGCCAGGCCGTGGGATTTCTCGCGCTGACCGATGTGCAGGAAGCTCAGGCGGGCTACGATCGGGCCTTGGCGGATACTGTCGAGGCCGAACATCAGCTGCGCGATGCCAAAGAAAGTTTGCAGGAAGTCACCGGCACTTACTATGACCGGCTCGCCGCCTTGCGCGATGAAATACCCTTGGTCAAACCCGATCCGGCCATTGAGGAAGAGTGGGTTAATCAGGCGCTGGTGCAAAATTTCGGACTGCTCGTGAGCGAACAAGCGGCACAAATAGCGAAGGCGGAAATTGAAATCCGGAAAGCCGGGCACCTGCCCACACTGGATGCCGTCGGCAGCCATGTCTTCTCGACTTCAGGCGGACGTTTCGGTACCGCGGATATTGAGGATAGTATCGTCGGCTTGTCTTTGAACGTACCGCTTTATCAGGGCGGACGCGTCAATTCAAGGACGCGGGAAGCCGACCACCGCTATCGTGCTGCGCTGGCTGCGTTAAAACAGGAACAGCGGACCGTGCATCGCGCCGCCAGCAAAGCCTTTTTGGGCGTAGTAGCGGGCATCAGTCGGGTTAATGCCTTGCAACAGACGTTGCGTTCAAGCGAAACCGGCGTCAAAGCCACAGAAGCCGGTTTTAGAGCCGGTCGCCGCACGGCTCTGGATGTTATCGTCGCCGAGCGCGAACGGCTACGCGCACAAAAAGACTACGCTCGTGCCCGCTACGACTACTTGCTGAACACGCTGCGTCTGAAACAGGCGGTGGGTACTTTATCGCCCACCGATCTTGCTTATGTGAATCAATGGCTTGAAATTAAGTAAGGTAACTCGCAAGAATAAATCCCCGCAGCTACCGTTCCCACGTTCCGGCGTCACGCAACGCTGGAGCGTTACCGGATGAGTTCCCACGCCGGAGCGTCACTGCCATTAAGTTAAGAAAAAAGCTCCCTCTCCTGCTGGA
>JAPLRU010000027.1 GCA_026399025.1 Methylobacter sp.
TAAAAGTCTGTTCAAGACCTGATGTAGGCCGGAATAAGCCCGCCTGACGATAGCCAGGTTGGGAATTTCCGGCCTACAGCGAGATGTGTATAAAGACGAGAGCTGGAGAGACTGTGAAAGTATTATCAAAATCAGTTTAAAAACCTATTCACCACGAAGACACGAAGTTCACGAAGAAAAATAATTTATTAAACTCAATGCATTAAAAACTTCGTGTCCTTCGTGTCTTCGTGGTGAAGGCTTTTGCTTTTGTTCTAAAACGAATACTTTCACAGTCTCTGGAGCTTGGGAACCAGCGAACCCGTATTCTATTGGGAATACGCTGAACAGTTATTAAAAAACAAGTTATAAACAATTGTGCTGCATCAGCACTCTGATAAAAGAAGCGTAACCGCATAATTACAAAAATCATCAAATCATGAAAAAAATTCTCACAATACCAAAGCAAGCGAACGTCAATATTAAGGAAAGCTCAACAAAGGATATAGCCATTATCGGCATCAGTCTGAAACTTGCCGATTATGAGGATACGGAAAATTTCTGGGACGACTTGGTTTCCGCCAAGGACCGCATCCGGTCCATTCCCGAGCAACGAAAAAAAGACTCCGACGAAATCCTGCGCTTCATGGGTCAGGATCCGGAGCGGCTGCGCTACCGGGAAATGGCCTATTTGGACAGGGTGGACGAATTCGACTACCGTTTTTTTCACCTGTCGCCGAAAGAAGCCGAAATGATGTCGCCCAATCAGCGGCTTTTCATGCAAAGCGCATGGAAAGCGCTGGAAGATGCCGGTTACGGCGGCACGAAACTAAAAGGGGCCAAGGTCGGCGTCTTCATGGGCATGAGTTCCGCCCAAGAATACGCGGAACTGGCCGACCGAATTAACCCCGAGAATAGCGAACAAATTTTCCTGAGCAATGTGCCTTCCAACACCGCCACCCGGCTTTCGTTTGTGCTGGATTGGCGGGGGCCGGCGTTGATGGTTGATACCGCCTGTTCGTCATCGCTTACCGCGGTTCATCTGGCCTGCCGCTCATTGCGCGCAAACGAATGCAAGCTCGCCTTGGTCGGCACGGTAAAAACGGCGATTTTGCCGGTGGCTCTCGATAAAGTGGAAATTGAATCCTCGGACGGACGGACTCGGACCTTCGATGAGGCTTCGGACGGCACCGGCGGCGGCGAAGGCGTCATTGCGGTGCTGTTGAAGCCGCTTAATCAGGCGTTAAAGGATGAAGACTCGATTTACGCGGTCATCAAGGGCAGCGCACTGAACCAGGACGGCACCGCTGCGGGCATGACGGTGCCGAATGCCGACGCCCAGGCGGAATTAATCGACCAGGCTTGGAAAGACGCGGGCATAGACCCGCGAACTATACGTTTTATCGAAGCGCACGGCACCGGCACCAAGTTGGGCGATCCTATCGAAATAGACGGCATGAACAAAGCCTTTGCCAAATACACCGACGACAAACACTTCTGCGCGGTCGGTTCGGTGAAGACCAATTTCGGCCACCTGGATCATGCGGCGGGCCTGATCGGTCTGGTAAAAGCGGCGTTAAGCCTGCACAAGAAAAAAATCCCGCCCTTGGCGCATTTCAAAAAAGCCAACAGCAAGATTCCGTTTGCAAACTCGCCGGTATTTCCGGCCGACCGGTTGATCGATTTGAGCGAGGCTGAACAGCCCCTTTTATGCGGCGTCAGCGCTTTCGGCTTAAGCGGCGTCAATTGCCATGTGGTGATGGAAGAAGCGCCCGCGCCGAAGCAAACCGATGTTCTTCCGAAGCTGTTTCATAGCTTCGAAAAAAAGCGCTGCTGGCTAAAAGTACCCGCCGCCCCTTATGCAACGAATCGGGACGCGGTATTCATTAAACAACCTCTAGTCGAAACCCCCGAACAGCTTATTTACCAAATCGGCATGGACAGCGGCGAGGATTGGCTGCTGAATGAACATAAAGCGGGAGGGCAAACGTGCCTAGTCGGAACCGCCTATTTTCAGCTGCTCTCGGAAGTTGCCAAAAAACAGGGCTACCCATCGCCGTTGGAAATAAATGACCTGTTTTGGGAAAACCTTCTGGCTATCAGCCCGGAACAAATACGGACATCACAGGACAAGCTGATTGCGACCTTGAAAGCATCGCCGGATGGTCATGCGGTTTCGGTGCTGCGAAAACAACCGACGGGCGGCTGGATGCAGTATGCCACTGCAAAAATAAAAAACGCGCCCGAAGCAGTCCCGACACGCCTCGACCTGGAACACATAAAAGCGCGATGCGAAGCGATAAAACGCCCTGAACATGGTTTCGAAAACGGCAATCAAGCTTTGGTCGAAGTCGGCAGGCGCTGGGACTGCGTGGAAAAAATCTGGAGAAACGATAACGAACGCCTGACCCTTTTAAAATTAAAGGATGAATTCAACACCGACTTGAACCGCTTTGACTTCCATCCACCGTTGCTGGACGCGGCTTTAAGCTCAGGCCTGATAGCACCGGGTTTCCTGCCGATGATCTGCGGCAGCGCAAAATTATATCGCCCCATCGGCGGGGAAATTTACAGCTATGTCAAAGGCAACAGCGAGTCGAAAGACATACAAAAATACGATGTCGTTTTAGCCGATGCCGATGGACACATAAATGCGGAGTTCCATGGACTCACGTTTAAACGGGTTCAACATGAATGCCAACTGTTGGCTGCGGTTTGGCTGCCCAAGCAACAACAGTATTCCCAAACACCGGGAGAAGTTTGCGTTCTGGGGAATTTTTCGCCATTACAGGACATCCAAACCTTTGCAATTCCACGTTCGGAACATGAGTGTTTGGACCTAATCAAGAACCTCGAAAAACAACAGATTAGCAAAATAATCTATTCTCCGTCGTTGCCGTCTCACGAGTGCATTGCTCTGGAAGAGCTGGAAACAAGGCTGGATATGGGTGTAACCGGCCTGTTTCGTCTGATAAAAACGCTGATTAAACATGACGGCACACGGTCGCTGGAAATCCTGGTTATCGGCAAAAATACCTACGCGGTAACGAACAACGAGACCAATTTAAACCCAGCTTATGCAGCGCTGTCGGGACTGGCAAAAGTCATACCTTTAGAGTACGACACTATCGCCTGTAAATTTCTCGACCTGGATGACGCCACCACCGAAGAACAGGTTTTAGCCGAGTTTAGCGGATTCGACAGCCCGGATCGCCCTGCGGCTTACCGCAACGGCATACGCTACGAGCAGGATTTTCAAGCCATTCAGAGTTCGGGAACAGCCGTTGCCATAAAAGAGGGAGGCGTCTACCTGATCACCGGCGGCTTAGGCGGGATGGGCATAGAATTCGCAAAAGACTTGGCTGCCCAAAAACCTGTGAAACTGGCGCTGATCGGACGCACAGGCTTACCGCCCCGCGAGGACTGGGCGAACACGCAACATAAAAGCGCCGAAAAAATCAATGCGATCCTGGCAATGGAGGCAAGTGGCTCAACAGTTCTGGTCATTGCCGCTGATGTGTCGAACTCCGAGCAAATGGAAAATGCCATAAAACAAACGCGTGAACAGCTCGGCAACATAGACGGGGTGATACATTGCGCCGGAATCGCAGGCAGCGGCTATTTGTTCAGGAAGGAAGAAGCGACCTTTAGCGACGTACTGCGTCCGAAAATACAAGGAACCTGGCTGCTGGACCGGCTGACCCGTGAAGATAAGCCCGACTTTTTTATGCTGTGCTCGGCCCTGTCCGCAGTGGCCGGAGCAGCCGGGCAGGGCGATTACATTGCGGCAAACGCCTATCAGGACGCCTTTGCCGCTTTTCGCAACAAACAAGGCTTAAGAACACTGTCCATCAATTGGCCGGCCTGGAAAGAAACCGGCATGGCTTTTGATTGGCAAGCCCACCAAAGCCAGTATGCGCTTACCACAAAAGAGGCCATCCAGCTCCTGCACCGGCTGCTTGCTTACGAAGGCAGTCAGGCGGTTATCGTCCCTCCCGGCTTTAGCATTCAAGAGGCTTTCCAATCGCCGAAGATGAAGGAACGCACGGAAGTAAAACCGGAGTTACCGGAACAGCCCGCAACGGTCATTCTTTCCGGCAGGGACGACGGCAATTACAGCCCGGTTGAAATAGCGGTGGCTCAAGCCTGGGCCGAGGTTTTGGGCTATGACGAAATCAACGTGCTGGACGATTATTACAGTCTGGGCGGCGATTCAATCGACGCCAATAAAATCAGCAATGCGATTGCGAAAAAACTCGGTGTAAAAGTGTCGATGGAGGTCATTTTCAGTCATCCGACCATCGAAAAATACGCGGCCTTTATTGCAAAGAAAAACCGGGAGAGCGAACCGCATAACGCTATTGAAGTCGTTGAAAAACAATCTTATTACCCCGCATCCGCGGCGCAACGCCGATTGTACATTCTGTGGGAATTGTCGAAACAGAGTCTCGGCTACAATCTGCCGTGCATCTTTTTTATCGAAAACAAAGTGGATGTCAGGCAACTGGCCCACGCTTTCGACAAACTGATAGCCCGGCACGAATCCTTTCGCGTTTCGTTTGAGATGAAAGAAGGGCGGCTTGTGCAGGTGATTGCCGATCATGTCGATTTCACGCTGTCCGAAATAGCCTTGAAAAAATCGGAGCTGGACGCCTACGCCGGAAAATTTTCCCGGCCTTTCGATCTTGCCAAGGCCCCGCTGCTCAGGGCCGAACTGGCAACGCTCGACAGCGGCGAACAGGTACTGCTGTTCGATGTTCACCATAGCGTGGCCGATGCGTTTTCGCTGCAAATCATTTTTCAGGAATTGAATGCCTTTTACAAAAACGAAAACCTTCCCGAACTAAACATACAGTACAAGGATTTTGCCCGCTGGCAGAATGCGCATTTTGAATCGGAAGCCTTTAAAGTCCATCAGGATTATTGGCTGAAACAATTTGAACAAGACATTCCGGTGCTGGATTTTCCGTATGATTTCCAAAGACCTCCGGTCATCACCTATGAAGGCGCGGTGCTGTTGTTCAGCGTTGATGAGGGCCTGCTTGCCAAAGTCCGCCATTTTTCCGCAAAAAACGAAACCACGCCGTTCATGGTGTTCCTCAGCGCTTTTTACCTGTTGTTTCATAAATACAGCAGGCAGGAGGACATCATTATAGCCATTGCCGATCTTGGCCGGAATGCGCCGGAAGTCAGCGAAACCATCGGCATGTTCATCAATCATCTGGCCATCAGAGCGTTCCCGAAAGACGGTAAAACGCCAACGGAATTCCTGGCGGAAGTAAAACAACTGATAGTCAACGCCTATGCCCATCAGGAATATCCGTTTGACCAATTAATTCAAAAATTAAACCTGCCGAGGGACATGAGCCGCGATCCGTTGACCGGCATTGCTTTTTCGTACATGAATTTCAAGCAGCCCGAACAGGATGCAAGCGGACTGCAATTTGTGCCTTACGAAGGACAAGTGAAAGATTCGTCCAAATTCGATATGGCGATTTTCGGCACGGAGTTTCCGGATAAAATCGTTTTTGCGATCGAATATTATTCGGCTATTCTCAGCGAAGCGACGATGCAACAGTTCGGCGCACGCTTCCTGAAAACCCTGGACGAGCTGGTCGGGGAAGCAGCACAAAGCATAGCCGACATCGATATATTGACGGCGGCGGAGCGGGAAAAAATCCTCGTCGAGTTCAACCGAACCGGCGCGCCTTATCCGGCCGATCAATGCGTGCATGAATTTTTCGAAGCGCAGGCGGAAAAAACACCGGATGCGGTGGCGCTTGTTTTCGGCGAAAAATCGATAAGCTATCGTGAGCTAAACAGCCTCGCCAACCAAACGGCCCGCCATTTACAAAGCATGGGCGTGGGGCCGGAAGTCTTGGTCGGCGTTTGCATGGAACGTTCTATTGAAATGATCGTCGGCATGTTGGGCATACTCAAGGCCGGTGGGGCTTATTTGCCGTTGGACCCCGATTACCCGGCCGAGCGCTTGGCCTTTATGGTTGAAGACGCGCAAATTTTGGTTTTGCTGACGCAATCACGCCTGACTGAAACATTGCCGTCTACGCAAGCGCAAATCCTGTACATGGACAGTGCGGCGGAAAGTCTCCGGCAATTAAGTTCCTCGAATAGCCAAAGCGGCGTCACGCCGGAAAACTTGGCTTACGTCATTTATACCTCGGGCTCGACCGGCAAGCCGAAAGGGGTTGCGATCAACCATCGAAATACCGCGGCCTTTATCGCTTGGGCACAAACAGTCTTTTCAGCGGAAGAATTGGCCGGTGTTGCGGCCACCACATCGATCTGTTTTGATCTTTCGGTGTTTGAAATATTTGTACCGCTGAGCGTCGGCGGCAGCATTATTCTGCTTGAAAACGCGTTGCAGCTGCCCGATTTGCCGGCTGACGCGAACGTGACCCTGCTGAACACAGTCCCATCCGTTATCAATGAGTTGGTCAAGTTGGATTTGATACCGGCGTCGGTACAGGTGGTTAACCTTGCCGGGGAAGCGCTAAAAAACGATTTGGTGCAACGCGTCTACCAATTAAACACCGTCAAGAAAGTTTACAACCTGTACGGGCCAACCGAGGATACAACCTATTCCACGTTCGCTCTGATGAAAAAGGGCGACACCGAAGCACCGCTGATCGGTCGTCCAATCGACAACACTCAAGCCTTTATTTTGGACAACAACTGCCGTCCGGTTCCTATCGGCGTGGCCGGGGAACTTTATCTGGGCGGCGCGGGCCTGGCTCGCGGTTATTTGAACCGTCCGGAAATGACCGCCGAACGGTTTATCGACAACCCTTTCGGCGCTGCCGGTTCCCGGCTCTACAAAACCGGCGACTTGGCGCGCTTTTTACCTGATGGAGATATCCACTATCTGGGACGCCTGGACAATCAGGTGAAAATTCGCGGATTCCGCATTGAAATCCCTGAAATCGAAGCCACGCTGGCAAAATACCCGGCTATAGCCGAAAGCGCGGTGTTGGCGCTGGAAAACGCCGACCGGAAAGAGAAGACGCTGGCAGCCTATATCGTTGCGGACAAGCATCTTGATTTGGCCGAGTTGCGCAAATTCCTGAATAAATGGCTACCCAATCACATGGTCCCGTCCTCCTTCATCTTGCTGGATGCGATGCCGTTGACGCCGAATGGCAAGACGGATAGACGCGCGCTTGAGGCGATGGGCGAAAATTCCGGCGCGCCGGAAAACCATGCGGTCATGCCGCAAACGGAACTGGAGGGACAGATTGCCCGGCTTTGGAAAAAAGTCCTGCGCGTGGACAAGGTCGGGATTCATGATAATTTCTTTGAAGTCGGCGGGCATTCGCTGCTGTTGCTCCAGTTGCAACAGGAATTGCAGACGGTGCTGGGAAAACGTCCGTCGATGGTGGACCTGTTTCACTATCCGACCATTCACGCCTTTGCGGCGCATCTGAGCGGCGGGACGAAAGCGCCGGAATCCGCCGCGCCTGCTTCATCGGTTTCTTCCACGACGAAAGATATTGCCGTGATCGGCATGGCCGGACGCTTTCCTGGTGCGAGTGATGTGGACAGTTTTTGGTCGAATTTGTGCGACGGCGTCGAGTCTATTTCCTTCTTTTCGGAACAAGAACTGTTGGCGGAAGGCATCGATCCGGCGCTTATCGAGAATCCCGCCTATGTCAAAGCCAATGGGATTCTGGACAGCATTGAGTGCTTCGATGCGGCTTTTTTCGGTTTTTCGCCAAGAGAAGCCGAAATCATGGATCCGCAACAGCGTTTGTTCATGGAGTGCGCCGCAGCGGCGATTGAGCACGCCGGTTATGACAGCGACCGCATAAACAGGCCGGTCGGGGTTTTCGCCGGGGCCGGAATGAATACTTATTACATGGACAACTTAGCCCCTCATCGGGAGCTGCTGCAATCCGTCGGCGATTATCAGTTGATGGTCAGCAATCAAAACGATTTTATAACCACCCGAACCTCCTACAAACTCAACCTGAAAGGGCCCAGCGTCAATATCCAAACGGCTTGTTCGACCTCGCTGGTTGCCGTGCACATGGCCTGTCAAAGCCTGCTGAACGGGGAATGCGATATGGCGCTGGCTGGCGGCGTCTCGGTTAAATCCCAGCAAAAACGCGGCTATCTTTACGAAGACGGCATGATTCTTTCTCCCGACGGCCATTGCCGGGCTTTCGATGCCGATGCGCGGGGAACGGTCGGCGGCAACGGCGTCGGCATCGTGATGCTGAAAAAACTGGACCAAGCCATTGCCGACAAAGACTGCATCCACGCCGTGATTAAAGGTTCGGCGGTCAATAACGACGGTATTTTGAAAGCGGGCTACACCGCTCCGAGCGTGGCAGGCCAAGCTGAAGTTATCACGCGGGCAATGCGCGGGATTGAGCCTGAAACCATTACCTATATAGAAACGCACGGCACCGGGACAGCCATGGGCGATCCGATTGAAATCGCGGCCTTGACCCAAGCCTACCAAGTCCATACCGGAAAAAAACAATTTTGCGCGATCGGTTCGGTAAAGACCAATATCGGTCATCTGGATGCGGCCGCTGGGGTCGCTGGACTGATTAAAACCATTCAGGCGCTGAAACATAAATCGTTGCCGCCGAGCCTGCATTTTGAAAAGCCCAATCCTGAAATCGATTTCGCAGACAGCCCGTTTTATGTGAACAACCGACAGTCCGAATGGGCATCAGACGGAGCTCCGCGCCGGGCGGGCGTCAGTTCGTTCGGCATCGGCGGAACCAATGCCCATTTGGTTTTGGAGGAAGCGCAGGAAACTTCTCCGGCAAGCTATGAATCGCGCCCACAAGTTCTGTTGTTATCGGCGAGAACGGAGTCCGCCTTGGAAAAAGCTACCGCGAACCTTGCCGAACATTTCAGGCAAAATCCCGATTTTAATCTTGCCGATGCGGCGTTTACGCTGAATACCGGGCGCAAAATGTTCAAGCATCGGCGTATGTTGGTTTGCCGGAGCGTGGACGAGGCGGTAAAGACGCTAAGCACGGCAAACGGACTGTTGAACCGAAAATGCGAGAGCGATAACCGTCCGGTGGTATTCCTGTTTTCCGGTCAAGGTTCCCAATATGTCAACATGGCGTCGGGACTTTATGCCAATGAATCGATCTTTCGCGAGCAGGTCGACCGTTGCGCGAACATCCTGACCCCGTTGATGGGACTCGATATAAGGGAAATACTGTATCCCGATAATGGCGCAACCGAGCAACAAGCAACGCAACTCGAACAAACGATGGTCGCTCAACCGGCCTTGTTTGTCATTGAATATGCGCTATCGCAATTATGGATGGCGTGGGGCATTAAGCCCGCCGCGATGTTGGGTCACAGTATCGGCGAATACGTTGCCGCCTGCTTGGCCGGCGTGTTTTCGCTGGAACAGGCGCTGGAATTGGTTGCCCTGCGCGGGCGTTTAATGCAGTCGCTTCCGGCAGGGGCTATGCTCAGCGTGGTGTTATCGGAACAGCAGATTCAGCCGTATTTAAGCCCGGATATTTCGCTGGCCGCCGTCAACGCGCCGAGCTTATGCGTCGTTTCCGGCCCAAGCGAAGCTATAGAAGCCCTGGAAAACCGCCTAGCCGTTCAGGATATTCAAGCCATTCGCTTGTATACGTCCCACGCATTTCATTCGGCGATGATGGAACCTATCCTTCCGGCTTTTGTGGATTGCTTGAAAAAAATGGAACTGAAAGCGCCGCAAAAGCCTTATATATCCAATTTGAGCGGCGACTGGATTACTGCCGGACAGGCGACCGATCCGAATTACTGGGCTCAACACTTGCGCTCCGCGGTACGTTTTACCGACGGCATAGAAACCTTGTTGAAAGACCCGCAATCGGTGTTTCTGGAAGTGGGGCCGGGACGGGTGTTGACGACCTTGGTCAAGCGCCGTTCTCCTTCGACAGGCGAGCCGGAAACCGTTTCCTCCTTGCCTTCGCCCAAAGACCCTGTTGACGATCATCAGGTGGTTCTTGCCGCGTTAGGCAAACTATGGCTGGCCGGGACATCGGTGGACTGGTTTGCTGTTCATGAGCCAATGAAGCCCTCCCGGATAACGCTGCCGACCTATCCTTTTGAAGGTCAGCGCTATTGGATCGACAGCAAAGACGCGCCGAAGGGAAATTCGCCGGTTCCGCAAAACAACAGAGAAAAACTGGCGGATTGGTTTTATCTACCTACCTGGAAAATTTCCGCGCCACTGAATATATGGCTGGAGCAGGAACAAGCACCGGAATCCGCCGGCTGGCTGCTGTTTGTCGACGATTGCGGTCTTGGCGACTCATTGGCCGAACAACTTGAAGGGCTTGGACAGGCGGTTGTCACGGTCAAGACCGGCACAGAATGGCGTCAATTATCCGACAACGCGTATGTGCTGAATCCGGAAGCAGCGGAACACTATGAAACCCTGTTAAATGAGCTGAACGCTAGGCAAAACTTTCCGCAAACCATTGTTCATCTTTGGTCGGTTAATCGCTTTGATAATAGCGGAACGGAAGCCGAAATCACCGAACAGGCGCAGACCATGGGCTTTTACAGCTTGCTGTTTCTGGCGCAGGCGCTCGGAAAACAGCCGCAACAATCGCCGCTGGAACTGATTGCCGTGTCCAACAATATGCAGGCCGTTACCGGAGAGGAACCACTGCAAGCGGAAAAAGCAACCTTGCTGGGCCCCGTGCAAACCATTCCGCAGGAATATGCCAACATTCAATGCCGAAATGTGGATGTGATTCTGCCGACCGCAAATACCGAATCGGAACAAAGACTGATTGACCAGCTGTTAGCGGAAGTTCTAAGCAAAACGGACGACAGGGTCATAGCCTATCGCGGCAAACAGCGCTGGTTGCCGTCTTATCAAGCTGTTCATTTAGAGCAAGCGAAAATCAAGAAAAGGTCATTGTTAAAACAACAAGGCACTTATCTGATTACCGGCGGTTTGGGCGGCATCGGGCTGACGCTGGCGGAATATCTGGCGGAAAACTTCTCCGCGAACCTGATTTTAATCAGCCGTTCTACTTTCCCCGAGCAAAAAGACTGGGCCGGGTGGCTTGAAAGCCACGAAGAATGTGACGAAACAAGCCTAAAAAGTCAAGCTTTGCAAGCACTGGAAAATGAGGGACCTCAACTATGGGTCGATACTGTTAACTTAAACAGTACAAAGCCCTCTCCAGAGGGAGAGGGTTGGGTGAGGGGA
>JAPLRU010000103.1 GCA_026399025.1 Methylobacter sp.
AACAGTGGTGAAACCGGGTGCCGAAAGGCGCCTTTGTAGAGGCTTGAGCCGTGTGCAGGGAAACTTGCACGCACGGTTCTTAGGGGAGGACAAGGCAGTAATGCCTTGTCCTTACCCGACCGTTTTACAAACTAAAACCTTCGGACATAAAAAAACCGACGCATTGGCCGGTTATTTTTAAAGCTATTCATGGTGCCCAGGGGCGGAATCGAACCGTCGACACGAGGATTTTCAGTCCTCTGCTCTACCGACTGAGCTACCTGGGCGTTTTGAACTAGTGCTGATTTTGCAGTGGTGCCCAGGGGCGGAATCGAACCGTCGACACGAGGATTTTCAGTCCTCTGCTCTACCGACTGAGCTACCTGGGCGGCCCTACAAAAGAGCGCCATTAGACTCGATTATCTGCCGTGAGTCAATAACTAATGTTGTGTTGATGTAAGATATATTCGCTTAAGGGACTGGCCAGTGGAAGACAAGTACCGCTTTGTCTCAATAAAAAACGCAATAACACTATCAGCCGGTTTACGGCTTTAGCAAAAACAGGCGACTTCGTTACAAAACTCAAACACTTCAATCGGCTTGGAAAGCAAAGGCTGAGCGCCTTTTAAAGATCAAAATAGTTAATGGCCCCTATTAAAGGCGTGCGCGGGTTTAACGATAATTTCACCGAGACTTTATCAAGCAACGGAACAAACCGGCCTTTCGCTTTAAACGCACGGATAAATTGACCGTCTTGCATAGCCGATAATATTTTTGGCGCTATGCCGCCGCCGATAAAAACGCCGCCGGTTGCAAATGACTTTAAGGCCAAGTTGCCTGCCTCGGCGCCATAGAGCTCAACAAAAAGCCTGACAACTTCGGCACAGAGAGGGTCTTCACCCGAAGCGCCCAGCCGGGAAATCACCGCATTCCGGTCAATATCGCTATTGATATCGGGAACAGCCGGGCAAGCCGGTGCAAAACCTTGTTCACAAAGAAAGTCATAGAGATGACTGAAACCGATACCCGATAGGATGCGTTCGTAACTGACATGCTCAGCGTAACTTTTCCTGAGATACGCCAGCAATAGATCCTGTTGCGCGTTTTGAGCGGCAAAGTCAGTATGTCCGCCTTCGGTCGCCAGCGCATGGTGCTTATCGCCGTCCCAATACAGAATAGCTTCGCCCAAGCCCGTTCCGGCCGCGATCACCGCGCTGTTACCGACCAACGTTTCCGCATTGGGATTTAGCTCGACCAAGTCATGTTCAGGCAGGGACAACATGCCCAGCGCCATGGCTTCCAAATCATTCAGGAGTTTTACTTTAGCCGTGCCCAATTTTATTTTCAGGGCGGCCCCATCCAACAACCACGGCAAATTAGTGGTTTGGCAGCGTTCATTGACCACCGGACCGGCGACACCGAAACAGGCTGAGCGGATAGTCACGTCAGCGGGTAAAAAGGCCGTCAAAATATCATCGAATTCCGCAAACTGCCCGCTTGCGTAGGTTTGCTCCTGTACGCAGGTTAACGATCCGTCGGTATCCCGACTCACAATAGACAATACCGTTTTTGTTCCACCTATATCGCCGGCTAGTATCACGATAAGTTCCTTCAGTTATTGTTAAGTAAATGTATCAACGCATCGAGGATGCGGTTGGCCGCTTGATGCGGCGGTAATTGGCAAAAAACCTGCCACGCGAATGCCGCATAATTTTCGTAATTTTCTTTATTCTCAGAGTGCAATTGTAACCAGTTAAGCCTTACCGCATGGTCAATAATAACCTCTATTGATAACGTATCGTCAATATATAAAGACGGGTAGTCACGAAAAATAGAGGCCATCGCTTTTAGCGTTTCTACGGTTAATTGGCGATAAACCGGGGCTTGGATTTTGTTCAGCAAATGGCTGACGTGTAGCTTAAAGCTTTGTTCGCCGGGGGTCATCTGCGACAGGGTGGTTTCGCTATCCAAGCGGTTTTTGCTGCTGAGCTTTTCACCGATCATCAAGCCTTTGCAATGATGCAGGATATCCCAGACATTGGCAAAAAAGGCATTATTCTCTCTACCGATACTGCCTTGCTGTTCGCGCCAATGATACCAATCCTCGATTTCCGCGCGATCTTCCGGGTCCATGTTTTTGGGAAAGCGCGCCCCGGCTAACTCCCGGCAATCGCCTTCGTAATGTAATGTTTCGGCTAAACCCAATTGATCTTCGGTGTTATTGTAGTCTTTCAACGTTTCTTTGACTTTTCCAGACAATCGGTAAGGCGATAAGGAAAGAATCTCGTTGAAAGCCTGATCCACCGTCTCGCAAGCGGATTCGCGTTTTTGCCTAACCACGATCAATTGCAGGATATGCCCGACCCGCACCGTGTGCATATCGGTAAACAGTTCCGGGGCTGATTTGATCAGCATGCCCAAATAGATAACCAATTCCTGAATAATGATCTGCTCGCCGGCATCATCATTATAAGTGCGAATAGTGTGCAAAATTTCCGAAGAGTCGGCGGGACGCACTAAGGTGGCCTTGCCGCTGTAGGCCCGGCCTAAGGTCAGCGCGTGTTGACGGGCCAATATTTCGGTGGCCGCTTGCTCCAGATTTATATCGTATTTGCCGAGCAAACCGGCACAGCGCCTGACAATGTACCACGCATGACGATCGCCTGCCCGTTCATAGATCTCATCGAGCAAGTCGCGCACATAACCGGCGCCGCCATCCATGGCTTGCAAGCCGGTATCGTAATCCAGACCGTGGCGAAGACTCAGTAAACTTAATACTTCAAGTTGAGCATAAAGATTGGCGTTGGTTTTTAGCTGCTCAATGAGTATTTCATCGGTGCCGATTCCCCACTCCGTTAAGGTTTGACTGTCTAAAGGTTCCGGCGGATCGGTATCTATCGGTAATACCTGAAAAAACGGGCGCTCGACTTCCTGCCAAGAGGCTTTGGAAAATTGAAAATCATGCAGGTAATTAATTTTTTCCTGACTGGAGGTGTCGGCAAAATCCAACACCGTACCCAGCTGCAAGGAAATGCCTTGAGTGGAACCTTGTTGCAGCTCTTTGAGAAATTCAATCAGAATTTCACGATGATGGCTGCCCAACATATTGTGCTTTATGTTGATAACCAGCAATGGATTACCCGGCCTGTCCCAATGATTATGAATATACGAGAGCTCCAGGCGCAAACGCTGAATAAGCAAACGGTTGTCCATCGCCAAGTAAAAACCTTTTTGATTAAGGCACTGCGGTAAAAAAAGCAAGCGCTCGCCGGCCAATATGTACATTTTGGATGTAGCCAAAGTGCGTAATTGCCGCATAGGCCTGCCGGTTAAACCGATGAGATCGTTCCTGCCTACATGCGTATAGGCCTCGGCTAACTCATTAGCCTCTCTTATCTGAACAGGCGCTATTTCAGCGAGCGTTTGCGTGGGAATACCGTACTCGCTTAAGCTGTCTTGTACGGCTTCGTCCTGCGCCAATAACTGGATTTGCAGCTTGCAATCCTGCCGATTAATCGCTTTGTGCCGACCCAAGGGATCTATATCGTCGCAGCACAGCAAACCGTCCTGAATCAGGCTACCCAATATAAAAAGGCTTTGTGCCCAAACTAACGGCACATTTTCATTAGGAACGCGCTGTTGGCTGCGCGGCTGGGCTTTTTCCGCGACAATCGAGTCGATAGGCACGGCGTACAGTTCCGGCAATAACTGCTGACCGTTTTGTTCCACCAGCAAATCTTCCAGTTTAGTACGGTAGCGCAGCGCGGCTTCGTTATCGCCCGAAAATAAATTGTTCAGTAATAAGTAGGTAAAAAACAACGGCCATTCGCATTCGATGTCCATAAATTGCTTGAGTTCATGCGGATCGTAATAGAGGCGATGGCTGTCTTCTATGGCTGTTTGGTGGCCGTCCAATAAAAAACGTTTACAGCCGTAACGGCCTTCCAGTTTATTGCAAATAATGGTTTCCGTTTTTGTTCGGATGGCCGGGCTATCAACCGCGAAGGCCGGGAATCCGGTGATACTGAGAACGGCCGAATCGGCTTCTTTGGAAATAGATTCCCTGGGTAAAAGCGATTCCAGTGTAATCCGGGTTCTGGCGATGTCGTCGCTGATCACGTGCACAACCGACGCTTGCCCGCCGTCTTTGCCGAACAGGTTAAAACCCGACAAGGCTTCCAATGCCGCTTTTGCCATGCCGATTGAGCTGGCGTTCAGCTCGGCGATACCGTGATTGATTTTGTGGCCGCGCTCCCAGATACCGTAATCCGGGGTGCGATAAGTCCGGCTGATATAGTGGACCAGGTTTTGCACAAAATTCACTTCGTCTATGGTAAACACGATGCGCAATCCGGATGCCGTCATTTGAGCCAGCATTAACAAAAACAAAGAGGTCGCATCCAACTGCAAATGTCCCCATTCATGGTCGCCGACCACGACGGCACCGGTTTTTGTATGATATTTGGCATGCAAGGCATCCAACGGATTCTGCGATTGCTTGAATTTTTCGACTTTGTCCGCTTGGCGCATCATCGCGGTCAGCAATCCGCGCATCAGTTTAACCGTGCTTTGCTCCAGCAGGTAGATGCGCTCGTTTTTAGCATCAATGCGCCGGTAGGCAAGCCCGAGCCCCCATGCGGCGAGGATGCTGTAGACGTTATCCCTTACCCAGGCATCGGTATAGTTGCCGTGGACATTAACGGCGGTACTCGCCGGCAGCAGGCCGGTTACCCAATCCTGTCGACGCAGAATAATGCTCTGTACTTGCTGGAAATAAGCGTCTAATTCGTCGAGTTGAGTCGTTTTCATAGTGAGTTAATGCATTAATTTTAAAATAGACTCTATGAGATAGCAGGTCAACGGCTACCCATTCATGGAACCCATAATAGCAAGCAATTAGCGCGCCATGATACATTTGCGTTAACCGATAGCGAGTTCAGGTCACATCCTTAGAGCGCGCACGAAATAACTTCAATAACCGGCTTCCTGTCTCTTCGAGAAGAGCTGGAAAGAGGGAATATAAATCGTGTGCGTTCTTTGTGTATTGAATACCGGCAAGGCGGCATGACAGGCAATTTCAACAAAGTGACAGACAAGTTCGACAGTCAACTTGTATACACTCCACATGATTCAGATGATTTGCACCAATTTGAACTGAAAACTTATTTTTCGCACCGGAAAGACCCAAGAATGTTATTGATCTATCGCAATATAGATGCCATGACTGATCGAGCAACATTCATTCAGGCATCCGGAGTGCAGGCTTCGCCTGCCAGCAGGCGAAGCCTGCACTCCAACTTACCTTGGATTGAATTTTGAGCTGTCCTGTTGCTCAATCAATTCACAGCTCTATAACGCAGCACTTCCGCTATTGACTGCACGTGCTAAGGTAACTCGCAGTAATACATCCCCCACAGCTACCGCTCCCTCGCTCCAGCGTCACGCAACGCTGGAGCGTTGCCGGATGAATTCCCACGCCGGAGAGACTGTGAAAGTATTCGTTTTAGAACAAAAGCAAAAGCATTCACCACGAAGGCACGAAGGACACGAAGCTTTCAA
>JAPLRU010000100.1 GCA_026399025.1 Methylobacter sp.
ACTTTAAGACGTTATGGATTGTACGCACCCTCAGAACTCTCAACAGCATAGGCTGTTGGATTCAACCGCCGTTGCGGAAAACCGCATTACCGGTGGTGTGGGAGAGGTGACGGGCGCAATCCCGTTACCCCGACCCGATCCCGGCTTGTCCAACAACCGGTACAGATTGTGGTTCGCTATCGCTCACACAATCTAACCTTATTCGTTAGGCTGGTGGTCAAAGAAAAACACGCTCAATTACTCCAGCAACAAGTGGAACCAGAACTTTCTTGGACAGTAACAAATACGCGGACAGTACAAAATAAATGCCGAGATGCCCAAAACCAAAGCGCCCCCGTTTTAGGAATGCGGCGCCATGAAATGGTGGGAATAAAAATAACCAGAGCACTGGCAAGCCAACTAAGCATGAGGCGGCAAATACAATTGCGAAGCTCGAACTAAAAAATGCCGAGATACCTACAGCTATTACGCTTGCCAATAACAGCACTAGCCCCCAATGCTCATTTCGTTCGAGCGGAATATTGAGATTTTGTCGCACATTGTTCATGTGAGTAGCCTAACGTTAAGTAGACACCTAAGTAGGTGTATATTAAATTCCAATTATCGGTGTATAACGCAACCCCGATAATCCGTTAGGCAAGATACTATAGATATTCAATTATCGATAGCCACCTTTTTAAGCAAACTAAAAATACACCTTCAAAAAACACCCGTTTGAGTTTAATCGAATGATCTTAGTCAGGAATATTCATAACCCCTTCCGCCACCATCACCGCCGCGCCGCCAACCCGAATAGTCAGCGTATTCTCCCCCTTATGATCCATTTCCAAATTCAGCACACTGCGCCGGTTACATCCATCACCGCGATCCACGGTAAAGGTATAAGTCCCTTTTTGCATAAAATCGAATGAGCACAAATACGAAGCAAACGCAGGCATCGCGCTACCGACCGGCGGGTCGTCATGAATGCCGATTCTCGGCCCCAGCAAACGGGCGTTAAAATCCGCATCCGCATACGGCGTTTTCGGGGAAAACAGCAAAATTTCCTGCGCGGCGGTTTGCGGGGCAATCGACTGACTCCAGGCCGCATAATTGAACTTCGCATTCCTGACGCTTTCATAACGCCAAACCGGGACGATCAAATACGGAACGCCGCAAGACACCAAACGCATCGCATATTTTTTATGGTCGAGTTCCGACGGCTGTATGCTCAAAAAACTCGCCAAGTCTTCATCGCTGGGCGTGAAGTAATCGATGACCGAACTCACTTTGCGGCTGAACTGGACAAAACTGGGCTGGCCGTCTTCAGCGGAAATGTTGACATTAACCGGTCCGGTATTCTGCTCGAAAACCATCGGCGTAACCGCGTCTTTCAACTGAATATCACCGCAACTTGCCAACACAAACGCGGTCGCGATAATCGGATGCCCGGCAAAATCGATTTCGCTGAGCGGCGAAAAAATCCGCATCACGCGGTTGCTGCTTTGTTTATCGGGATGAAAGACAAATACCGTTTCCGATAAGTTCAATTCCCTGGCGACCAACTGCATTTGCTGCGGGCTTAAGCCTTCGGCATTCGGAAAAACGGCTATTTGCGCGCCGCTGAAAATCTGTTTGGTAAAGACATCGGCGATGTAGTAATTGTATTTCATGATGCTGCTCCGTCCAGCTGGAATAAAGAAATCGCATCGTTCCCACGCTCCGGCGTGGGAATGCCGTAGAGACGCTCCAGCGTCGAGTATGGCAACGCTGGAGCGTTGCAGGATGCATTCCCATTTATGCCCCAGAGGGTACGCCGGAACGTGGGAACGATATGAAGATGATAGTTGTATTTCATAACGCGGGCTCCCGGTCCTGCGGCAATGATGAAAGGTCGACTTGAACGCTGCCGTTGTCAATGCGAATCGCATAAACGGGTATTTTCACGCTTTCATCTTCCAGGCAAACGCCGGTTTGCAGATTGTAATGTTGTTTGTACAGGGGCGATGCAACCACCGGCTGCCCGCCAATATCACCGATTAAACCGCGCGACAGCACATTGGCATTACCGAACGGGTCGTAATTGCCGACTGCATACACTTTTGCCTCGGTTTCCGGCATCCAGAAAATCGCCACCTGCGCGCCTTCAACCAGCGCGCAAACGCCGGAATCGGGCTGCAAATCATCAACACTGCAAACATCTATCCACTGAGCCATTAGGCTACCTCCACTAATTTAAAATGCTTCCGTTCGTTTTCATCGGCGGGGCGAATCTGGCCGCGCTCTTCTACAAAAATCACATTATCATCGGGCCGGTCGCTGTTGATGAAATGTCTAAAGCGTTTGAGCTTGGCTTCATCCGCAATCGCATTTTTCCATTCGCATTGATAGGTGTCGATCACATACTGCATTTGCTGCTCAAGTTGATCGCACAGTCCCAGCTTGTCTTCAAGCACGACCGATTTTAAATAATCCAGTCCGCCTTCCATGTTTTCCATCCACACCGAGGTGCGTTGCAAACGGTCGGCGGTGCGCACATAAAAACTTAAAAAGCGGTCGATGTATTTGATCAGGGTTTCTTTGTCCAAACCGGTCGCGAATAAATCCGCATGGCGCGGTTTCATGCCGCCGTTGCCGCAGACATACAGGTTCCAGCCGTTTTCGGTGGCGATAACGCCGACATCTTTACCTTGGGCTTCGGCACATTCGCGGGTGCAGCCGGATACTGCAAACTTGATTTTATGCGGGGAACGCAAGCCTTTGTAACGGTTTTCCAATTCTATCGCCAATCCGACGCTGTCATCGACACCGTAACGGCACCAAGTGCTGCCGACGCAGGATTTAACCGTGCGCAAGGATTTGCCGTAAGCATGACCGGATTCGAAACCGGCGTCGATCAGTTCTTTCCAGATATGCGGCAATTGATCGACCCGCGCACCGAATAAATCCACACGTTGGCCGCCGGTGATTTTGGTATAAAGATTGTATTTCTTGCCGACTTGGCCTAACGCAATCAGCATATCGGGGCTGATTTCGCCGCCGGTGATGCGCGGCACGACCGAATAAGTGCCGTCTTTTTGCATGTTGGCTAAAAAGGTATCGTTAGTGTCTTGCAAGCCTAAATGATCTTTTTCCAGGATGTGCTCATTCCACTGCGAAGCCAGGATATTGCCGACGGTCGGTTTGCAGATTTCGCAGCCGTGGCCTTTGCCGTGTTTGTGCAACAAGTCGGAAAAAGTTTTAATCTGTTCAACCCGAATCAGGTTATGAAGATCTTGGCGGGTATAAGCAAAATGCTCGCAAATATCGGTATTAACTTCAAAACCCTGTTTCGCCAATTCCGAATCCAGCACTGATTTAAGCAACGCGGAACAGCCGCCGCAACCGGTCGCGGCTTTGGTTTCGGCTTTTAATGCGCTCATGGTCATGCAGCCGCCTTCAATCGCCGAACAAATCGCACCTTTGGTCACGTCGTAGCAGGAGCAAATTTGCGCCGAAGCGGGCAGGGCATCCGGACCCAAGCCGACCGACTCGTCGGAGCGGTGCGGTAAAATCAATGCATCGGGGTTTTCCGGCAATTCGATACCGTTCAAGCAATATTGCAATAAGGTGCTGTAACCCGACGCCTCGCCGACCAGCACCGCGCCGAGCAATTGTTTTTTATCCTGGCTGACTACCAGGCGTTTATAAATTTCGCTTGCACCGTTTTGGTAGGTATAAACCATCGCGCCTTGAGTCTTTGCGTGGGCGTCGCCGATACTGGCTACATCAACGCCCATTAGCTTCAGCTTGGTGCTCATGTCCGCACCGGTAAAGCTCGCATCGTTGCCTGCCAAATCGGCTACGACGGTGCGCGCCATGGTGTAACCGGGCGCGACCAAGCCGTAAATCATGCCGTTCCACAATGCGCATTCGCCGATTGCATAAATATTTTCATCCGAGGTGCGGCATTGGTTATCGATAACGATGCCGCCGCGCTGACCGACTTCCAACCCACAAGCTCTGGCAATATCGTCACGCGGACGGATACCGGCGGAAAACAGCACGATGTCGGTTTCCAGCTCTTCGCCGTCGGCAAAACACATTTTGTTGATGCAGCTTTCGCCGTCAGTAATGATGCTGGTGTTTTTACCGGTATGCACAATGACGCCTAAATTCTCAATCTTGCGCCGCAGCATTGCGCCGCCCGCGTCATCAAGCTGCACCGCCATCAAGCGCGGCGCGAATTCGACGACATGGGTTTCCAAGCCTAAATCCATTAAGGCCTTGGCCGCTTCAAGACCCAACAAGCCGCCGCCGACCACGGTGCCGATTTTGCCCGTTTTCGCGGCGGCGGCAATGGCTTCGAGATCTTCAATGGTGCGATAAACCAAACATTGCGCGCGATCATGGCCCGGAACGGGCGGCACGAACGGATAAGAACCGGTCGCCAGCACCAGCTTGTCGTAAGCGATGGTCAAGCCTTTTGCCGAAGTGACGGTTTTAGTGGCCCTGTCGATGCTTGCGGCTTTATCGCCGAGATGAAGGGTAATGCCGTGCCGGTCAAAAAAGCCGTCTTCGACTAAAGACAGCTCCGCTGCCGTGGTGCCGGTAAAAAACGCCGATAAATGCACCCGGTCATAGGCCGCTCTGGGCTCCTCGCAAAAGGTAATGATTTCATAATGTTCTTTAATGGTGCTTTCGACCAGACTCGATAAAAAGTGCTGCCCGACCATGCCATTACCAATGACGACTAGTGTTTGTTTTACGCTCATATACAACCCCGGTAACGATATTATGTGTTCGAGGTTACAGAGCAACAGCCGTGCCATAGTTAACAAATGAGTCATTTTAATAGCTGACTTACGCATTCATCTAAAAGCCATGCACCTCAATGAGTCAAGATGGTGCGCTAAAATAAATGATGCTCTTTATGAGTGCGGCGGCAATCTGATTTTCATTCGGCATTGCTTATGCGCAATTCGGTTTATTCTAAAAAAATCGCTTAACTCAATCGGGTGTTGAATGATTTAGCATACGTCCCCGATCCGGCGCCAATTTTGTTCGCTTAAGTAACTGGCAATAAATACTCCGCAGACCCGAGTAGTTCCCACGCTCCGGAGACTGTGAAAGTATTCGTTTTAGAACAAAAACAAAAGCATTCACCACGAAGGCACGAAGGACACGAAGTTTTCAATAGATTGAGTTTAAACAATTATTTTTCCTTCGTGATCTTCGTGCCTTCGTGGTGAATAGGTTTTTAAACTCATTTTGATAATACTTTCACAGTCTCCGGAGCGTGGGAACGATAGCTGGGATTTATTAGTGCGAGTTACATTAAACGAGTGAATAGCCTTATTCCGGTAAATCTATAACAACCGTGGTGGGAAGATATTTTTTGCGTGGTCACCAAGGCCTGTGACAGCGGCAAAGGAGGCTGGCCGGTCGCCTACGCGGAAGGATCGAATTCGGCTGGTTTTTTTAGAATTAGGCGGAGTAATTCAATTATGCTCGGTAAATGGCGTAATTTGTGCTAACTTTTTCGGAATGAATGCCTTAACCATACTCCTTATTGAAGATGAATCCGCCGACCGCTTATTGGAAAAAATACTGGCGGCCCAAGGTTATTCGGTTATCAATGCAGCGAAATCAAAAAGCGATATTCAATCTTTAGTGACGCAGGCTAACGTCGACATCGTTATTTTCAATATCGACAGCCCCAAAAAGTATTTTCAGGATATTCATTACCTTAATCAGCACCTTGCACTACCTATCATTATTTTTGCCGCGGATGATACCACCGACACGATCAATCAAATCGTTAAAGCCGGAGTCGGCGCTTATGTTGTCAACGGCCTGGAAACCAGCCGTATTAACAGTATTATCACTATCGCCGTGGCCCGATTTAAGGAGCAGCAACGGCTTAAATCGGAACTGGAAAAAACCAAATCCAAGCTTGAAGAGCGGAAACTGATCGACCGGGCCAAAGGCATTTTGATTAAAACCCGCGGCTTTAGCGAAGACGAGGCTTATCACACTCTTAGAAAACTGGCGATGGATCGTAATATTGCGATCGGGGAAATGGCAAAAAACGTTATTGCGATGGCGGAATTACTTAAATAAGGCGGTTTCCGATAAAGCACACGGGGCTTTAAAAGAACGGGTCGTTTAGGCCGATTCATACTTCGAAATCATTACTGTGAGAATGCTCTTGGTGCGGCTTAAGCCAACAAACGCACCGAGTCGATGCGCTTTGCAAAAAATATATAGTTCATCCTTAACAGTGTGTGAGTTATAAGTATATGTATTTATTTATTTATATTGAAAAAAAACAGCATGACCGCTATGGCATAACGTTTGCTTGAGCCTTGAAAAAGCGGGTAATTATTGAAGACAACACTTTCCACACTAAAACCGGCGATGAACGGCAACGGGGAAATGACAAAAACCGTTATTTCCATAACTGAACTCCATAAAATAAAAATTCCTATGAATTCGAAAAAAAAGCGATTTCCCCAGGCTATTGTTGGAGCTATCGGCGGCACTTTCATCGGTTACGAAGCAGTAGCCAAACAACAGCCTTCTATGGAAACACAAAAAACGCTATTTCCTTATTTTCAACCCATTGTCGGTGCGGCCAGCGGCACCATCATCGGCTATGAAGCATTGGCCCGACAACACGCTGCTGACGGCCGGGTTATTTCGGCCGGTGCATTATTTTGCAGTCCCGATATTGCGACCGAGCAATTAATCGCTTGGGACCGGGAAGTTCGCCGCCAAGCGCTGAAGCAATTCAGTTTATCCCGTTGCAACGGCTATTTGACCATTAATATCTCAGCGGCCTGGATCGACCGGCTCGCCGACTTTAACTCATTACCGACGTTACGGATGCTGGACGAGTTTAATATCGACCGAAGCCGCATTATTATTGAAATCACCGAATCCAAAGGCGATTTGGACAAACTGGTTGAAATTGCCGCGGTGTATCGCAGACACGGTTTGAAAATTGCGATTGACGATTTCGGCGCCGGTTTTTCCCAGCTGGAACGCGTGATGTCGATACAACCCGACATCATCAAACTGGATATGCAGTTATTCCAGAGCGCGGCCAAAGGCGGCGTGGCCAGCGATATCGTGCATTTGCTGTCGCGGCTGGCGAAACGCACCGGTTGCCGCATCGTTTGCGAAGGCGTGGAAACCGTGGAAGACTTTCATTTCGGTTTAAGCTGCGGCGCTCAATATATGCAAGGTTATCTGTTTTCTCCGGCTACCGCCGATTTTAAAGCCCCCCGGCATTACCAACAACAAATCGCTTCATTAAGAAAGACCTTTTTAACCAACACCTTAGTTAAAGAAGCGCACAAAATACAGTTTATCGCCAATATTAAGGGCTTGATCGAACTGCTTAAAGAAGCCCTGCAAGCCGACTTTCATCTCGACGCTTTGGCGGTGGCTCCGTTTGAAGACAGCGGGGTCTTACGCTTTTATTTATGCAATAACGAAGGCGATCAAATCTCATCCAATTTTAATTTTGCCGAGGATCGATGGCTGGAAGATCCCGCACAGTTCGGCTTTAACTGGGCATGGCGCCCTTATTTTTATCAATTGCTGGCGCTTGAATCGGCAAAAGACAGCTATCGTTTGGTAACTTCGGAGCGCTACCGGGATTTTAATACCGATAGGCTGTGTAAAACGCTGTCGCTTAGGCTGGACCACGAGCGTATTTTATTAATCGATATTGCCGCCGAGTGGACATAAGCCTTTGCACAACGCATGACCCGCTGTGACGGCTGCCTGGTCGAAGCGATTAGTGTCCAGCCTTTACCCTCTAAAAATGCAAAAAGGAAAAGACATCATGTTAAATAACTTGAAAAACTCCGGCCTGTTAACGATTAAAATGCGTTGCGCGATCATAGTGAGCACTTTAGTTATTGGTTTTTCCGTATTCGGTTTGGCGACATTCAAGGTTATGAATACCGTGAATGTGAACGGCCCCGTTTATCAGCGCATTATTCAGGGCAAAGACATTATTGCCGATATTCTGCCGCCGCCGGAATATATTATCGAATCCTATCTGGTGGCGCTGCAATTGACCCAAACCACCGATTCCTCTGAAATCAGCGCATTGACGGCGCGCTTTCAAACATTAAAAAACGAATACGAATCCCGCCATCAATTTTGGTTGGATCAGTCTTTGGGTCGGGAGCTCCATGATTTCTTGCTTGAGCGCTCTTACCAGGCGGCCCAAAACTTTTACCATGAAGCCGAACAGCGCTTTTTGCCCGGCATTCAGAGCGGCAACCGCGATGCGGCAATGGCCGGCCTGATACAGATGCGCCAAGCCTACGAACAGCATCGCGCGGCTATTGATGAAGCCGTCAAATTCACTAATACCCGCAATCTGGAAAACGAGACTCAGGCGCAAGGTGCCATACACGGCTACGGCATCCTGTTGGTCGGTATTTTCGTGGTCAGCGTCGCCATCGCGGTAGTCTTGACCATGCTGATCAGCCGCGGCATTTTGCGCTCGCTCAAAACCGTCCAACAAGTCGCTGGAGCCATTGCCGTCGGTGATTTGAACAGTACTATTAACGTTGAGCAAAAAGATGAAATCGGAGACTTATTGCGCTCGATGAAAACCATGCAGGATGGGATTAACGCTTTTGTTAACGGCCTCGATTTTATGGCGCAAAAACATGCCCAAGGTTGGGTTAAAGAGCAACTCGATGTCGCAAAGTTTTCCGGCACTTATGCCAAAATGGCTCATGACGTTAATGAGTTGATTCAATCGCGCATTGCCATCAATAGAACGCTACTTGGCATCGTCACTCAGTATGCCCAAGGCGATTTTTCCGTTGACATGGATGTGTTGCCGGGTGAAACGATTGTCATCACCGAGACCATGAACAATGCCAAAAAGACCTTTCTCGAGGTAAACAACGAAATTAAAATGCTCGCCGAGGCCGGTGCTAAAGGCGATTTTTCCAAGCGTAGCGATACCGAAAAATTCGACTTTATGTTTAAAGGGATTTTGACCAACTTCAATCATTTGATGGCAACCTGCGATGTCGGCTTTAAGGATGTGTTGCGTGTCGCCAATGCGCTCGCCCAAGGCGATCTGAGCCAAACTATCGACAAAAACTATCCCGGCAGCTTCGGCGAAGTCACCGGCGGCATGAACAGTATTGTCGAAAACCTCAAAGGTTTGGTCGGAGAAATCAGAGATTCCACTGGGAATATCAACGCAGCGGCTCAAGAAATCGCCTCCGGCAATAATAATTTATCGCATCGCACAGAGAAACAAGCCGCCAGTCTGGAACAAACCGCCGCCAGCATGGAACAACTGACGTCTACCGTGCAACAAAATACCGAAAACGCTAAACATGCCAACCGGCTGGCCGTCGACGCCTCCGAGATAGCGGGCAAAGGCGTCGCTGTGGTCGGTCAAGTGGTGACTACCATGGATGACATTAATGCCTCGGCTCATAAAATAGTCGACATTATCTCGGTCATCGACGACATTGCTTTCCAAACCAACATACTTGCCCTGAACGCCGCTGTCGAAGCGGCTCGCGCCGGGGACCAAGGTCGAGGTTTTGCGGTAGTGGCCGTGGAAGTGCGCAGTCTTGCTCAACGCGCTGCGGTTGCCGCAGGGGAAATCAAAGATCTGATTGGCGATTCGGTGGAAAAAGTGGGGGACGGCTCCAAACTGGTCGCTCGAGCCGGCTTAACTATGGAAGAAATCCTCCGCGCTATCCGTGGCGTAACCGTTATCATGTCTGAAATTAATGCCGCCTCCCTGGAGCAAAAGGCCGGTATCGAGCAAGTCAATCAAGCCATCGGTCAAATGGACGATGTAACCCAGCAAAATGCTGCGCTGGTGGAACAAGCCGCCGCTTCGGCGAAGTTGTTGGAAGAGCAGGCGCAAAACCTATCGATCACGGTAAGCAATTTTAAAATGAACGAGGCTTCGCGCAATTACGCGGGCGCTTTGGGAAGCCTCATTAGCGCACCGATAACTGCGCGCGCTACCGGCGGCACGGCGAAGCAAACAGATTGGAATGCAAAAAAGGCCAAAACAGTCGTTAAACCGCAGCTGCAACTACAGCTTTGCAATGATGATTGGGAGGAGTTTTAACATAAAATCAGGATGAGCTTGTTCCGAGTGGCGCGATAAACTGCTCCGGCCCGACTTGAGCGCATACAAAAACCTTGAACCTTGTTGGGTTGTATCAATAAGTTTTTAAAGAAGCTTGAGAAATAGCTAAAAATCAACTAACCTTGGCCGCTTGGCACATAGCACTGTCAAATTTATGATAATTTAACTCATTAAGGGGATAGACAATGTTACTCAAAGTTGGTTCAAAAGGTGATGATGTAAAAAAGATGCAAGAGAAATTAGGGCTTGTAGCGGACGGTATATTCGGCCCCGGCACAGAAAAAGCGGTAAAAGATTGGCAGTCTGTAAATGGCTTGAGCGCTGACGGCCTTGTGGGTCCGGCCTCATGGGAAAAAATGTTCTCGGATGTTGTTGTCAGCTCGAATATTGCGCCCGTCGATGGTTTAAAGTTGGATAAGTTAGGAGGGCATATCCCTGATGCGGTTATTAGCCAAATTCCGGATTGTGCGACAAAGTTTAATATCAACTCATCTTGCCGATTAGCCCATTTTTTAGCGCAATGCGGACATGAAAGCGGCGGATTTAAAGCAACCCAAGAGAATCTGAATTATTCCGCCGATGGCTTGAAAAAAACATTTTCTAAATATTTCCCGGACAATTTAGCCGACAGTTATGCCAGGCAACCGGAAAAAATCGCTTCACGGGTTTACGCCAATAGAATGGGTAACGGCGATGAAGCCAGTAAAGACGGTTACAAATACAGAGGACGCGGCTATATTCAGTTGACCGGCAAAGACAACTACGGTGCATTCGACAAATCCGTGGATGACGATATTTTGAATAACCCTGACTTAGTCTCGGAAAATTACGCTTTATTATCCGCAGCTTGGTTTTGGAATTCCCGATCTCTTAATGCGTTGGCTGATAAAGGCTCAAGCGATGCGGTCGTTACTGAGATCACCAAAAAAGTTAATGGCGGCACTATTGGCTTGGATGATCGTATTAAACATTTTAAACAATACTACGCTTTGCTGGCTTGATAAGAGTGTCTATGAAGCAAAACGCAGTTGTACTGACGGGCTTGATTTATCTGTTTTCGTTAGCCGCCGTTGCTGCTAATTCACATTGTGGCGAGCAAGAACAAACTGTTTTTTCGTGCTCGTTAGGTGAGAAAATTGTTTCGGTGTGCGCCTCAAAAGATATTTCAGCTACCGGCGGCTATTTACAATATCGGTTCGGGAAGCTAAATGCGCCGGAGCTGATATTTCCAGCCTCGAGCGAATCTTCTTCCCATCGTTTAGATATTCAAGCGCGAACCTTGATGTTTGCCGGTGGCGGCGGCGGTTATTTGCGTTTTATCAACGGTAACTATAACTATATCGTTTATACCGCCATCGGTAAGGGCTGGGGAACTAAAGACGGTGTTTCCGTTGAAAAAGACGGCAAACTGATTGCCAACTTAAAATGCAAGGATGTTCCCGTTTCAATGCTTGGAGAAGATTTTTTTACCCGCGCCGGTTTATCTGCCGATCAGGACGAGTTTTTGCTACCGTAGTAAAACGCCCCTCCCTTATATGAATAATAAGGGGGCGGCTTGATTTACGCATTGTCGGAATAAAATTTGCTGCTATTTCTTCTTTTAAAGGTAGCGGAGGCATCCCTTGAGATACTGCTATCTTTTTGGAGCAGGCGGCGGTGAGCCGGGCGGTGGGGGCGGAATGTTCAACGAGGATGCCGGTACATCTTGACGGAAGCTGTCGTTAGAGAATTGTCCCGATACCGGAACCTGATGGCCTTTGGCGTACATGCACTGAATATAAGCCACATCATAGCGTTCCTGGGTGCCATACATTGAGCGGTCGGCGGTACCTGTACCGATCAAACTGCCGCCCACTAAACCGCTACCCGCCCCGATGGCGGCTCCGCGACCTCCGCCGAGCGCAGCTCCGGCCGCCGCACCTAAAGCCGTACCGATTACAGCACTGGTGACGCCGCTACTTATCCCCGATTCCTTAGCGGTAGTGCCGCCAATCTGAGTATAGGCGTATTGGCGGCAGACAGCGTCGTCATTACGAAATTGTTCGAATGATAGCCTGGAACCGGGCAGCACCATAACACTGGGCCCGGTTGGCAAGCTGACACAACCGCCGACTGCGAGCATAAGCGTGGCCGAAAACATTTTAGAAAAGCGAGACATGATTGAACTCCTTAACGAGGTGAGGGGGGAATCGGCTCAACTTGTTGCCAACCTCTTGGGCATTCTTGGATATAAGGATAATAGCCTTCGGGATTGCGGCAGTAATACCAGTAGCCGGATGGATAGTGTTGGGCGGCCGGAGGCGATTGCTGGATATAGACAGGCGGCGTTACCGGTACCGTGATTACAGTTGGCGGATAGTAAGGATAATAAAAAGGATCACGATAATAAGGGTAAGGATAAAGCGGTGCGCCGAAATAAAAGCCAAAACCGGAATGGCCGTGGCGCGCATAGTTGGTGCCAGTATACAAGCTGCAAATCACCAGTAGTATTGTTGATAGCATGATGTGTTTTTTCATGACTTATTCCTTTCAAAAACAGTAGCCGTTTAACAAAGTCTGCGGATAGAAGCAGCTTATGCATTTGTTCTTATTGGTCGATTCGATGCCGATTGCTGAGTGTCGATAGTATTAATAAATCCAAAATATACCCATTTACCGGAAGTTACATGTCATAGGAATGCAACAGCTAAGGGAGTTTTGTTTTACTCTATCTTGTTGGTTGTCGTCAAATTCGCTTATTGTTTTCGGGATGATACGAAAATCTTAGGTGAACGGGGGTAAATAAAATCGTGTAACCGCTTATTTTCAGAGCCGTACAATACGGCACCCGCACAGGATTAATTCCACCTTGGTTTGACAGGATCTTCAGACCTTGAAAACTCTATTTCATGCTTTAACGCCGTTTCCATTTCTCTTAAATCGTGCTTCATTTCGATAATTTGTACAAAAATCCGGTTTTCATAGTTTTGTATTTTTTGCTTGATGTTGAGTTTCTAATAAAACCAGCTATTACCTGCACTTGTGTTTCGTCTTACTGTTCGGTGAAACCGCCGATTTGTCAGTTGCTCAGCAGATTCCAGCGTTCCAAATAAAGTAGCGGGATTTAGTTGTTTCGAGTGAGACTGTCCGGGCATAAAAAACCCCGCTAAGTCGATAACTTGCGGGGTCTTGGGTCGGTCTGAGCCTGTTTGAAACAGGCCTGAATCTTATAAGCTGTAGTACATATCGTATTCGGCTGGGTGAGTGCTCATGCGAACACGAGTCACTTCTTCCATTTTCAGCGCGATAAAGCCGTCAATAGCGTCGTCGGTGAATACACCGCCGCGAGTCAAAAATTCACGGTCATTGTCAAGAGCTTCCAGCGCTTGGTCGAATGAGTGACAAACTTGTGGGATGTTTTTCGCTTCTTCAGCAGGTAAGTCGTACAAATCTTTATCCATAGCATCGCCAGGATGAATTTTGTTTTGAATACCGTCCAAACCTGCCATCATCATGGCTGAGAACGCCAGGTAAGGGTTTGCGGTTGAGTCAGGGAAACGGACTTCGATACGACGGCCTTTTGGATTGTTAACAAAAGGAATACGGATAGAAGCCGAACGGTTACGTGCAGAGTAAGCCAGCATAACAGGCGCTTCGAAACCGGGAACCAGACGCTTGTAGCTGTTGGTTGATGAGTTGGTGAAAGCATTCAATGCCTTAGCGTGTTTGATGATACCACCGATGTAAAACAGCGCGGTTTCAGACAGGCCGCCGTACAAATCGCCTGTAAACAGGTTAACGCCGTCTTTGGCCAATGATTGGTGTACGTGCATACCGCTGCCGTTGTCGCCAACTAAGGGTTTCGGCATGAAAGTCGCTGTTTTGCCGTATGCGTGTGCAATGTTGGCAACTACATATTTTAATTCTAAAACTTCGTCCGCTTTTTTGACCAGGGTATTGAACTTCACGCCGATTTCGCACTGACCGGCAGTTGCAACTTCGTGATGATGAACTTCAGTTATTTGACCCATTTCTTCCAGCGTCAAGCACATTGCAGAGCGCATGTCTTGGAACGAATCAACTGGAGGCACAGGAAAATAGCCGCCTTTAACGCCTGGACGGTGACCGGTGTTGCCGTCGGGATAAACTTTTTCCGAGTTCCAGCCCGCTTCTTCCGAATCGACTTTATAGAAAGAGCCGCTCATGTCGGTGCCCCAACGGACATCGTCAAAGATAAAGAATTCGTTTTCAGGACCGAAAAATGCAGTGTCGGCGATGCCGGTTGATTTTAAATAGGCTTCTGCGCGTTTCGCGATAGAACGCGGGTCGCGTTCGTAACCTTGCATGTTTTTGGGTTCAATGATGTCGCAACGCAAGATTAAAGTGTTGTCATCAAAGAACGGATCCATAACGGCAGTCGATGGGTCGGGCATTAAGATCATGTCTGATTCATTGATGTGTTTCCAACCGGCAACTGAAGAGCCGTCAAACATGTTGCCTTCTTCAAAGGTATCTTCATCAATGGAATGAGCGGGGAATGTAACATGCTGCTCTTTACCGCGGGTATCACAAAAACGAAAATCAACGAATTTCACGTCGTTTTCTTTGATCATTTTAAGTACTTTTGCTGCGGACATTTATTTTGTCTCCTGAGTATGGATTATATGGGATCAGCGTTTTATGCAAAACGATATAACGATACCATTTTTTTTGCCGGATTAGCCACTAAAAAAAGATACCGGAATAATCCGAAAATTAAATTAAATTAAATTAAAGGTAATAAGTAAGGTAATTAGTGGGCGGTTATAGTGCATTAATAACTCGTTGTGCACAGAAAAAGTGCAAGCGGCTTTAGTTTTGTTGGGCTTAATTAATGATTATTACGCTGATTTAGTTAACCCGGCTTTTATGTAGGCATTTTAACATATTGAAAAATAATAAAATAAATTCAGTATATTAAGAAATATCTAGTTAGAGCGCTATAACTTGAAGATAGTTGGCATTTTCCTTGCTTCTAGTTGTGTAGTGGGCATTTTGCCTTGAGTTCAATCAAGTAAAGGATCTTTAATATGAAAAACCATCTAAAAAATAATAACTTCAAGCTAAAGCCCTTGGCATTGGGCATGGCACTGGTTTCTGTTTTTGGTGTGGCACAAGCGAAAAGTTTGACCGAAGCCAGTACTTTGCTTGAAACCGTAGGCGACCCTAATGAAAGCTCGGTTATGAAAAATCTTGGCTTGAAAGTCGGCGGTTGGGCTAATGCCGGGGTGACTTATAATTCGACAGATCCCGGTAATAATTTCAATGGCCCGGTTACTTTCGGCGATCGTTCGGCCGAATTTCAATTAAACCAGTTAAATATATTCGTGCAACGCGCTGTGGCGGCGGAAGGCGACTCATGGGATTTCGGCGGACGTGTTGATGCGATGTTCGGTACCGATTCTATTTTTACCCAAGCTTACGGTGTTCCGGCATTTGATGTGAATACCGGCCAGCCTTTAAATCGGAGCCATTGGGATCTCAATATGCTCGGCAGCAGCGACAATCGTTTTTACGATATTGCTCTACCTCAAGCTTATGCCGAAGCTTATGCGCCTATCGGCAATGGCTTGAATATCAAGGCCGGTCATTTTTATACACCGATTGGCTACGAGACTGTTCCGGCTCCCGACAACTTTTTCTATACCCACGCTTATACCATGCAATATGGCGAACCGTTCACCCATACCGGCGTGATGGGCAATTATACCGTCGATAAAAACTGGGCGGTTATGGGCGGTGTGACTACCGGCAGTGCGACCGGCGGTTGGGATGGCGGCTGGGATAAACAGCTGGGTAACTGGGGCGGCTTAGCCGGTACCACTTGGACCAGTGATGACAAGGACACTTCAGCCAATATCAGCGGTACTTATGGGGCTACTTCTGAGCACAGCAGCCAGTCTTGGGGCTTATATAGCATGGTGTTGAAACATAACGTTACGGCTAAAACGCATCTGGTTTTGCAACATGATCATGGTTACGCCAATGGCATTTTATTGGGTGGAGTGTCTACAGATACGGAATGGTATGGTGTCAATTCGCATTTAACCTATGACCTTAAGGATAATCTGACTGCGGGTGTTCGGGCTGAATGGTTCCGTGATCAAAACGGTTTTCGGGTATGTTCTCCTGGTCGTGTAGCCGCAGCTCTCAACGGTGCCGGTAGTAGTTACGCCGGTCAAGCCGGCGATATCAAGTGTAACGCCGCCAGCTATTACGCAATTACCGCGGGTATGAATTGGAAACCGATGAAATGGTTGAATATCCGCCCGAATGTTCGTTATGACTGGGTGGATACTAGCGCGGTTACAGGCAATCTGCCATTTGATGGTGGAAACAAAAAAGACCAGTTTCTGTTCTCCACCGACTTTGGAATCAACTTTTAACGTAACTTAGTGAAGGGGGGCTAAAGTCGGCTTTAATCGATATATTTCTTCGCCTCCCTCTGCTTAAGTTTTAGGTCACGCTGGATTTAAATTTATAAAAGAGGCTCAAATGAAACTAATAACAGCTGTTGTTAAACCCTTTAAGCTCGACGATGTGCGTGAAGCGCTGTCGGATATAGGGGTTTCCGGAGTAACCGTGACCGAAGTAAAAGGTTTCGGGCGTCAAAAAGGACATACCGAGCTTTATCGCGGCGCTGAATACGTGGTTGACTTTTTACCTAAGGCCAAAATTGAAGTGGCTGTGGCTGACACTATGTTGGAGCAGGCCGTAGAAGCCATTACCAAAGCGGCCAATACCAGCAAAATAGGCGACGGTAAAATTTTTGTAACCAATTTAGAGCAAGTTGTCCGGATTCGTACCGGGGAAACCGGCGAAGAAGCTCTTTAATATTAAGGGGGAACTATGAAACATCTTTTAACAACCTTTACCCTCTTGACCTTGCTGGGTTATGCCGGACTCTCTTTGGCGGACACCGCCGTTCCAGTCCCTCCCGCCGCCAACAAAGGCGATACCGCCTGGATGATTATGGCGACCGTGCTGGTTATCCTGATGGTTATTCCCGGTTTGGCCTTGTTTTACGGCGGCATGGTGCGCGCCAAGAACATGCTGTCGGTACTGATGCAAGTGTTTGTAATCTTTTCAATGATGGCTATTTTGTGGGCGATTTACGGCTACAGTATTGCATTTACCGAGGGTAGTGCTTTCTTCGGCGGCTTTAGCAAAATGTTCCTTAAGGGCATCACGCCGGATTCGCTTGCCGCCACTTTCAGTAAAGGCGTGTACGTTCCGGAATATATTTATGTCGCATTTCAGCTGACTTTCGCGGCTATTACTCCGGCGTTGATTGTCGGTGCTTTTGCCGAACGCGTTAAGTTTTCCGCAGTGTTATTGTTTATGTTGATTTGGTTCACCTTTTCCTATTTGCCGATGGCGCATATGGTTTGGTATTGGACCGGTCCTGATGCCTATACTGACGCATCGGCTGCTGAAGCGGCTACGGCTACGGCGGGATTTATATTCCAAAAAGGTGCATTGGATTTTGCCGGTGGTACGGTTGTGCATATCAATGCCGGTATCGCCGGTTTAGTAGGCTGTTTGATGATCGGCAAACGCATTGGCTATAGAAAGGAATCTCTGGCTCCGCATAGCGTTACCATGACGATGATCGGTGCTTCTTTATTGTGGGTGGGCTGGTTTGGCTTTAACGTCGGCTCCAACCTCGAAGCTAACGGTCTTTCCGCTTTAGTTTTTGTTAATACTCTGTTGGCTAGCGCTGCGGCGACTCTTTCATGGATAGGTGCGGAATGGCTGTTGCGCGGCAAACCCAGCATGTTGGGCGGTGCTTCCGGTGCTGTTGCCGGTCTGGTCGCGATTACGCCGGCTTGCGGTTGGGCCGGTCCTATGGGATCTATCTTCCTGGGCTTGGCTGCCGGGGCGGTTTGTTTCTGGTCGGTTACCATGCTGAAAAGTAAGCTGGGTTATGACGACTCTTTAGATGCGTTCGGCGTTCATGGCGTTGGCGGGGTGCTCGGCGCATTGGGTACCGGTATTGTTGCCAGCCCATCGCTGGGTGGTACCGGCGTTTGGGATTATGTCGCTAACGGCGTGGCTGAATACAGTATGATCGGCCAAGTTACGAGTCAAGCATGGGGCGTGGGCGTCTGCATCATCTGGTCCGGCGTAGTCTCTTTTGTTGCTTATAAAATCGTAGACATGGTGATAGGGCTTCGAGTCAGCGAAGAAGTTGAACGTGTCGGGCTTGATGTTTCCGAGCATGGAGAGACCGCTTACCACATTTAATTCAAGCTGAGTTTTTGTTTTTATAAAAAACGGGCGCTTATTGCGCCCGTTTTTGCGTTTAAGCGGAAGCGATAAGGGCAAAAATGTAGAGTAGTTGGGTACTTTTATCCGGTCTATTAATTGTATGTTGACTGATAATTCACTATGATTGCAGCCGATGTTACCTACACTTTTGCTATCTAACTGAGAGAAAACATGAAATTAATAACTGCGATCATTAAACCGTTCAAAATGGATGATGTCAGAGAAGCATTATCTGAAATTGGCGTTGCAGGTGTTACTGCAACGGAAGTAAAAGGCTTCGGCCGTCAAAAAGGTCACACGGAGCTGTACAGAGGCGCCGAGTATGTGGTCGATTTTCTGCCTAAAGTCAAACTGGAAATCGCCGTGGCCGATGATGTCGTCGATAAAGCTGTGGAAACTATTGTTAATGCGGCTAATACCGGAAAAATCGGTGACGGAAAAATATTTGTATCCAATTTAGAGCAGGTTATTCGTATTAGAACCGGGGAAACCGGGGAAGACGCCATTTAGGCGCAAGGAAAAAAAATGTTGTTAAAAATAATAAATAGAAGGCTGTTTTTAGGCCTCTTGTTGTTGCCTGATTATGCGTTTGCGGATCAATTAAACCAGGCCGATACGGCCTGGGTTTTAACTTCGACGGCCCTGGTGTTGTTTATGACGATACCGGGCTTGTCACTATTTTATGCCGGATTGGTGAGAAGCAAAAACGTGTTGTCGGTGTTAATGCAGTGTTTTGCGATTACTTGTTTGGTCTCGATTCTTTGGCTGGCCGGCGTTTACAGTTTTATTTTCGCCGACGGCGGCGACATGCAAAAACTCATCGGTGGTGCTTCTAAGGTGTTTCTGCCCGACATCAGCGTAACCTCGTTAAAAGGCAGTATTCCTGAAACGGTATTCTTCATGTTTCAGATGACCTTTGCAATTATTACCCCGGCGTTGATCGTCGGCGGTTTTGCGGAACGCATGAAATTTTCGGCTATGCTGTGCTTTAGCGGCTTATGGTTAATTGTGGTTTATCTGCCGATCTGTCACTGGATGTGGGGCGGCGGTTGGTTGGCCGACTTGGGTGCGATGGATTTTGCCGGCGGTATCGTTATCCATGTTAATGCCGGTGTTGCGGCGTTGGTGGCTGCGTTGGTATTGGGTAAAAGAAAAGGCTTTCCGACTACGGCGATGCCTCCGCATAACATGACCATGGTGGTGACCGGCGCCGGTATGTTATGGGTCGGATGGTTCGGATTTAATGCCGGTAGCGCTTTGACCTCAGACGGGCGCGCCGGAATGGCGATGTTGGTGACCCATATTGGTGCGGCTTCAGGCGCTTTAACCTGGATGTTTATAGAATGGAAGCGCTTTAGCAGGCCCAGTGTTTTAGGTATTGTAACCGGCATGGTTGCAGGTTTGGGCACCATCACTCCCGCTTCCGGTTTTGTCGGACCTTTTGGCGCGTTGGTAATTGGTGTTACCGCAGGTACTGTGTGTTTTTACGCTACCCAATATGTAAAACGCATCTTAAAAATCGATGATTCCCTGGACGTATTTTCGGTTCATGGTGTAGGCGGAATAACCGGCTCATTATTGACCGGCGTTTTTGCTGCAAGCAGTCTGGGCGGTCTGGGCTTGGCTGAAGGGGTTTCGATAATGGAACAGGTCGGCATTCAGGCATTGGCGATTGTTGTTACCATAGTTTGGAGTGCATCATTCAGTTACCTGATCTTGAAATTACTGGATAAATGGGTAGGCTTACGCGTCACTTCCGATGAAGAGGTACAGGGATTGGATACCGTTTTGCATGAAGAGACCGGCTATCTTGATTTATAACTTTTGTCGATAAGATTTTAAGCCGGAATAAGCCGACTACGTATAACGTAGAGCGTGCTTTCTCCGGTGTTTTGATTGACTCATAGACAACCCCCCAGCCTTTTTTCTTTATCAAACTTCCTCCTGCTGACAAATATTGCCAGTATCCAGATTTTTCGGTCGCTTTATTATTTACTATGAAGGATCCGGAAAAAACAAGCGAACTTCATGCCTTCCGGTGACTGAATACATAGTCCGGAACATTCGCTTGTCGGCCGGTTTCCAGACTCCAGCTTCCCGTTTTGCAGAAATACATCAGTTATATAATTGCCATTCCCTAACCGATTGCGTCCGTACTTTATGACTAAAGTTAGCATCTGCTGAGTCGTTACAAATAAAGCTTGTTATAATGGACATCATTAAAATGATGAGATAAACCACTGGGTTAGTCATGTAGTAGAGTAAAGCATCGGGCATCTTTATCGATACTCTGGAGATGCTTGGAAAGTGGAATTATATTCTTGATATTCTGATTCAAAAGGAGAAACCGGTTTTGACAACAACGCAAGACATTACGAGTTCGATGACCTCATCGGAAAAACGCGCCACTTGGTCTCTGGCAAGCATTTATGCTTTGCGGATGCTGGGCCTATTTATGATTTTGCCGGTATTATCTTTATTCGCCGAGCAGCTTGAGGGTTCAACCCCGGCGCTGATCGGCCTGGCCATGAGTATTTACGGATTGCCTCAGGTTCTGCTGCAAATCCCGTTCGGCTTGTTGTCGGATCGTTTCGGCCGCAAAAAAATGATCATTATCGGCTTAGTGTTGTTTTTTATCGGTAGCGTTATTGCGGCATTGTCGACGACTATTTACGGCGTTTTGGCGGGCCGGGCTTTTCAGGGCGCCGGTGCGGTTTCAGCGGTTATCATGGCCTTGGTGGCGGATTTGACTCAGGAAGTTCACCGCACCAAAGCCATGGCTATTATCGGCATTAGCATCGGCGGTTCGTTTGGTTTAGGAATCATAGCCGGACCGATTATTTCAGGGTTCGGCGGCGTACAGAGCGTTTTCGGCGTTACTGCCGTACTCACCCTGCTGGCTATTTTAACGATTATTTATATCGTCCCCAATCCCCAGCAGTCCAAACTGCACCGGGATGCGGAGTTCGTTCCCAAAGAGTCGATGCAGGTGCTGAAAAATCCGGATCTATTACGCCTGAATTACGGCATTTTCACCTTGCACCTGATTCTAATGGCTATTTTCGTTGTTGTGCCCTCATTGATGAGGAAAGCCGGATTATCGGCAGGACATGAATGGCAGGTTTACTTACCCGTTTTCGTTATTTCGATGGCTTTCGCGGTACCGTTCGTGATCCTGGCGGAAAAGAAACGCAAAATGAAACAAGTGTTTTTGGGCGCCATTGCGGTATTGATAATGGCTGAATTGGGTCTGTCGGCGGCTCATCAAAATCTGTTTGGAATTATCGGTTTTTTATGGCTGTTTTTTTGCGGTTTTAACCTGCTGGAGGCGACCTTGCCGTCTTTAATATCAAAGACGGCACCGGCTGATTTAAAAGGTACGGCAATGGGTGCTTATTCAAGTTCGCAGTTCTTGGGGCTTTTTATGGGCGGATTAATCGGCGGTTGGTTTAATGGGAAATTCGGGGTCAGCGCAGTGTTTTTATTTTGTGCCGCCGCAGCATTCAGCTGGTTGCTGGTGTCCTCCCGGATGAAACCTCCCCGCTATGTGGCGAACATGCTGATAGCGCTGGAACACCTCAGCGAGCGGGAGGCTAATGCATTTGTTGCTGAAATGCTTAAAATCAGTGGTGTAGAGGAAATTACCCTGCATTATGAAGAAGCTTTGGTTTACCTTAAGGTGGACAATCAAAAGCTGGATAAAGATCAATTGCAGTATTTAATTACACAGTATGTCAACGCTTAACCGCTTCCGTAAAGGGACGGCAACAATGGGAGACTAAAAATGTTGAATAAAGCTATGTTAATAGGAAATCTGGGAGCAGACCCGGAAGTCCGCCATATGCCCACAGGCGGAGCCGTAGTCAACATCACGTTGGCAACGTCAATGCGCTGGAAAGATAAGCAAACCGGTGAAAAAAAAGAAGCGACCGAATGGCACCGAGTGGTTTTTTTTAACCGCTTGGCTGAAATTGCCGGAGAATATTTAAAAAAGGGCAGTCAAGTTTATATAGAAGGTCGTATACAGACGCGTAAATGGCAGGATCAGAATGGGCAAGATCGTTATACCACTGAGATTATCGCTTCAGAGATGCATATGCTCGGCAGCCGTAGCGGTGGCACAGCGAATTTTGGCGATCAAGCACAGAGCGGAGGATATTCAGCGCCTTCAGCAAAACCTGCCAATCAGCCCCAACAGTTGCCTCCATCGAGCGGTTCAGGTTCCATGCCGCCACCGCCGAATTATGACGATTTTGATGACGATATTCCGTTTTAGAGGTCAGCTAAGATTCAATGTGCAAAAAATAATCTAAAGCCCTTGTAATAAAGGGCTTTTTTATTTTTATAGAAGATTAATTAGAGCGTTTGTTTCTGTTGGATAGTGGGGCCGGAATTGGCTTACCTCAGCTTTCATGCATTAAGATAGGGCAGGGTGCATACTTGCCGATAGTGAGCGGACTTGAGGGGTAAGCGATCCGCTTAAGTCGCCCTGTAATTTCTGCAAGGATGAACATGACGCGTTTTAACATGAAACATTATTTGCTTTAATAGAATGCCAGCCGTTAAGATGGTGGGCATTGTCTGTTGCCTTAGTTAAAATATGCATTAAATTAAAGGCCTTAGGACTGTCAAAAAACAAGGGTGGTTATATCTTACGTGCCTTAGTTATTGTCCGCGTTGGCAGGTAAAGACATCCGGTCGTTTTATCCATCTTAACTTCTATGTTTAAAATTTTTTTATATACCCTGCTGCTGGCTCCTATTCCTTTTGGCGCTAACCGTGCGTGGGCATGGAGCCTATATGCACTATTGCCGGCAGTGTTCGGCCTAAGCGTTTGTATTTTGGAATTATTAAGGCCGAGTGGTACGCGCATCAACATACAAGCCCTCAAGTACCCGCTTTATTTAATCAGCGTTCCTATTGCTTGGAGTTTGTTGCAGTTTTTAAATATTGTCCCGGACAGTTGGACACATCCTTTCTGGCAATTAGCCTCCGAACAATTGCCGGGGCCTGTGAATGCATACATCAGTCTTGCGCCGCAAGAAACAGCGACGGCATTGATGAAGCTGGGTAGTTACTTACTGGTGTTCATTATTAGCCTGCAATTTAACTATGACAGCGAACGCGCCGCATTCACCTTTAACTGCATCGCTTATGCAGGGTTAATCTATGCCGTTTATGGTCTGGTTATTCATTTAGGCCGGTATGACACGTTGCTATGGTTTGATAAATGGGCTTCCCATAATACGCTGACCAGTACCTTTGTTAACCGAAATTCTTATGCAACTTATGCCGGTTTAACCTTATTGGCTTGCTTTCCATTACTGTTCGAAAAAATCCAATCGAGTTTTCAATACGGCATTAAAAGTCATTATGGCAGACAGTATTTTTTTGAAAATGTACTTGTGCGCGGTTGGTTTCCTTTATTACTGATCATTATTATTACCACCGCATTATGTTTGAGTCAGTCTCGCGGAGGCTTTTTAAGCACTGCTTTAGCCGTATTTTCTTTTTTTGTCATCTTACTGCTGAGCCGTAAAATTAATAACACTATTGTAGTGATACTATTATTAGGGATTATTGGTTTTGCTTCTTGGATCGTATTAAACCAAAGCGGCGATCAATTAATCGAGCGTCTCGATATTATCTCATCCGAGAATCAGGACCGCTGGCTGGTTTATGAGATTTTATCAAAAGCTAACGTCGAAAATCGCTGGTTCGGCGTAGGTTACGGTAGCTTCGAAAAAAGTTTCAGGTTATATCGGGATGAAACTATCCGGGAGTATTATGATAAAGCGCATAATACTTATCTGGAAAATATCTTTGAATTGGGCTTGTTGCAAGCCTCTGCGTTATTTGGCGCTATTTTCCTAGCGGCTTTAACCTGTCTTCGCGGTGTTTGGGTTCGGCGCAAACATTGGATTTACCCGGCTATCGGATTTTCCGCCAGTTTGTTAGTGGGGGCTCATGCTTTGGTGGATTTCAGCTTACAAATACCCGCCGTGGCGTTTACTTACGCGTTAATAATGGGCGCCGCTGTCGGACAAGCGCTACCGACCCGGAAGCTGAAAGAGTGAAAAAATATCTGTCTTTTGATCCCCGCCGCCTATCAGGAAACGAAGTCGAGATGCCACAGCTGTCAGTTTTCATGATCGTGCCGTCTTTACGTTTTGCCGGGGCAAAGTATTCAAGCCAAGCTTTTTGTAAAATAGCGGCTTACTTGACCCTCCGAAGTTAGCCCGCGATATTTTCTGAAAACTATTACGTTATGGTTCATTTAATTAAATATATTGCCGTCTTCGGTATATCTTTGCTCACTGTTTTTATTTTTACCCCGCTATTTATAAAAATCGCCCCCAAGCTTGGCTTGATAGATCATCCTGATAAGCGCTGCATCCATACCCTGCCGATTCCTTTGGCTGGAGGGATAATTGTCTTTATGGGCTTTCATGTGGCCTGTTTTGCCTTATACCATTACTTATGGCCACTCTTTTCTGGACAACTGAATTTAGAATGGTGGCATGCTTTTATACTTGCCTCGTCTTTTTTGATAGGTATCGGTTTAATTGACGACCGCTTTACTATATCGCCTCTTATTAAACTGGCGGGTCAATCGGTTGCCGCATTATTATTGTATTTTTTATCGGGTTATCAGGTTAATTTATTAAATATAGATTTTAATTTTTTCTGGGGCATGATATTTGTGCTTATTTGGAATCTTACCATTATCAATGCTTTTAATTTAATTGATGGTTTAGACGGTTTATGCTCAGGTTTGGCTCTTATTTCCTGCGCGGGTTTAGCCGCTGTTTTTATTTTTCGCGGCTTTCCCGGCGACGCTTTAATATGCATCGCCCTGATAGGCAGTTGCCTTGGTTTTTTACGTTATAATTTTTTTCCGGCCAAAATATTTTTAGGTGACACCGGCAGCATGTTTTTAGGCTTTTCTCTTGCCAACATTAGTTTGCAGGCAGGCGGTAAGGGCTCGTTATTTATATTGCTGGCCGCCCTCTTTTTTGTCGCCGGTATTCCGGTTATCGACACCTTACTGGCAATATGGCGGCGATCCATCCGAAAAATTTTGGCAAAAAATAACGGAACAACACCGGTAAAAGTAATGGGGGCGGACCGAGAGCATTTACATCACCGCTTACTTGATTTCGGGTTAGCGCATAAACATGTGGCTTATATTTTATATGCCGTTAATATCGTTATTGTTGTACTAGGTATTACCTACTTTATTTATAGCGAACTGGCGGCAGGCATGTTCTTAATCATGCTGATTGTATCGCTGTATTTATTGGTGCGTTATATCTTGAAAATCGAACTATGGGAAACAAGCCGTCTATTATTTAATAAGCCTGAAAATAAAGTATCCCATGATTTTTTATTAGTACTTTATTTATTATTCGATTTGGTTTGGATGGCTATGATGGTATGGCTTTCCGGCTTTGTTGCTTTAAAAGGCGAACAACCGTTTATTTCATTCGGCAGTTGGGCAAACGAGCTGCCGTTTTGGTTGTTTCCGATATTTATTTTAATGTTTTTATCAAAAGATTATATTAGAGTGTGGCATGGTAGTTCATTTAAAGATTTTTTCTTATTAAACCTGACTATTATTGTTGGCGGATTGCTGAGTTTGGCCTTTTTTTTAATTTTACACGCTGATGAAGATTATTTTATTATTATTAATAAAACTCTTTTATTTATTTTGTTTTCTACCTTAGGTATTGTCGGTATTCGTATTCCTTTGCATTTATTTCGTGCATGGTCTATCTATAACCCAAAGTCAGATGCCGCACAACGGCGTAATATATTAATATATGGTGCCGGGCAGCATGGCGGCTTATATTTACGCGCACATTATTTGGATTATCCCAGTGAAATTAGGGAAAGTTATATTGTAGGGTTTATCGACGATAATCCGGTGCTGCAAAATAAATACATATTCGGTCTGCCTGTATTAGCCGGGCTTAGCAATCTTGAAGAGGTTGCATTAAAATTTCATATCAACGAAATCATTTTAAGTACGTCGATATCCGATGATAACTTTAATGTATTACGCCAATTATGTCTTAAATTGAATATTGCTTTACTCAAATGGCAGGCTTATACAACACCTATCTAATGGCTTAACGTGTAATATAGAATCTGGAGTTAATAAAGCGACATCGTTCCCACGCTCCGGCGTCACTGCCATTAAGTTAAGGCTGGACAGTCCCTTCTCCCTCCGGGAGAAGGTTAGGATGAGGGGATCAAATAAGGTTTTTTTCCTTATTTTTATTCTCCTCACCCCAACCCTCTCCAGCAGGAGAGGGAGCTTTTTTCTTAACTTAATGGCAGTGACGCTCCGGCGTGGGAACGCCGAAGTACCGCTCTAGCGGTACGGGACGCAGGAGCGTCCCTCACTGCATTCCCACGCCGGAGAGACTGTGAAAGTA
>JAPLRU010000134.1 GCA_026399025.1 Methylobacter sp.
CATTAAGTTAAGAAAAAAGCTCCCTCTCCTGCTGGAGAGGGTTGGGGTGAGGAGAATAAAAATAAGGAAAAAAGCCTTATTTGATCCCCTCATCCTAACCTTCTCCCGGAGGGAGAAGGAACTGTCCAGCCTTAACTTAATGGCAGTGACGCCGGAGCGTGAGAACGATAGCGAATAATGAGTAAGCGCATACATGAAGCAAATGAGTCCTTTCGTTTGAAAAAATAACGACATAACGCAATTAACTTGCCGGTAATGGTAAGCGCTTGTTAAAGCAAGTCCTTAGCTTGTATTTGAGCTGAAAAAAACAGCCCTATCAAGAAAAAATACGGCATATCACACATATCGATAGGTGATATGCCGTATTTTTTTATGAGCTTAAAAAATCCTCCAAGCCCGCGAAAAAACAGCTGTGAGGCAAAAGTTATCACCAATCGTCTACTCTGCGTTGGGACATCCAATTCGGCCCTTTGCATTTTCCATCTAAAAATTTACAGGAAATAATTTATGAATGAAGCACAGCTGATTGAAGCCGCGAAAGCGGGTGATATTCATCGTATGCAAGTTTTGATTGCAAGCGGCGAAGATTTGGAACAAAAGGACGATTACGGTTGGACCGCATTGAATTGGGCCGCCGGTCGCGGCGATGCGGCTATTGTTCGGATCTTGCTCGAAGTCGGAGCCAATCCGGTCAACAGCGGCCGCGACCGCAGAACGCCTTATCAAATCGCCTTGGCGGCCGCCCATGTAGACGTTGCAAATCTGCTGCAACAGGCGGAGCAAAACAGCGGCGTCATCTCGCCAGGACTTGGCCGGACCTATTGCAAAGCCTATCCGGCCGAGGCATTCGAGCAATTTTCCGGCTGGAAACCGGTACAGGCGGATAACCCTGTGGTCTATCTGCATCAGGACTTTAGCGTTACCGCATCGATGTGGCATGGCGAGGATGTGCTGTTCGACCAAGTTTCGGAAAACTGGCGGAATTATTGCCGGGACCGGCTAAGTTTTCATGTCCCGACCGATTTGGAACTGGCCGCCGATTATAGGCAACATAGACCAATAAGCCTCTGAGCGACAGCGAAAACACATTATTCCGGCTTCCGCAACGGTAATCCAACCAATGACTCATTTCATCAAGAGCAAGGCAGATATGTTAAACAATCATCACAGTTTTGACCGCGTAGATGAGTACGCATCGCTCAATAACGCCGCATCCCTGGTTGCCGTCTTGCGATTTCGGGCGCAACGGCAGGCGCATCGCATCGCCTATACCTTCCTGGAAAACGGCGAACGGCCCCTTAAGTCGTTAACTTACGGCGAACTGGATGTGCAAGCCAGACAACTGGCCGTACACTTGCAGGCGCTGGGTTTGCAGGGCGAACGCGCTGTGTTGCTGTATCCGCCGGATCTGGATTATATCGTCGCGTTCTTCGCCTGCCTTTACGCCGGCGCCATTGCGGTGCCGGCGTATCCGCCGAGCAACGGACGGCATATGCCGCGTTTACAGGCGATCGTCGATGACAGCCGTGCTGCGGTAATACTCAGCCCCCAAAGCGTCGCCGATACGCTGCGCCAATTTAGAGGCGACAGCTTTAATTTGTTAGATAAAAATTGGCTGGCGACCGACCATCTTACCGCCGTCGATGCCGAGCTTTGGCGCTTGCCGCTGTTGCACGATAATGATCCGGCTTTTTTGCAATACACCTCGGGTTCTACCGGCGAGGCCAAAGGCGTGATCGTCAGCCACGGCAATCTGATGGCGAACCAACAACTGATCAAGCGACGCTTCGGCCACACTGCCGATTCAACGGTGGTCGGCTGGTTGCCGCTCTACCATGATATGGGCTTGATCGGCAATGTCATGCAACCCTTGTATTGCGGAGCCGGCGCTATTTTAANNNCTGCAAGCGATCAGCGATTATCGCGCTCATACCAGCGGCGGGCCCAATTTTGCGTTCGAATTATGCGCCGGGAAGATTTCAGCCGAAGAAAAAGCGGGATTGGATCTTAGCAGTTGGCGCTTGGCTTTCAACGGCGCGGAACCCGTTAACCCCGCTACGTTAGCCCGATTTAGCGACGCCTTTGCCGAGTGCGGCTTTAAACGTCAGGCTTTTTATCCTTGTTACGGCTTGGCCGAAGCCACTTTGCTGGCTACCGGGGGCGATAAAAATACCGAGCCTACGCTGGCGACCTTTACTAAGACCGGCCTGGAGCAAGGCCAAGTACGCCCGGCTACCGGCGACGATGCAGCCAGTCGGCAACTGGTCGGCTGCGGCGGTATCGATGCCGAGACAGGACAACGGATACGCATAGTCGACCCCGAGTCCGGCGAGCGCTGCCGACACGATCAAATCGGCGAAATCCAACTCGGCGGCCCCAGCATCAGCCTCGGCTATTGGCACAATCAAGCCGCCACCACGCAGACATTTACCCTCGATGCCGACGGCCAAAGCCGCTGGCTGCGCACCGGCGATTTGGGCTTTATCCAGGACGGCGAATTGTTTGTTTCGGGGCGGCTGAAAGACTTAATCATTATCCGGGGCCGCAACTATTATCCCCATGACCTGGAATATGCGGTCGAAGCGGCGACGGACGCACTAACTCCGGGCGCTACCGCGGCCTTTGCGCTAAACGGCGGCGACGGCGAAAAACTGGTTGTGCTGGCCGAACTGAAACGCAATCGGCTAAGGCAGCCCGATTACCGGGCCGAATTTGCCGCGATCCGCACCCGATTGGTTGAGGAATGCGGCATACAGGTTGATACCGTGATGTTATTAAAGCCCGGAGCGATCTTAAAAACCAGCAGCGGCAAAATCAGGCGTTCGGCGTGTCGTCAGGCCTTCGAGCAGCGGCAACTTAAAATTGTTGCCGCCGATGAACTGAGCGGCGAAAGCGCTATAGCCGCCGGTTCCCAAGCTCAAACCTGTGAATCGGCTCCGGCTTCCCGTGTCGCGGACCGGGAACTTCACCCTCACGATGCGCAAACTCTCACGGCCGGGCCTTCGACGACTTTAGAACGCAGTTTATTGCGGCAAGCCTTGTTGTCGCTTGCCGATGACGCAGGCCTTGCTCTGTTGACGCGGTATTTGACCGAGAAAGTGGCGATGCTAGGCGGCTTGGCGGTCGAAACTATCGATAGTTCGCAATCGTTGCCAAGTCTGGGTCTGGATTCGCTGAAAGCGGTGGAACTGAAATACTTCATCGACGACTGGTTGATGATCGACTTGCCGGTAGTGCAACTGCTCGGCAATCATTCTCTGGCGGCGTGCTCGGAACAGGCGCTAAAGCTGGCGAAAACCGGTCAAACGCCAACCGCGCCGGTAACGGCAAGCCATGACCATGGCGAGCTGCCGCTATCCTTCGGTCAACAAGCGCTGTGGACCGCGAATCGGATAGCGGCGGACAGTGCTTTGTACAACATGGCGGTTGCGTTACGCCTGCGTTCCAGGCTCGATAAAACAGCCTTGCACACCGCATTGCTTAAACTGTTCGAGCGCCACCCGCAATTAGGCAGCGGCTTTCGGCTCAACCGGCAAGCGCAAACGGTATGCATCCCGACGCAAGCCTCGCCCCAGTTGGTCAGCGTAACTTGCGCGGACGAAACGCAACGCCGGGAAAATATCGCCGCATTCATGCGCGAAGCGTTTGATTTAGAGCACGGCCCCTTACTTAGAGCCGCCTTGTTCAGCTGCGCCGACGACGATCATGTACTGGCATTTTGCGCGCATCACCTCGTCGTCGATTTTCGTTCGTTGTCGATTCTGCTGGACGAGTTCAAGGCGTTTTATCGTCGGCCTGACGCCGATTTGCCCAAGCCCGTAGCCAGCTATGCCGATTATGTGGCCTGGCAGTCGGCCTATTTGGCCGGCAGCCAAGCCGAGCAGGATTGGCACTATTGGCAACGGCAGCTATCCGGCGAATTACCGCAACCGGTTCTACCCGCAGAACGCCAAAAAACCGCGTCGGCGTCATGCCGGGGCCGCGCGGAAACGCTGAATATCGCAGCGGATACCCTGCACAAACTTAAACAGTTGGCCGCCGACCGGCACACCAGCTTGTATACGCTGTTGCTGACCGTATTCAAAACCCTGCTTTACCGCTACAGCGGCCAACAGGACATCATCGTCGGCTCGCCGACGCTGGGCAGACCGAAGCGGGAGTTTGCCGATACCGTCGGGTATTTCGTCAACCCGGTGGCGCTACGCTCGCACCCGGCCGCCGAGCAACGCTTCAGCGATTATTTGGCTGCGGTCAATGCAACCGTGCTGGACGCGCTGGCGCATCAGCATTATCCGTTTTCGTTGCTGGTGGAAAAATTGCAGCCCGAACGCGAGCACCGAGCCTCGGCTTTTTACCGGACCTGGTTCGTGTTGCAAAGCGGCGGCGCCTCGGACACTGCCGAGCTGGCTTTGGGCATAGCCGGGGAGTCACTGGATTGGGCGGGTCTAGCGGCCGAAAGCTATGCGCCGGAGGACGTCGGCGCGCAATTCGATATAGCCTTGCTGATGGCAAAGACCCGGCAAGGCTTGGCCGCTTCGTTCCAATATCGCAGCGATACAGTGTCCGACGCTGCCGTGCAGCGACTGATCGGTCATTTTCAATGCCTGTTGCACGGCATCCTTGCCGATCCCGACACGCGCTTGTCGGAACTGCCGTTGCTGACGCCGGCGGAGCACCAACAACTGGCGGAATGGAATGCAAGCGCGGCCCCTTTTCCGCGCAACGCTACCGTACACAGCGTTTTTGAAGCTGTTGCTCGCGAACAGCCGCAAGCCGTCGCGCTGGTTTACCGGGAACGCAGTCTGAGCTATGCCGAGCTTAATGCGCAAGCCAACCGGCTGGCGCATTGGCTGCTGGCGCACGGCGCGGGACCGGAAAAACGCATCGCTTTGTGCATCCGGCGCTGTCCGGAATTAGTCGTGGGCATCTTGGCGATAGTCAAAGCCGGTGCGGTGTATGTGCCGATCGATCCGGCTTATCCGAAAGACCGTCAAACCTATTTGATGCAGGATGCCGGTTGCGAGTGGCTGTTGACCGAAGCCGCGTTGTTGCCCGACCTGGACTGCGGCGGCAAGATCAGCCTGTGCATAGACGCTATCGACGCCTACGCCGATTACAGCGGCGATAATCCGGAACCCGCGTTGCATGCAGACCATGCGGCCTATGTTATTTACACTTCGGGTTCGACCGGCAAGCCCAAAGGCGTGATCGTCAGCCACGGCAACCTGATGCATTCCACTTGGGCGAGGACCGCTTATTATCGGGAGCCGGTCGGCTGTTTTTTGCTGTTGTCATCGTTTGCGTTCGACAGTTCGGTGGCGGGTATTTTCTGGACGCTGAGCCAAGGCGGCTGCTTGTGTTTGCCGGAGGACAGCCAAATTAAAGAACCTTCCGCATTGGGCGCATTGATCGAACGCCGACGGGTGAGCCATTTGCTGGCGCTGCCGCCGCTTTATGAATTACTGCTGGAGCAGGTGCCGACAGTCGCGCTGAAAACCTTGAATACGGTTATCGTGGCCGGAGAAGCCTGCACCCACCGGCTCACCGAACTGCATTGCCAGCGTCTGCCGGATACCGCGTTGTTTAACGAATACGGCCCTACCGAAGCGACGGTGTGGACTAGCGTTTATGCCATTACCCGGAAGCACGGCGAAGCCATTGTGCCGATAGGCAAAGCCATCGCCAATATGCGTATTTATATCGCGGACGATGCGCTGCAACCGGTGCCGGTCGGCGTTGCCGGAGAAGTGCTGATCGGCGGTTCGGGTATCAGTCGCGGTTATCTCGATCAAGCCGGGCTGACCGCGGAAAGGTTTATCCCCGATCCGTTCGGCGGCACCGGCGGCAGGTTGTACAAAACCGGCGACCGGGCGCGCTATCTGGCCGACGGCAATATCGAGTTTTTAGGCCGTGTCGATCAGCAAGTCAAAATCAGAGGCTACCGGATAGAGTTGGGCGAAATCGAAGCGTGCTTGCTGCGCCATCCGTCGATAAAAACGGCGGCGGTGATTGTTCATGAGGACCTGCCGGGCAATAAACGCTTAGCCGCTTATCTGGTTGCGGAACACGGCAATACCGCCGATACCGAGGCTGTAAAAACCCATCTCAAACAGCACTTGCCGGAATACATGCTGCCGTCGGCATGGCTATGGCTGGACGCAATGCCGCTAAACGCCAACGGCAAACTGGACCGCAACGCCTTGCCTGCGTCGGCCGCGTCATGCAACGACGCGCCGGCGTATGTGGCGCCGCGCGATGAAGCCGAACAAGCGGTAGCCGATATTTGGCGGGAAGTGCTCGGCGTCCGCCAAGTCAGCATTCATGACGACTTTTTCGAACTGGGCGGACATTCGTTGTCCGGCGTGCAAGTGACGGCGAAAGTGCAGGAATTGTTCAATATCGAAATGCCGGTGAATATTTTGTTCGAAGCCGCGACCGTCGCGCAGTATGTCGAGCGCTTAGCCGAATATCAGGCGACCTAAGCGCCCGGCAAGCGAATAAACCTACGGCTTTCCTGATTAATAATTGCAACGATTGGAGCGCAACACCATGAACGATAAAACCCTGTACCGTCTCGCCGATTCGACTGCGGTGGAGGCGCTGGTCGACAACTGGGTGGCTTGGCCGCATACCTTTTCGCCGGTGCCTTACAGTCTGCACATGCTGAACTATCAAAAGAAAAACCTGAGTTCGTATCTGCAAAATCCCGAGATCCATATCAAATCCAGCGCCAACCCCAAGTTATTGGGCGGTGCGTTTGTCAATATCCCGGTCGAGCGAAAAGCGGAAGTCGCGAAGATGCTGGACCGGATGGACAGCGAGCACGGCGGCAACCTGCAAATGGCGAGGGATTTGATCGATTTCCAAAATCTGCTGGATAAAGAAGCCGCAGGCCAAAGCCTGGAGCCGTATTACGCCATGCTGCCCGAATCCTTGCGCGGTTACGTCGAGTTACTGTACGACTACAACAACCGGCCTATCGTGCGCTGCATCGAAAGCCTGTTTTACCAAAGCCCGCATTATAAAAACCGGCTGCAATCGCTGCGTTTATTTACCCAGACGCATGACCGCGCCCGAGCTTATTACATGAGTACGCCGCGGCTGCCGGAACACGACAGTATCGACTGGAGCATCCCGTTCGCCGAAGCCCAAATCGACGAGTTGTTTAAACTGGACAGTCAAGCGCAACCCTTATCTTACATCCGCGAAGTATTGGGACTGGATGCCGACGATGACAAAAAACTGATCAAGCTGCTGACCGAACAAGCGCCGCGCACAACCGAAACATGGCAAGGCGACAGCGTGCGGATTCGCTATCTCGGCCATGCCGGGGTGCTGATCGAATACCACGGCGTTGCGATTTTGATCGACCCGTTCATTGCCGTGCAGCCCAGCCAAGGCGGCATCGACCGTTACAGCTTTCAGGACTTGCCGGCGCATATCGATTATGTGCTGATCACCCACGTCCATCACGATCACTACGTGTTTGAAACGCTGCTGCGGCTGCGCCATAAAATCGCTTGTCTGGTGGTGCCGAAAAGCTCGGGCCTATTCTACGGCGACATTTCGATGAAACTGCTGGCCCGCGAACTGGGTTTTAACGATGTGCTCGAAGTCGATCCGCTGGATACCATTGCGTTTCCGGGCGGTGCTATCGTCGCCGCGCCGTTTCTCGGCGAACATAACGACCTGCCTTTCGCCAAAAGCGCCTATCTGATCAAGGCCGGTCAGCAACGCATATTGTTTGCGGCCGATTCCAACTGTCTGGACCGGCGCATGTACGAAAACCTGTGCGCAAGCCACGGCCCCATTCAAACCGTGTTTTTGGGCATGGAATGCATCGGCGCGCCGCTGTCCTGGGTCTATGGGCCGCTGCTGCCGAAACTGCCCGAGCACAAGCATTGCCAAAGCCGCCGTTCCAAGGGCAGCGATGCCGATGCGGCGTTGACCCTGCTGGACGCGGTTAAAACCGAACGGGTTTATATCTACGCCATCGGCCGCGAACCGTGGCTGCAATATTTCATGGCCTTGGAGCCGGAAGACGACGACGCTTATATCAAAGAAATCGCCAAAGTGCTGGAGGCGTGTCGGAGCCGAGGCTTTAGCGATGCGCGCAGATTGTATGGCCGCGACGAGATTCATTTGGACGCTTGCCGATAGCCCGCGCCCTATGTCGGCGGTCAATACTGATGAATTAAGCAGTGCAAAGCCCTCTCCAGAGGGAGAGGGTTGGGTGAGGGGAAATTAGATCAAGGAAAAAAGCTTATTTGAATCCCCTCATCTTTCTCCCTCTGGAGAAGGAGGTCCCCCTTAAATCAAACAGTATTGACGGCGGCTGTCCGGTATCACCCCGGCATGACGGCTCTTGAACAGACTTGTGTATACCGACGAGACGAGCGCGGAGCGGAGGACTGAGGTGCAGTTAAGCAAACGAGAAGGCGCTACGAAAGCGCAAAGCTAAATCTTTGGAAGACATCATGACCGACACAACACTACCCGGCAGTCAAGCCAAGCGCGCACAACTGCTTGCCAGACTCAAAAAAACCGGCCACCCAAGCGATGGCGTTATCGGCAAGCGCAACCACGACCAAGCGATACCTTTATCGTATTCGCAGGAGCGCTTGTGGATCATGTCCCAACTGGAACCGGGCAACCCGATCTACAATGTCGCCGGAGCCGTGCAATTCGACGGCCGCTTGAACACGCAAGCCTTGCAGCAAAGTCTGGACGAGGTGGTCAGACGCCACGAGATCCTGCGCAGCCGCTTTAGTGACGAGCGTCGGCAACAGGTTTTGCCCGGCGGCGGACTAGCCTTGGCTTGCCTGGATCTTGCCGAATACTGTCAGGCTCAGGCCATGCAGCAATTCCAACACTGCGCCGACGCTTTTATCGGTCATCCGTTCCGACTTGCCGAGCAGCCGCCGCTACGGGCATTGTTGGTTATGATAAATAAGCGGCGGCATATTCTACTGTTGACGCTGCATCACATCGTCTCGGATCGCTGGTCGGTCGGCGTGTTGATGCTGGAGGTTTCGGCCTTGTATGGCGCCTACAGCCAAGGCAAAGCGTCGGCCTTGCCGGAGTTGCCGATTCAATACGGCGATTATTGCATTTGGCAACGCGAACGGCAGACAACAACAGCCAAGCATCTGGATTATTGGCGGCAAAAACTGAGCGGCGCGCCGCCGTTGCTGGACTTGCCGAGCGACCGGCCGAGGCCGCCGACGCCCGGCTACCGGGGCGACACGCATCCTTTCGAAATTTCCGCCGAGTTAAGCCGCGCGCTGAAAGAATTGGGCAAACACTACAAGGCCACGCTGTTCATGCTGATGGCCGCCGCGTTTAACACGTTGCTGTACCGCTATACCGGCAGCAAAGATCTGTGCGTCGGTTATCCGGTGGCCGGACGCAACCAAACTCAAACCGCGGCTTTAATCGGCTTTTTTGTCAATACCCAGGTTTTGCGTTGCCGCTTAAATCCGGCCATGCCGTTTTCTGAACTGCTGCTGCAACTCTGCGAACAAGCCTTGCAAGACCAGAACCATCACCAAGTGTGCTTCGGCCAATTACTGGAGGCGCTGAATCCGGTCCGCAACATCGGCCATCCGCCTTTATTCCAAGTGATGCTGGCCGTGCAGAATGTGCCGATGCCGGAGTTTCGGATGCACGACGTAGCGGCCGCAGCGTTAACGCTAAATACCCGCTCGGCGCAATTCGACCTGACTTTGTTTATCGATGAACGCGACGGCAAACTGCTGGGCAGCTTCGAATACAACACCGATTTATTCGACAGCGCGACCATTACAAGAATGGCCGGGCATCTGCAAATACTGCTGGCAGGCATTGTTAATCAGCCCGAACAGCCGCTGAACCGATTGCCTTTGTTGTCTGCTGCGGAAACCAAGCTGTTAGTTGATGACTGGAGTGGCGGAGCATCTACCGAAGCAAAGGCGCGCCCTACGACGGATGCTCTGTTAATTCACCGGCTTTTTGCAGCGCAGGCGCGCATGACGCCGGATAAAACCGCGCTGGTCTTCGTCGGTCAAGCTATCGCTTACGGCGAGCTTAACCGGCGCGCCGAACTATGGGCCGAACGCTTAGTGGATTTGGGCATCGGCCCCGAATGCCGGGTTGGCGTCTGTGCCGAACGTTCCGTCGAACTGATTGTCGGTTTGCTGGCCGTGCTCAAAGCCGGAGCCGCCTATGTGCCGTTGGACCCGAGCTATCCCGAGGAACGGCTGGATTATATGATTGACGATGCCGGTATCGAGTTATTGCTGAGCCAAAGCGCGTTGGCCGATAAATTTAAGCATCGCGCGATCAACAGGCTTTGTTTGGATGAAGACAGCGCCGAACTCAGGGCAAAGCCGGCATCGCCACGGCCGCTGCTGTCGCCGGACAATACCGCCTATATCATTTATACCTCGGGTTCCACCGGGCAGCCTAAAGGCGTCGCGGTCAGCCATCGCAACTTGCTGCATTCAACCTTAGTCCGGGCCGATTATTACCGCGAACCGATGGGCTGCTTTTTGCTGCTGTCCTCGTTTGCGTTCGACAGTTCCGTTGCCGGCATATTTTGGAGCTTAAGCCAAGGCGGCTGCTTATGTCTGCCGCAGCAGCAAGCGTTAACCGATCCCACCGCCCTCGCCGAACTGATTAACCGGCACCGCGTCACTCATTTGCTGGCCCTGCCTTCGTTTTATACGGCCATTATCAACGACCGAAATCTGTCGAAATTGAATACCCTGCAAGCGGTTATCGTCGCAGGCGAGGCCTGTTCCGGCGACATCGCCGCGGAGCATCGGCGCAAGCTGCCTGCGGTGGCGTTTTACAACGAATACGGGCCGACCGAAGCCACGGTTTGGAGCAGCGTTTATCGCAGCGGCAAGGACGACTTCGGCGCTATGCTGCCGATAGGCCGGGCCATCGATAAGGTGCGTATTTATATTCTGGACGAGCAACAGCAAGCGGTGCCGATAGGCGTTAGCGGCGAGCTGTGCATAAGCGGAGCCGGTTTGGCGCAAGGCTATCTGAACCACCCCGCGCTGACCGCTGAGAAGTTTAGGCCCAACCCGTTTGCCGCACATGGCGCCCGGCTGTATAAAACCGGCGATTTGGCACGCTTTCGCGCCGACGGCGAGATTGAGTTTCTGGGCCGTATCGACAACCAGGTCAAAGTTCGCGGTTATCGGATCGAATTGGACGAAATCGAAGCCCGGTTGTTGCAGCATCCCGACATTCAAGACGCCGCCGTTGCGATAACGGAGACAACGCCCGGCAATAAAAGACTGCTGGCCTATCTGGTTGCCCGGCCTTACGCCGATATACCGCCCTCCTCTGTACTACAGGCCCACCTTAGGCAAACGCTGCCCGATTATATGCTGCCGTCGAACTATATCGGTTTGGATGCTGTGCCGTTAATGCCGAACGGCAAACGGGACCGCTTGGCCTTACTGAAAATCAAGGAACCGGCTTTGCAAGCGCAACCATTAAAACCGCCGTCGAATTGGCTGGAGGCCGAACTGGCGGCTATTTGGCGCGAAGTATTAGGCCTTGAAGCCATCGGCGTCGATGCGAATTTTTTCGAATTAGGCGGACATTCGTTGGCGGCGATTCAGGTTAAATCGCGCATTCACTGCGTTTTCAATGCCGATGTTCCGGCCAAGCTGCTGTTCGAAGCGCCGACCGTCGAATTACAGGCTGCCGAGATAGCCCGCTTGCAGATTGAACAGCACGACAGCGATGCTTTGCACGCGTTGTTGCAAGAACTTGAACAGCTTTCGGATGAGGAAGCCGGTCATTTGCTTAGGGACGCGCATGAAATAAATTGAACGACTTGTGCCGTATGTTTGCCGTCGGAGTGCAAGCTTCGCTTGCGTTTGCAGGGACGTAGGCCGGAATAAGCCCGCCCGGCGATAGCCAGGGTGGGCGTTTCCGGCACTCCCAAGCCTCGGGATGCCGGAAACGCCGGTCCTGCGCTAAA
>JAPLRU010000005.1 GCA_026399025.1 Methylobacter sp.
CGGTCGGAAGATTATGCCAAGGCCTATTGCCGCATTTCAAGCTATTTGCAAACTATGGCAAATAAGGGATATAACCCGCTCATTGCTGTGCAATTGGCTTTGGCGGGTAAGTTTGATATTTAGGGGGCGAGTAGTTACAATAATTAATAACATAGAGACTTATTGAATACCAAGCAACCGCATTTTTTCCTTCGCATAAGCCTCCAAGGCGTTAATAATCTCGGTATTTGCATTTTCGTTACGACGCAGCTCCTCTAATCGACCGAAATAATCGTCGAGTAAAATTCCGCTTCCCGCCTGACGACCGCTTAATCGGTTCACGCAGAATTCATTCCATCTTAAGCGCTCATCGACACTCAGCGTTTCCGAATAATTTCTGGCGCGATACCTAAACAACATTTCCGTCAATCGGCTATCGGTAAATCTAAATACCGACTTGGCTAATTGCTCAAGCGGCATCGCCCTGATTTTAGCCATGTACTTTTTATCGTTCTCAGAAAAAAAACCGCCACTGTAAATTTCCAGATCAGGATCAGACTGACAAAGTTCGTCACCGACTGCGTTTCGTTCGGCATACGTTTGACCAAACACGGCGGCTAATTTTTCCGCCAAGCCGGTAGCGGCTTTAATTTTGTCGATATTAGCCTGACACAACCCCAAATCAATTTCCAAGCGTTGCGCATCACCCGGCCTAATAACGGACACCGGCGCCAGAACAGGGCATTTATTGATATGCACGGTTTTTAACGGAATTCTCGCTACGCCCTCCGGCAAGTCCGCCGTTGCGGTAAAAATTCTTTGCTGAATCTCTCCCACCGATAAAGCCAGCATCGGCTCGGGATCAACAGACAAATCGTAGACGATTACGCCGTTGGCATTAGTAGGATGTCTGCAAACAGGAAGCACAATAGCCAGACAATTTTTAGCGGCGGCATATTTGCCTGAAATGTGCACCACGGGTTTAAAACTACCCAGCTGAAGCAAGCCAAACGCCTCAGTTTTAACCCGATGCTGCAACAAAAATTGATATAGTTTAGGCTGGGTTTGTTTGACCAGCTTGGCGACCGCCAACGTGGCATAAACATCTGAAAGCGCGTCATGCGCCGCTTCATGGACAATATTGTTGTCACGGGTGAGCTGATCCAATCTGAAACTGGGACCACCTTCTTCGTTAATCGGCCAAGCTATGCCTTCAGGGCGTAAAGCTTTGGCCGCCCTGACCACATCGATTAAATCCCAACGCGAATTGCCGTTTTGCCATTCCCTTGCGTAAGGATCGTAAAAGTTACGGTATAGACAATTACGCGTCACCTCGTCATCAAAACGCAGACTGTTGTAACCCAGAGTACAGGTATTAGACTGAGCTAATTGCTGATGAATCAGACGAATAAATTCAGCTTCGCAAACGCCGTTTTGCTCGGCATACTGCGGAGTAATACCGGTAATTAAACAAGCCTCGGGATGAGGAAGACAATCTGCCGCAGGCTTGCAATAAATCACCAAAGGATCGTCTACGATATTAAAATCAAAATCAGTACGAAGCCCGGCAAATTGCACAGGCCTATCTCGTCGAGGATCGGTGCCGAAAGTTTCGTAATCATGCCAAAAAAAGGTTTGCGCACCGCTCATTACTTTACTTTTTCCTTGAAACTACCGTATTTTCCACAACAGACAAACTCAGTTAAGAAGTTTTAAAATCACCACGAAGAACACGCAATTTCGTTTTTCGTGCCTTCAATGGTGAAAAATCTTAACTATTTGAAGCAAGAGCCCTTAACACATCGGTTCGGCTAACAATACCCACCAAGTCATTATCCTGAAAAACAGGAAAACTCCTGACTGTAGTCTGCTGGAACTTTTCCGCCAAGTCGACAATGCTGGAGTCGGCATCGACACTAATAACCTCTCTGGTCATATAGTCGCCCACTTTGCCGCTCATACTTTGGTTGTAGACGGTTTCCAACACAATATTCATAACGTCCTTTTCAGAAAACATACCCAGCAAGCGGCCTCGCTGGTCAACAACCGGAGCGCTGGTGATTTTATGATCCAGCAATTTCTTAACGGCATCGACTACATCGGTATCCTTGGCAAGAGTAACCAATCTTTTCGTCATATAATCTGCAACAGTAATTTTCGTCAACATGATGAACCCCTGTGTTGTTTATTAGTGCAACTGACAAACTAACCCTACTAACCTTGATTCAAATGGGCTTCCGCTTCCATTTTCTTTCTTTTATCACATTTTTCCACACAAACACAATCCGCGCCGTTTGCCGCACCGCCGCATGAACCTTTAATTGCTCGCCTACCGAAAATAACGCCTATCGCCATAATAGCAATAACAACAGCCATGAACACAAAAGTCACTAAAAAGTAAGTCATGGTATCACCTCATAAAGTTTATAAAGGCCGACAATAAAAAAACGAGGAGCAGGTCAGGCCGCACTCCTCGTTTATTCTAATGCCATCCACTCCCCTTCCAAAAAATTTAGAGGAAGAGTATTTAGATTATTTATCCGCCGAAATCATCCAGCAAGATATTTTCCGGCTCAACGCCGTTGTCCAACAGCATCTTGATCACCGCCGAGTTCATCATTGGCGGTCCGCACATGTAGAACTCACAATCTTCCGGAGCCGGATGATTCTTAATGTATTCTTCGAAAAGAACATTATGAATAAAGCCGGTGTACCCCGTCCAATTATCTTCCGGCAATGGATCCGACAACGCAACATGCCATTCGAAATTATCGTTTTCCTTGGCCAGCATATCGAAATCTTCTACATAGAACATTTCGCGCTTGCTGCGGGCTCCGTACCAGAACGTCATTTTACGCTTGGACTTCAGCCTGCGTAATTGATCGAAGATATGTGAACGCATCGGCGCCATACCTGCACCACCACCGACGAAGACCATTTCATTCTGGGTATCTTTAGCGAAAAATTCGCCGTAAGGCCCGGAAACGATGCATTTATCACCCGGCTTCAGGTTAAAGATATAAGAAGACATGATACCCGGCGGTACGCTATCGGGCGCACCGGGAGGCGGCGTCGCAATACGCACGTTCAGCATGATTTCTCTTTCTTCAGGATAACTGGCCATAGAATAAGCGCGCAACGTAGGCTCTTTCACATCGGAAACATAACGCCACAAATTAAACTTATTCCAGTCGTCACGAAATCTTTCTTCGATATTAAAATCACTGTATTTGGCAACATACGGAGGACACTCAATCTGAATGTATCCGCCCGCCCGATACTTGATTTCTTCACCTTCCGGCAAATCCAATACCAGCTCTTTAATGAAAGTAGCCACGTTATGGTTCGACTTAACCGTACATTCCCACTTTTTAACGCCGAAAACATCGTCTTCGACTTCAATGCTCATGTTGTGCTTAATCGAAACTTGGCAAGAAAGACGCTCGCCGTGAGCCGCTTCCCGTTTGCTGATATGGCTTAATTCGGTCGCTAAAATTTCACCGCCGCCCGAATGCACTTTCACCTTGCACTGTCCGCAAGTACCGCCGCCGCCGCAAGCCGATGAAACAAACAAGCCGTTATCAGCCAAGGCGGTTAATAATTTTGATCCTACCGGCACATGAATTTTCTTTTCATCATTGATCAGAATCTCCACATCCCCTTCAGCGACTAACTTGCTTTTCGCACCGATAATTACAAATACCAGCGCGATCACAAAAGCCGTGAAAATAATAATCCCTAATAGAATTTCAAGCATGTCGCACCTTTAAAGTTGGATTCCAGAGAAAGCCATGAAGCCAAGCGACATCAGACCCGCAGTTATAAAGGTAATACCCAGACCTTGCAAACCAGCAGGTATATCACTGTATTTGAGTTTTTCGCGCACACCCGCCATCACCGTGATAGCCAGTGCCCAGCCGAAGCCGCTACCTACGCCGTATACGACGCTTTCAGGCAAGTTATAATCACGCTCGATCATAAACAAACTGCCGGCCAAAATCGCGCAGTTTACTGTGATCAAAGGCAAGAAAATCCCTAACGCATGGTACAAAGCGGGAAAGAATTTATCTAAAATCATTTCCAGAATTTGCACTAACGCAGCAATAACGCCGATACAACTCAACAACGCCAAAAAGCTTAAATCAACGCCTTTGATGCCCATCCAGGACAAGGCGTCTTCCTTTAACAAGGCGTGATAAATAAAGTTATTGGCCGGTACAGTGATGATTTGCACCATCATGACCGCAATACCCAAGCCCATCGCTGTCGAGATTTTCTTGGAAACCGCAATAAACGTACACATACCCAAAAAGAAGGACAGCGCCAGATTTTCAATAAAGACAGCCTTTATGAATAAACTAATATAAGCTTCCATTAGTGATGCCCTCCTTCACCATGAGAAAGAGCCATGATTTTAAAATCGGCCGCTTCAGCTTGCTTCGGCTTCCATTGACGGACACCCCAGATAATCAAACCAATGATAAAAAACGCACTTGGAGGCAACAGCATCAAGCCATTAGGATCATACCAACCGCCGTCTTTGCTAAGCGTGAAAACCTCGATACCCAATAATTTACCTGAACCCAGTAACTCTCTGATAAAGGATACGGTAATCAAAATCAAGCTATAACCCAAACCGTTACCAATACCGTCCATAAAGCTTGCTAAGGGCGGATTTTTCATCGCATAACCTTCAGCGCGCCCCATCACGATACAGTTGGTGATAATCAAACCGACGAATACCGACAATTGCTTGCTGATTTCATAAGCAAAAGCTTTTAATATTTGATCTACCACGATAACCAACGAAGCAATAATCGTCATCTGCACAATGATTCGAATGCTGCCTGGAATATGGTTTCTGATCGCGCTGATAGCCGCACTGGAAAACGCTGTCACTAAAGTCAACGCCAACGCCATAATCAATGAAGTCGACATTTGCGAAGTAACCGCCAGCGCCGAACAAATACCCAAAACCTGCAAAGTAATTGGGTTGTTATCAACCAACGGCTCTATCAGTACTTTTTTAGTTTCATCATTTAAAATTTCATTCATGACCCACTTCCTCTAACCGTTCTTACTTTAGCTAAATACTTGGCAAAACCTTCTTTGCTCGTCCAGTATCTAACCAGATTAGTGACACCGGTACTGGTTAATGACGCACCCGCCAGACCATCAACCTGATATTGAGATCCCGGCTTGCTGTTATCAACCACACCTTTAACCAAACTCAACGCAGGCTCACCCATTTCGGCTTCTTCAATCAGGCCTTTTTCCAATGAAGGCTGATCGCTTTCGGCATAAACTTTTTTACCTTTCCACAGCGCACGCCAGTTGGGATTGACCACTTCACCACCCAGCCCCGGAGTTTCCGCTTGGTCGTAAAAATTGATGCTTTGCACGGTTTGCCCATCGGCATCCAATGACAGAAAACCGTATAACGTTGACCATAAACCGTAACCGTTGATCGGCAGAATAATCGACTTAATCGCACCCGCGTCCTTGACTAAAAAGACCTTGGCATATTTAGCTTTTACCCTGATATGAGCAATATCTTTTTCTTTAGGAATAACAACGCTCAAAGCGGGATCTTTTGCCGCTTTACGCTGGTCGTATTCAGCAGGATTCATATCCTCAACATAATCGCCCGTTTCCAGATTGACAATTTTAGCTTCAATCCTGTCTTTAAACACCGCATCGATATTCCCGCCTTCCTCAAGCAAGCCCGCCACATCAAGAATATTCTTCTTCATGTCCAGCTCTTTGTTATTGACTTGAAGAGGCTTTAACGCAACCGCCGAAAATGACACCAAAACCGCACAAACCAAGCAAAGCGCAACCGCAATAGCAATAGTTTTTTCCAAACTATCGTTGCCTAAAGCAAGCACTTTATCCTTGTAGACTTTGAACTTTTGGTAATGCTCGCATTTATCCAATGCGGCGCAAATTTTATTGAACTGTTCGCATTTAAGCATGACGTTTCATCCTTCTTCTGATATTGGCCTGAATGACAAAATAGTCAATCGTAGGCGCGAACATATTGGAAAATAGAATTGCCAGCATAATGCCTTCCGGAAATGCCGGGTTAACAACCCTGATTAATACCGTCATAGCTCCGACTAAGCACCCGAACACCCAGCGACCGGTATCGGTCATTGCCGCGCTCACAGGGTCGGTCGCCATATAAACCATACCGAATGCAAAACCACCCATCGTCAAATGCCAGTACCAGGGTATCGCAAACATGTGATTGGTGTCGCTGCCGATGAAGTTAAACAACAACGAAGTCGCTACCATGCCGGCAAAAACGCCACCCATAACGCGGTACGATGCAACTTTGGTATACAACAGGAAGGCCGCGCCGATCAAAATAGCCAGCGTTGAAGTTTCGCCAAGACAGCCGGGCTCAAAACCGAAAAATGTTTGCATCCAACTGTAATTAGCTGAGTAAACCGCTTCAAGACCGCCGTTCGCAGCCAAACCTAAAGGCGTAGCCGCAGTATAACCGTCAACCGCAACCCAGACCGAATCACCCGAAATAGACGCGGGATAAGCGAAATATAAAAACGCCCGTCCGGTCAACGCAGGGTTCAGGAAGTTTTTACCGGTACCGCCGAATACTTCCTTACCGATAACGATACCGAAAGAAATACCCAAAGCCACCTGCCATAAAGGCATATCGGGCGGCATAATCAATGTATACAACATTGACGACACCAGAAAGCCTTCATTGACTTCATGACCGCGAACCGTTGCGAACAATACTTCCCACACACCGCCGACAGCCAAGGTGACGATGTAAATAGGCAAAAAGTACAAAGCTCCGTGAACCATATTGGAAAACGGATTCATCGTACTGTAACCGAAGATCATCATTGGAATACGACGCCAGTCCTGAGCTTGTTCCAAGCCCATATTTGCCATCGCCAAGTTGGCTTGATAACCGGTGTTGTACAAGGCCATCAATATGCAAAAAAACGTAGCAATAACCACAAAAGTCATAGTTCGTTTCAAGTCATTACCGTCACGAACATGCGTAGTGCCGCGCGTTACGTCAGCCGGTGTATAAATAAAAGTATCGACCATCTCGTAGAGGCCGTAATACTTTTCGAACCGCCCACCTTTGGTGAAATGCGGTTCCATGCTGTCTAAAATTTCTCTAGGCGACATTATCCTTCCTTCTCAATTTTAGTTAAATTCGCTCTTAAAACAGGAGCGAAATCATGTTTACCAGGATCCACAAACGTAAATAAAGAGACATCTTCCTCGTCCAATTCCAAACAACCCAATAATTGAGCCTGATCGGAATCGCCAACCACCAAGGCTTTTAACAGCGGTGTAGGTAGAATATCCAGCGGCATCACGGCTTCATAAACGCCGACCGGAACAATCGCCCGGTTGCTGCCGTTTTTATCGGTTGTTAATGGGAATTTACGGTTCAACTTGCGGTCGACGCTTGAGGTATAAACATTGAGCGCCGAATATTTATCTTTACCCGGCACAATCCAGCCGAACAATTCGCGAGCTCGACCTTCTTGCAATACCGAAATCTGATTATTGTAGCAACCCAAAAAGGCGGCCCAATCCGTGGCAAGATGTCCATATAACACCGATCCTGAAATTACCCGGTTTTCAACCGCTGCCAATTGCCCCGACACCAAATCATCGGTATTGGCGCCGACCCGAGTACGAATTAACCTTGGCTTAGTAACCGTAGGACCGGCTAAGGAAACGACGCGTTCGACATTGATTTTACCGGTAGTAAACAATGCGCCGATCGCTATCACCGCCTGATAATCCAAATGCCAAACGAATTTATCGATACTGACAGGATCAAGTAAATGGATATGGGTACTGGGTAACCCGGCAGGATGAGGGCCGGAAAACTCGGCGGTAGTGACAGGCGCATTACCTGTAGCAATATCGGCGCCGATCGCCTTACAGACATAAGTTTTACCTTCCGTCAGCTTGGCGATAACCACCAAACCATTGGCAAAATCATCACCGCGTTCTTTAATGATCACCGCAGGATTCGCCGCTAACGGGCTGGTATCAATGGCGGTCACAAAAATAGAACGGGGGTTACTGTCTACAGCGGGAATTTTGCCGTAAGGACGGGTACGCAATGACGTCCACAATCCTGATGCCAACAGATTTTGTTTAACCTGTTCCGCCGACAAATCGTTTAACTCGGACGCCCGGTATTCTGCAAACGACTCCTGCGCCGTTCCTTTCAGTTCGACAACAACAGATTGCAAAACTCGCTTGGCGCCGCGATTAATAGATTTAACAACGCCCGCTCCGGGTGAAGTAAAATTAACGCCAGGATTCTTCTTGTCAGTAAAAAGGACTTGGCCTAATTTGACCGTGTCACCTTCGCTAACCATCATAGTCGGCTTCATGCCGACATAATCCATTCCCAGAATAGCAACGGAGTTAACCTTATTGCCATCCTCAATAATTTGTTCAGGCTCTCCGGTAATCGGTAGATCCAAACCTTTTTTAATAATAAATTGCATAGTTGATAGCCTGCTCTCCACTCAAGTTGCGGCGAAACCATCCTTTCATTTCATTTCAAATGCCAATAAAACAAGAGGCGCATTAAGACGTAAAACAGCGGCATTAAACCACAAAAGCGAGGCATTCTCAACTGCGACGAGGCTTAGCGCAAAGTCTTTTAACAAATAAGCCCCGCACTGAAGTGCGGCATAGACACAGGGCTAAAGATAAGGAAAGCATCGTCTATCAAACCAAAAACAGGCGCCTTTAGACCATTTTAAAAACATCAAAACCAATTTTTTCGAATATTTATTTCCGTGATTTTCGTTGCTTCTGTTTTCTTTACTAAGGAACTCCCCATTGTCAAGACCAAAATATTATGAAATATAAGACAGAGGCCGGTTGATTAAAAGCTGTCGTTTCCGTCTTCCCAAGACGCTTTCCCAAATGCACATCAGCCGGCGTCAAATAGTCCGGTGACTGATGGAGCCGTTCATGATTATAGAAATTTGCCTGCATCCGCAGATGGATAGCGGATTCGGCATGGCCGCCAAAATAACGGGGATATTGCGAAAGGCGAGCGATGAAGTCTATTTTCTAAAATTCTTCCCACTCATCATGATGTGAAGCAATAGCCGGTGTTTGCCGTTTCGGTTTAGCCGGCGCGGCTGGATTTACATTGGCTGCCGTTTTTTGGACCGTTGCCGCATTAACAAAACCGCCGGAAGCGCCTGCATGACTGTTTACTTTAAAACCGCCTACCGTAACCGACAGTTTTTCCGCCTGTTCTTCCAGTAACTCCGCGGAAGCCGAGGCCTGTTCTACCAATGCCGCATTCTGCTGGGTCACATCGTCCATCTGGAGAATAGCCTGATTGACCTGCTCGATACCGGACGTTTGTTCAATTGAGGCGGCGCTAATCTCCGACATCATGGCGGTCACGCCATCAATAGCGCCCACAATTTCTTGTATGGCTTGACCGGCTTGCGTGACTAATTGAGTGCCGTTTGCAACTTTTTCTACAGAATCGTTAATCAGGTTTTTAATTTCTCCGGCGGCCGAGGCGGCACGCTGGGCAAGATTACGCACCTCCACCGCCACGACGGCAAAGCCTCTACCTTGCTCCCCGGCGCGAGCCGCCTCGACTGCGGCATTAAGAGCAAGTATGTTGGTCTGGAAAGCGATATCGTCGATCACCGAAATAATTTCGACAATTTTGTGTGATGATTGGCTGATGTCATCCATTGTGGTTACGACTTGACCGACCACCGCTACTCCTTTGCCGGCTATATCGGATGCGTTGACCGCAAGTCGATTGGCCTGCTTGGCATTTTGACTATTTGCCTGCACCGTAGAGGTCAGTTCTTCCATGCTGGCTGCGGTTTGTTCCAGACTGGCGGCCTGCTCCTCAGTACGATGAGACAAGTTGTTGTTTCCTGCGGCAATCTCTTTAGCCGCGGCGTTGATGCTGTCGGTAGCATCCTTAATCTGATTAATGATGCCTTTAAGTTTTTCAACCGTGGTATTGGAGTCATCCTTAAGCCGACCGAAAGTGCCTTGATAATCGTTGCTGATGGTTTCCGTCAAATCGCCGTGAGATAAAGCCCCCAATACCCGCACAACTTCATTAAGCGCGTTTTCGCTGGTTTCCAAAAGCTGGTTAATACCTACACCCAGTTGCAATATAAAGCCTTCCTTGCCTTGCAAATCCAGGCGCTTGCTGAGATCGCCGGCAACCGATGCATCGACGATAGCGGCCACATCCTTTTCCACCGCGACCTCGGCGGTTCGATCATGCCATTCTGCGACCGTACCTAGCCGCCGGCCTTGTTTATCAAACATCGGATTGGCCGTCACCACCAGGGTATGGTCGCCCAACATCAAACTGGCTTTATAAGTGCCGATCAAGGAGGACAGCAACTGAGCCTGATGCGGTGGATTTTTATGAAAGCCATCGATATTGGTACCCAGCAAATCGGCAACGGAAAAATTAGGCAATTGCTTGCGAATATCCGCTTCGGACTTGCCGAGAATATCGACGGCCGGTTTGTTGATATAAACGATGTTGCGGTTGTTATCCGCAATCATCACGCCGGTACAAATGCTGTCCAGCGCAATCTTGACTCTTAGATTCTCATCGGAAATACGTTTGATTTCGGCAACATCAAAACCGAGTTTAGTTTGCATCGCTTTAAGGGATTCCATCACCCTGCCGATTTCATCCTTACGTTCAACCTCAATGGCATTGCTGTAATTACCTTGGGAAATTTGTCCGAAGTGTTCGATTGTCATATTAAGCGGACGCACAATGGCGAGAATCATGTTTCTACCCCAGCCTAAAACCAGCACGATCCCCGCCGAAATCAAAGCAACGGCAATATTGCGAATATTGTCATAGCGTGAGTTAGCGGCCTCATATTCCTGCCTGGCGACATCTATTTGTAATTGCAAAAGATTCTGGATTCCCTCTCCCACCGGCCGGTAAAGAGGCCTAACCTTTTCTGCGAGAACGTTTTTAGCCAATACAAAGTCATTGGCTTGTAATGCCGCAACAGCCGGTTTCAAGCCTTCCGACACAAAATGTTTTCTATCCTCGGCAAACTTGCCGGACAGTTCTTTTTCCTCCGGCATCAAATAATTGGTCATATAAGCGTCCCAAATTTGGGCAATCTCCTTGATGTTTTGTTCCACTTCGATCGTATTTTGCCGAATCTCCTCGACTGTTGAGGCGGATAAACTAGCGGTAATGAGCAAGCGGTTAGTCAACAGCAGTTTCTGAATTGCTGCAATTTGTTTCATAGGCACTGTGCGGTCTTTATATACTGACCGCAAGCCGTCATTGGACTTAGCCATACCGAACAAACCCATGCCGCCTATGACTAATAACAGAATCGATATAACAGCCATCATTGTGGTTAAACGGGATTTGATGTTGAGGTTCTTAAACATGTTAACCTTCCCAAATAAAGTTGATTTCACTATCTTTTCATCGTGTATTTTCAAATTCCCCGCCCTTCCTTCGCGGAATAGTTTGTAGGCGGCATTGACCTCTTTAATATGCTCAGGGCTGGGTTTATTGCGCACCGACATATAACCGGCCAAGTAGTTACCTTCATAAATGGGGTAACATTGGCTAACACCCAATAATAATCGCCATTTCTACAGCGATTCTTGACCAAGCCCGTCCATGGGCGACCGGTGTGCAGAGATTTCCACAAATCCTCAAATGCTTCAGGCGGTACATCAGGATGACGCACGATATTGTGCGGCGCGCCGATCAGCTCTTCTTTGCTAAACCCGCTAATCCGTAAAAAATCGTCATTGATATAGGTGAGCACCCCGTTCAAATCCGTCCTTGAAACAATAGAATCATTCTCCGTGAGAACGTGTTCCTTGTCGGTTACCGGCATATTGATTTGCATGATTTATCTTCTTGTTTTAGTTAAAAGTTAATCTGCCCATTTATTCATCGGAATCGGTATATAAGCGCGGAAGATATAACGCCAAGCGGAGGTATCTTAAATATGAATTAAGAACTAAATCCGACAATGAAAAAGGTACCCAGCCTCAAGTTGTTCCGGCCATGCTGTGGGCTACATCGTCCATTTGGGTGGTGGTCAGGTTGACCGCTGCTTGTTTTATTGAGTTTCTGATACCGTGGCAGTAACGCCACGGATAGAGGTGAGAAAGTCTTCGATAGTTTGTCCGCGCCTATTCCTCTGCATACTGATGTCCGGCAGCCCAATTTCAACACCTTATTGCAGATTTTTTGGGAACCGGATCTGTGCAATAACTTTGTAAACTCCTGCGCTGGAACCGGATATCCCAATAGATAACCCTGTACATCGTTACAGCCATGCATTCTCAAAAACTTCAATTGCTCGTCTGTTTCAACGCCTTCAGCGATGACTTCAAGCCCCAAACAATGCGCCATCGCAATAATAGCGACTACAATTGCGGCGGCGCTCGGGTCGTCTGCAATGTCCGAGATAAACGAGCGATCAATTTTCAGTCTGTCGATGGGAAATTGCTTCAGATAACTCAACGAGGAATAACCTGTGCCAAAATCGTCGATTGAAATCCGTACCCCGGAATGCTTAAGTGCGGCAAGTGTTTTTAGGGAAGCTTCAACATGTTGCATGGCGACATTTTCGGTCAGTTCCACATCCAAAAATCGGGGTTGCAGTCCTGATCCGGTCAAAACTTCGTCCACCAGCGTACTTAAATTAGCCTGTTTGAATTGATGACCGGACAGCTTCACCGCAACCCGTAAATCATGTCCGGACTGTCGCCATGATCGGCACTGTATACAAGCGGTGCGCAGCACCCATTCCCCTACGGATATAATCAGGCCGGTTTCTTCCATCAGCGGAATAAACTGATCGGGGAAAACAAGGCCGACTCCGGTTCGCTGCCAGCGCAATAAAGCTTTCGCGCCTACGATTTGGCCGCTATCCAAATTGATTTGGGGCTGATAAAACAAGCGAAACTCGCCATGATCGAGCGCACGGCGAAGATGATGCTCCATTTCGATACGCTTAATGGAGTAGCTTTCCATGCTGGCTTGGAAAAAGCGGAATCTTTTCCTGCCGTCATTTTTGGCGCTATACATCGCAGTATCCGCCTGCTTCATTAATACCGCCGCGCTGTCGCCATCTTCCGGGAAGTAACTGATGCCAATGCTTGCCGAGACATACAGTTCATGGTCATCGAGACAAATAGGATTATCAAGCACGTCGTTTATGCGTCTCGCCGTCAACGCTACATCTTCACGGTTATTAAAGTCCTGCAATAACACGGTAAACTCATCGCCGCCCATGCGGGCCAGCGCATCGTTTTCGCGCAAACTCATTTTTAGAATCGATACCACTTTCTGTAACAGCAAGTCGCCCTTGGCGTGACCGAAGGTATCGTTGACATATTTGAAGTTATCAAGATCGATGAATAACACCGCAATGTTTTGCCGACTTCTTTTTGCCTGCAAAATAGCCATATTAAGCCGGTCATGAAATAAATCACGATTAGCTAAGCCGGTTAATTTGTCGTGAAAAGCCAGATAACCGGTTATCTGGGTAGCGGCGGCATTTGCCGATACGATGGCGCCTGCAATATCGGTTATAAATAGGCCTTCCAATGCATTATCAAATACAGCTGCAGACAGCTTTAAATAATTTTGGGCGGTATCCTTGGCAACAAATGAGCGCAACATGCCCAGAGAAAACCCCGTATGCCGGGCCGTTAACTGTAACAAAGCATGTTCATGGTGTTTCAGTTGGGAACCGTTTTTTGTGCTGACGCCAAGCACGCCGATACAACGGTTTTCCAGTATCAACGGATACATATTGACAGGAAATGACCGGCTTTCCGGCGGCAACTTATCGAATAATTGACGATTTAATGCTATTAAGCCGCCGGATACATAAACCGGGGATAGAGCGTGGATACATTGTCTGATGTGAGTGTTTGAAGATGAAGCCGTGCAGGCCAACATGATACCGTTGATATGCTCCGCCCCTTTGCCGACGGCTCCTAACAGCGACAACTCGGCATCTTGCCCTATCAATCCAGCCCATACCAGATCAAAAGGGAAAGATGAAAATAATTTCTCGCAAATTCTTTGTAATACTAGTGTTTCGTCGGTATTCCATGTCATCAGCAGATCATGCAGCTCCAATAACACGGACATATTTTCCTGATTAAGCTGGAAGGGCTTAACATCCATGACATATCCATCTACTATTTTTGAGAGGAATATTATGGCCTTTAGCGTAACAGTTATAAATCAGCCAAGGTCTACAGGATTTGTAATGTTTACGAGGACATGAAGTGTAAGTTTTATCCTACATTATGTAGAAAATTATCCGGTATAAAAAAGCCGCATCTATATTGAAAAGAACCCCATAAACCTGACGGCGAACGCTGCCAAAATAACGCACAGCACAAGCTTTAATCGAACAAATTATTTTTAAATGCGTAATGGATAATTTCGGCGTTTTTAGACATGCCCATTTTGTTCATTATGCGGGTTCGGTAGGTACTGATAGTCTTGGTGCTGAGCGCCATCTGCTGAGCAATATCAATCATGCCTTTACCTGCACAAATACCCTGAAACACCTGAAATTCGCGGTCGCTCAACGTGGTATGCAGTGGTTTTTCTTGATATGGGCTCAATTCGCCAATTAGTTTTTCAGTCATTGCCGCGCTGATATATTTCCCCCCTTTCGCGACCTTCCGAATCGCTTCCACCAGTTGCTCCGGCGCACTCTCCTTGGTGAGATAGCCATCCACACCCGCACGCAGCATTCTAACGGCATATTGCTCTTCCGGATACATACTCAAAATCAAAATGGGCAGGCGCGGATATTGTTGTTTCGCCAGTTTAATCAATTCCAGGACATTTTTACCCGGCATAGCAATATCGAGCAACATGATATTCCAGCCTCCGGTCCGGATAAACTTTAACGCCTCGTCACCGGAACTCGCTTCACCAAACACTTCCATGTCGGAAAGATCGGCGAGAATTTGTTTCAGGCCTTGCCTGACAATGGCGTGATCATCGACAATCAATACTTTAATCATAATAACCGCCTATCTTTCCTGATTTTGAGGCAACGCGCTCGCTCATACATCACTGAATATTTACCGGTTTTGCATATCTGCTCTTTGATCATCGCTCCGCTTCCCCCTGTCTCAACCTATACAGCTACTTTTATTTCCGCTAAATGCAAGGCAATACGGTCACTTAGCTTTAACCTTGCTACTTTCTTTTGGGCGATGATTTTAAAGGCATAACCAACACAAGCGTAGTCCCATTCCCCGGATGACTGGCAATTGTGATCTTTCCGCCAAAATGCCGGGCGCGCTCATGCATGCCCAAAATACCGTATTTACCGTGATTACGCATCTTGGCAATCGCCATGCCGCAACCGTTATCGGTTATTTGCATCATCAGACTATTTGCATCCGCGTTGACGGCAAGTTTTACTTTGCTCGCTTTGGAATGAAAGGCAATATTGGTTAAAGCTTCCTGCATAATGCGGAAAATCGCGATATCCCGGCTTTTATCCATTTTGATATTATTTTCCGGCAGCTTTAAAACGCATTGCATGCCCGTTTGCTTTCTAAACTCATCAAACTTCCAGTCGATGGCGGCATATAAGCCCAAATGATCCAGAATACTCGGTCTGAGATCGGTAATGATCTTTCGGGTGGTCTGAATGGCGTCGTCAATATGACCGCTCATCAAAGCGGCCTTTTCTTGGCAGGCGAATAAATCTTTAGGCAATTGTTTAGCCAGCCAGCTTAAATCCATTTTCAAGGCCGTCAAAGTGCTGCCCAATTGATCGTGAACCTCCCGCGCAATTCGAGTTCTTTCATCTTCCCGAGCCGTCACCAAGTGACTGGATAAATCGCGCAGAGCTTCCTCGTCCTGTCTGCGGTCGGTAATATCAGTAACAGAGCCGACCATGCGCACCGCGCGAGCATTTTCATCCCGAATAGTGTCTCCTCTGGACAGTATCCACCGATAACTGCCGTCTTTGTGGCGCAACCGGATTTCGGTGCAGATCGGCTCATTTTCTTCCTGATGCCGACGTAAATCCTCTAATAAGCTCTTTTTATCATCGGGATGGACAAGATCGAAAAAATCGGAAAAGGCGTCAGGCAGGTCGCCCTCGTTATATCCTAAAAACTCCAGCCAGCGTGACGAATGGTAGCTCTCGCCGGTCAAAATATTCCAATCCCAAATACCGTCATTGATCGCGCGCTCGACCAGCATATAGCGCTCCTCGCTTTTACGCAAAGCTTCTTCGGTCTTCTTGCGCTCGGTTATATCGCGTGCCGTGGCGATAAAAAAATGACCATAATCGACGTTAAACTCACTAACACCCAAGTCTATCGAAAACACAGAGCCGTCTTTTTTGCGTCCCTTCACTTCGCATCTGATACCCGTTTTATCTTTGCCTCCGCTCAGGTAGCTTGTTAAATACAGATCGGTTTCCGGCATCAATTTATTAAAATGATGACCGATTAATTCCTCGGCCGAATAGCCGAAAAGCTCTTCGAAAGACGGATTGAGTGATTCAATGACGCCATTGCTGTCAAAAATAATAATGCCGTCGGATACATGATCAAAAATAGAGCGCATCTTCGCTTCGCTTTTGCTCAACGCTTTTTCCATTTCGATACGACCGCTTACATCGTTCTGCACCCCGACATAGTGAGTGACTCTGCCTTGTTTGTCTCGCATTGGCGAGATATAAATCTCGCTCCAAAACAAACTTCCGTCTTTACGATAGTTACGCAACACAGCATAAGCATTTCGATAATTATGCAAAGCCTCTCGCAATTTGAGAATATCCGATTGATCCCTATCGTATTTTTGCAAAATGCGGCAATTATGGCCCAATAGTTCCTGTATCGAATATCCAGTCATCCGTAAAAAAGCCTCATTAGCGTAAATAATGGCAAAATCCGTATCGGCCAGACCGGTAACGATGATGCCATTATTACTGGAATCGATCGCGTGTTGCATCAGATTCAATTTGTCTTCCGCATTACGGCGAAAGGTAATGTCTTGTATAGCGCCGTAAATCCGCACTATTTTACCGTTGCTCCAATCGCGTATCGGCAATGCGTGATCGCTGAAGTAGAGAACGTCACCGTTATGACTGATAACCCGGTACTCGCTGGTGTCTTCAATCCCATCCAACAGCCTCTCGAATCGATGCTGAACGATCGATACATCATCCGGATGAATGGGCAAGCCCCAGTCTCGAATCTGCTCATCCATCTTCCGGTTAGGATTTACATTAATGCTGATAAATCGTTTAAAAGGCTCCGTGACCCATTCAAATGCCGGTTTGCCTTCGACTGAAATATACATGGAGTAAGCAAAATCGGAGGTCAACCGGGAAATAGCAAGATCCCATTTTTCACACAAACGGATGTCATTGTTCTCATCGAGACAATAACTTTTTTTTGTTGCTTCGAGCAGGCTTAGCTTTATCGCGGCGGACAAAGCATGCCGATTACGCTTGACGACATAATCCGCCATACCGTATTTAATCGCGGCAACCGCTGTCTCTTCGCTGCCGAAATGAGTCAACATAATGACGGGTAGGCAGGAATAGCGGGATTGGATTTGCTTAAATAGAGTAAGTCCGTCGGTCCAACCGAGCCGATATTCTGTAATCGCCAGATCAAAATCGGCTCCGGCAATTTTTTCATCAAACGCCTCGCGACTGTTAACCTCGACAATATCCGCATCGGCAAACTCGTTGCGCAGTATTTTTATGGTCAGGTCCCGCTCAACCTCATCATCGTCAATAATTAAAAATTTCATACATTCTCCTGTGCCTTAATTTCGCCCGTCATGCCACTCAGTCCTCCTAAGCCGTCGGCCTTGCATCGGAATAGCAATATCCTCCAGTCCATACCTGACTATGGCATTATCGCCGGCAATATCGGTACAAAGCCTAAAGAAGGCCTGCTATCGCTCCCCCGGAGCGCACTGCCATTCAGTCATCCCCATAGTCCGGGTTGACATGCAGGCCCCCGAGCTTAAACACGCTTTATATTTCAATACACTATACCTCACAACATGACCTACTTTATTTTTTCAAAACTTATGCCATTTTTAGCTTGCATTATTAAATCTTTTCAACCATAATAGCTGTCCTTTAGCCAGTACGGCTGATGTTTTAATGGTGATCGTGTCGGTCCTCTCGCAACGATACGCTGTAAACCCCGCCAGGCCCGGAAGGGAGCAACGGTAGCAGCAGATTCGTGTGCCGGGATGTGGCTGGCATGGTCGCCGCCCAAATCATCCTCACCTTACGAGCCTGCAATGAATTATCAGGTTCTCGCCAGAAAATGGCGTCCCCATAATTTCACAGAAGTCGTCGGACAAGAACATGTGGTCAAATCGTTAATGAACGCTTTGCAACATGATCGACTTCATCATGCCTATTTATTTACCGGAACGCGCGGCGTAGGCAAAACCACCATTGCCCGCATTTTAGCCAAAGCCATCAATTGCGAAAATCTCCAGAACTTTAACCCTTGCGGCGTATGCAGCGTGTGCCGCGACTTGGATGAAGGGCGCTTCATGGATTTAATCGAGGTCGATGCAGCCTCGCGCACCAAAGTTGAAGATACCCGAGATTTGCTCGACAATGCCCAGTACGCGCCTAATCAAGGCCGCTATAAAGTCTATCTGATTGACGAAGTGCACATGCTGTCCGGGCACAGTTTCAATGCCCTGCTGAAAACACTGGAAGAACCGCCTCCGCACGTAAAATTTCTGCTGGCCACCACCGACCCCCACAAAATCCCCATCACCGTTCTGTCCCGTTGTTTGCAGTTCAATCTCAAACGCTTGCTGCCCGGCCAGATTTTTACCCAGATGGAGTTTATCCTTCAACAGGAACATATTGAAGCTGAACCCGGCGCTTTGAAATTATTGTCGCGCGCCGCCGACGGTAGTATGCGCGACGGCTTAAGCTTATTAGACCAAGCCATTGTTTACGGCAACGGCAAGGTTGGCGCCGAAGACGTCAACGCGATGCTGGGCACCGTGGCGCAGCAACCTGTCGAAGATATTTTAACAGCCTTGTCCGAAGGCGATGCGGCGGCGATACTCGACAAAATAAACGAAATAGCTAACTTAAGCCCTGACTTTAGCGATGTATTGCAACAGATTTTACAAGCCCTGCATCGCATTGCCTTGCTGCAACAAATACCGAAGGCTATCGACCCTGATTTCGATGCGGAGATGATAACGACATTGGCTGCCAAGCTGAGTCCCGAAGATGTGCAGCTTTATTACCAAATAGCCCTGATAGGACAACGGGACCTGGATTTGGCGCCCGATCCGCGTAGCGGTTTTGAAATGCTGATGTTACGCATGTTGACCTTTAGACCGGTCGGCATAGCCTCAACGCCGCCGGTTAAATCGGATCAGACTCCTCAGCTTATTAACAAATCCCAAGCACAACCTATCTCTAAGCCGGAAATTACGGAGCCATCCGCTATCGCCCCTGCAAAAACCGATCGGGACAGCGGCGCTCAACAGCATAGTTCCAATTGGGCGGAAATGGTTACGGCCATGAAAATTAGCGGTTTAACTCGAGAACTGGCTCATAACTGTGTGCTGGAAAACATTGACGATACCGTCTGCACCTTGCTATTGGATCCAGGGCATAAACAACTGCGTAGCGCCCGCACCGAAGCCAATTTACAACAAGCGTTGCAGGATTACCGCAAAGCCCCTTTAAAACTGGTCATCACCACCGAAAAAACATCGCTTGCCACGCCCGCCGTGCAATTAACCAAGCAGCGCGAAGACCGACAACAAGCTGCGGTTGATGCGATTAATTCAGACGAAAATATCCAGGCCTTAAAAGAACATTTGGGGGCTAGGATTATGCCCGGTACCATAGAGCCGATTTAACGAAAACCGATCTAACGAAAACGGAGACAAAGCAATGAAAAACGCACTCGGCAACATCATGCAACAAGCCCAAAAAATGCAGGACGACTTCAAAAAAGCACAGGAAGAACTCAATTCCATGCAGGTCATGGGCGAATCCGGCGGCGGGCTGGTGACCATTCTGATGACAGGTAAGCGCGAAGCCAGAAAAGTAACCATCGACCCATCCCTGCTCGGCGAAGATAAAGATATGCTGGAAGACTTGGTCGCGGCGGCTATTAATGACGCCGTCAATAAAGTCGCCAAAATGAAAAAAGAAAAAATGTCGGATGTCACCGCCGGACTTCCGCTACCTCCCGGATTCCAGCTGCCTTTTTAATATCCAGCTGCCTTTTTAATATAAAGAAGCTGTTTACTATGAAAAAAACGGGCTTACTGGGACACTTGATACAAAACCTATGCTGCTTGCCCGGCGTCGGTCCTAAATCCGCCCAGCGCATGGCCTTTCATTTGCTCCAACGCGACCGCAACGGTGCAACACTGTTGGCTCAAACGCTGTTGCGAGCGCTTGAAGAAATCGGTTATTGCAAACAATGCCGCACTTTAACCGAAGGCGAGCTGTGCGACATTTGCGCGGATACGTCAAGAGACGAGTCCATCATCTGCATCGTAGAAAGCCCGTCCGATGTTTGGATTATCGATCAGGCCACGCTGTTTAAAGGCCGCTATTTTGTACTGCACGGCCGGTTATCGCCGTTAGACGGCATAGGCCCGGATGAACTCGGCTTGGATCAGTTGGAGCAACAACTGGCCGCAGGCCATATCAAGGAACTGATTTTGGCAACCAACGCCACAGTTGAAGGCGAGGCCACCGCTTATTTTATCGGCGAACTGGCCAAACAACACCACGTATCGGCCAGCAGAATCGCACACGGCGTACCGATGGGCGGCGAGTTGGAATTTACCGACAGCAGCACCCTATCCCACGCTTTTAACGGTCGCATAGAGATGTAACCTACCCGTCGGCTGAACGGCGCCGAAACCGGTTGTTCGCTCTCGTTCAACCAACAGCTTGGTCGAGCCTTGTCGACCCCAACCCAAAAAAGGTGAAAACGATGACTGATTGTTTATTTTGCAAAATGGTTGCCGGTGTTATCAAACCGGATGTGGTTTTTGAAGATGAAGCTATTTTGGCTTTCAGGGATATTCATCCCCAAGCCCCGGTACATATATTGATTATTCCCAAACGCCACATCGCCACCTTAAACGATCTGGACGATACTCTACTGGCGGGCCGAATACTACAGACAGCGTCAACACTGGCCGAACAGGAAGGCATAGCCGAAGCCGGATATCGAACCGTATTCAACTGCAACCAAAAAGGCGGACAAGAGGTTTATCACCTGCACTTGCATTTGCTGGGCGGCAGGCAAATGATTTGGCCGCCGGGCTAGTAAGCGCCGATTTCTAATGAACACTAAAGTCCGCTTGCTTTTGTTCATCGCATTATGCAGCCCCTTTGCAGCATCCGCCCTGGATGACAAAATAGCCCTGAAAGTCACCCAACTGCTCAAAACAACCACCAGCTGGGATGGCAAACAGATCGTCTTCCCCAAAGGACAAGGCGAAGTGACCACCTTGATTGTCGAGATTGCGCCGGAAGCCGAGACCGGATGGCACGAACATCCGGTGCCTTCGTTCGCCTACATCATGGCAGGCGAACTGAAATTAACGCTCGTTACCGGCGAAATTAAATTTCTTCATGCGGGCGATGTTTTGCCCGAATCCGTAGGCGTACTGCACAACGGCCGCAACATAGGCAAAGAGCCGGTAAAGATTCTGGTGTTTTACATGGGAGAAGTCGGCGCCAAGCTTAGCGTTGCCCATCCGGAATTTGTTCCTCCGCCATTATCTGAGTTACCGAAGTAATATCATGATAAAAGTCTTGTAGCTGAAATAACCGGACGATTTTTCTATTACGAGGTTTACTACGAACGGCATAACCTTAAACTGTCGGGAAGCCACCTTTTTATCATAAAAACCGCCCCGCCAAAATCGGGGCGTTTTTTGTTGTATTATAATTCCGCTTGGATTTAGACCGGAGAAGAGAAATGACTGATGACGAATTGAGGGAGTTGGTGGCGAGCTTGGCGATTGCCCAACAAAAAACCGATGAGCAAATGAATCGGACTGAGGAGCAAATGAAGCGGACCGATGAGCAATTAAAGCGGACCGATGAAAAGCTGGAGCGCATAGGTATTCGCTTGGGCAACATTTCCAACAATCAAGGCGATGTTGCGGAAGAGTTTTTCTTTAACAGCTTGGCGAAGGACACCCACTTGGGCCCGATTCATTTTGACGAAATCACCATGAATATGAAAAAGCATCAAGGTCAGATACAAGAAGAATACGATTTGGTCATGACCAATAGCGAAGCGGTCGGCATTATTGAAGTGAAATACAAAGCGCATGAACATGATTTAAAAAAATTGGAACGCAAGATGCGAAACTTTAAGGTGTTGTTTCCTTGGTTTAAAGATTACAAAATTTACGGAGCCTTGGCGGCATTTCATGTGAATGAGATTGCCAAAAAAGAAGCCTTGGAACAGGGTTTCTTTGTATTGCAACGCAGCGGCGACGTGATGCATATCGATTGCGCCGAAAATTTACTGGTGTTGTGATAGAGCAAAATGAAGGGGCTTTTAACAAGCCGTTGAAATCACTCGCAATCCATAAACCACAAAGATAATGGAACGCAGATGACGCTGGTCGTTACGATTGTTACTCCGCATTGATTCAGCATCATCGCTTGGCGAATGAAATCTGTTGCCCGTCATCAATTAAATCATTCCCCACCCAAACGCCGTTCAGTTTCCAATACCCGTTGCGTCGTTTGCAGCACCGTATCGGGATTCAAACTCATCGAATCGATGCCGATTTCCACCAAAAACTCCGCCATTTCGGGATAATCCGACGGAGCCTGTCCGCATAAACCGCAATGTTTGCCGTTGCGCCGCGCGCCCTCGACAGCCAGGCGAATCATCTCCTTAACACCCGGATCGCGTTCGTCGAAATCTTCGGCGATAATCGCCGAATCGCGATCCACCCCCAAAGTCAGCTGGGTCAAATCATTGGAGCCGATCGAAAAGCCGTCAAAACACTCGGAAAAGGCATCGATTTGAATGACGTTATTGGGAATCTCGCACATCACGTAAATCTCCAGGCCGCGATCGCCCCGCTTTAAACCCAGCCGCGCCATGGAATCGAGTACGCGCCGGGCTTCCGCTACGCGGCGGCAAAAAGGGATCATTAAAATAACGTTGCTTAAACCCATTTCCTCGCGCACCCGTTTCATCGCCTTGCATTCCAAAGCAAAACCTTCCGCATAAGCCGGATGAACGTAACGCGACGCGCCGCGAAAACCAATCATCGGATTGGCTTCGTCAAACTCAAACCAGCTCCCGCCGAGCAAAGTAGCGTATTCGTTGGTTTTAAAATCCGACATTCGCACCACGACCGGTTTGGGGTAAAACGCGGCGGCAATGGTGCCTACGCCTTCCGATAGCTTTTGGACAAAATACGCTTCAGCGCTGGCATAATTATGCGTCAACTGCTCCAGCCGGTCCCGTTCATCGGCATCCAGCACTTGCTCCGGGTGGATCAGCGCCATCGGGTGCGCCTTGATATATTCGGTAATAATGAACTCCATCCGCGCCAAGCCCACGCCGTCATTGGGCAGAAAACGGGTTTTAAAGGCCAGCTCGGGATTGCCGATGTTGAGCATAATCTTGGTTTTCGGACGTTGCAGGCCCGATAAATCGGTGCTGTTAATCGCGAAATCGAGCTTGCCGGCATAGACTTTGCCGACATCGCCCTCGGCGCAGGATACCGTGACTTGGCTATTATGTTTGATCAGGGTCGTCGCATTATCGCAACCGACCACCGCCGGAACGCCCAATTCGCGGGAAATAATCGCCGCATGACAGGTGCGCCCTCCCCTGTTAGTGACTATCGCCGACGCCATTTTCATCACCGGTTCCCAGTCCGGCGTGGTAATATCGGCCACTAAAATGTCACCGGGCTTAAAACTGTTCAGCTGTTCGACATTTTCAATAATTCGCGCATTGCCTGCCGCAATCTTGCCGCCCACCGCGTGTCCAATCACTATCGGTTCGGCTTTGTCATTAAGACTGTATTGCTCCAAAACCATGCCGCTCAACTGCGAAACCACGGTTTCCGGGCGCGCTTGAACAATATACAGCGTCCCGTCAAGACCGTCTTTCGCCCATTCTATATCCATCGGTTTGGCTTGCCCGGCTTTAGCGCTGTAATGGTTTTCTATTTTAATAGCGTAGTCGGCGAGCGTCAGCACATCCGCATCGTCAATGCAAAAGCGGTTGCGCTCTTCGGCGGAGGTTACAATATTGCGGGTCGGTTCATGAGTGCGTCCTTCGCTGTAAACCATTTTTATTTTTTTTGCACCCAGAGTGCGTCTTAATACCGCCCGGTGCCCCAGCTCAAAAGTAGGCTTATGCACATAAAACTCGTCGGGATCGACCGCGCCTTGCACAACATTTTCGCCCAATCCATACGCGCCGGTAATAAACACCACATCGTTGAATCCCGACTCGGTATCCAAGGTAAACATCACCCCGCTGGCATCCAAATCCGAACGCACCATCTTCATAATACCTATCGATAAAGCCAATTTGAAATGGTCAAAACCTTGATCGACACGGTAATGTATCGCGCGATCGGTAAACAAACTGGCAAAACAGCGTTTGCAGGCATCCAGCAAGGCTTGCTCGCCGCGAATATTCAGGTAAGTATCCTGCTGCCCGGCAAAGCTTGCAGTCGGTAAATCCTCGGCAGTGGCGGAACTGCGTACCGCAACGCTTAGATCGTCGCCATACTGTTGCTTCAGTTGACTGAAAGCTTCGATAATTTGCCGCTCAAGGTCTTCCGGGAAAGGCGCGGCATAGATGATTTCCCTGGCTTTAAGCGCCCGTTTGGCAAGATCGGCGACATCGTCCGGATTCAAGTCGTCCAATGCCCGATGCAACGCATCCCAACCCTGCGCTTGATCCAATAGATAACGATAAGCTTCCGCGGTCACAGCAAAACCGTTAGGAATTTGAATGCCTTGCGGCGTTAATTCCCGATACATTTCACCTAAAGAGGCATTCTTGCCGCCTACCAAAGGCACATCGTCAATCGTTAACTCATTAAACCAACGAATATAATTTGCTTGCTCGGACATCATAACTCCTTAAACGACTGACTCATTTACAATATTTGGATTACGGGTAAGTTATTGGCATTCACCGATCGTCATGCGGATAGTCAAAGTAGGCGATACGGATTGGACAGATAATCACGAATAAAACCCATAAATGAAGCATTGACTTGTAAAAACCCGTCCCCTCCGTGCTCCATTAACTCCGTTGATCGACCGCAAAATAACCACACTAAATAGGTGTGACAAAATGCCGCATTATCATTTTGCCCTTGCGTTGATAGCATATCAATATGCGCTCAAACTTACTTTCTTTTTGGTAAGGGGGAGCTTAATCGTCTATTAGGCTCCCTTCTCTTTCGAGTTTTCTCCCTCGGCTTCAGCATTCGAATTCAACACTTACGTCTCTCCAAAGTCAATTCTGTCAGCCATTGACAGTGATCGTCATGAGTAGTCACCCAATATTTCACCTGCATAACTGCAAACCACAGATAGACGCATTCAGGCGCCGAAAAACACCACTCTAGTGTTCATTTGGCTGATAAAAAATAAGCAATTGCATAATTGCCGTTGGTTTTATGATTAGCGGCCGCGTAATATCAACGACGCTACATGATTCACCGATGACCTGTTTGATCTCGCTCACAGCACACCTCATGAGATTACCAACCTGATCGTAAGCATCAACTAAAACCGTTTATAAATTCCAATTTATTCACTTCATTGGCTTTAGTAGGCCTATAAAATGTGGTACAACATGCCCCAGCTGATTCCACCTGCTACGGTGGTGTACACCGGAACGGCTCATGTCGGCTCTTGATTTGGACGATCATTAGGCAAACCTAACTACTGGAAAACACTATGGCGATCAATACTAACAGACCCACCTCCCCGCATTTACAAGTCTACAAGCTGCCTTTAACAGGTATTATTTCCATCACTCACAGAATGACCGGCGTCATGCTCACCGCCGGTTTGATTTTATTCGTCTATGTTATTTCGGCCTTGGCAGGCGGCGCCGATTCATACGCGGCAATGCAGGCGACCATGAGTCTATGGCTGTTTAAATGGGTCTGCTTAAGCTTTATTTACGCATTGTTTTTCCACCTGTGCCACGGCGTTCGTCATTTGATTTGGGATGCGGGCAACAGCTTTGAACCTGAAACACTAAACCGATACGCCATGATTGAGCTGGCGGCTTCGTTGGCATTAACTTTGATAACTCTTGTGTGGGGATATTATGGATTATAGAACGCCTTTAGCCAGAGCCAAGGGTTTAGGCTCTGCAAAAAGCGGAACCGGGCATTGGTGGCTGCAACGCATCACCGCCGTAGCGCTGATTCCCTTATCTTTTTGGCTGCTCAAATTTCTGGGCTTGAGCTTGACCGCGCCCTATCAACAAAGCGTCGACTGGTTAGCGTCGCCGCTTAACAGCGCCTGCATCGCGGCATGGACTCTAGCCGCCTTTTATCATGCCGCCTTGGGTTTGCAAGTGGTGATTGAAGATTATGTCGCCGCCGAAGGCCCCAAGATCATCTCCATCTGGGCCGCCAATCTGGCATTTTTGTTTTTGGCGATAGCGGCTTTACTGGCTGTGTTTCGCATCGTATCGATAGGATAACTCATGTCCGCAGACTATAAAATTATTGAACATGCTTACGATGTGGTAGTCGTGGGCGCGGGCGGAGCGGGCTTACGCGCGACGTTGGGCATGGCCGAAAAAGGCCTGAAAACCGCCTGCATCACCAAAGTATTCCCTACCCGCAGCCATACCGTCGCAGCTCAAGGCGGCATCAGCGCGGCATTAGGCAATATGGGCGAAGACCACTGGCGCTTTCACATGTACGACACGGTCAAAGGCTCCGATTGGCTGGGCGATCAGGACGCCATCGAATACATGTGCCGCGAAGCCATCCCGGCCGTCATCGAGCTGGAACATTACGGCGTACCGTTTTCGCGCACCGCCGACGGCAAAATCTATCAACGCGCGTTCGGCGGCATGACCACCCATTACGGCAAAGGCCAAGCCCAACGCACTTGCGCGGCGGCCGACAAGACCGGTCATGCTATTTTGCATACCTTGTACCAGCAGTCGCTAAAACATAACGCCGAATTTTTCGTCGAATACATCGCGCTGGATTTGATTATGGAAGACGGCGAATGCCGCGGCATCTTGGCTTGGTGCCTGGATGACGGCTCCTTGCATTTGTTCAAAGCCCAAATGACCGTATTGGCGACCGGCGGTTACGGGCGCACCTTTTTTTCCTGCACCTCGGCGCATACCGTGACCGGCGACGGCAACGCGATGGTGTTACGCGCCGGTTTGCCGTTACAGGACATGGAATTCATCCAGTTCCACCCGACCGGCATTTACGGCGCCGGCTGCTTGATTACCGAAGGCGTCAGAGGCGAAGGCGGTTATCTGACCAACTCTGAAGGCGAACGCTTCATGGAGCGCTATGCGCCGTCCGCCAAAGACTTGGCTTCGCGCGATGTAGTCAGTCGTGCGATGACCATAGAAATTGCAGAAGGCCGAGGCGTAGGGCCGCTGAAGGATCACATCTATCTGCATATCGAACATCTTGATCCGGCCATCATTCACGAACGCTTGCCGGGCATTTCCGAAACCTCCAAAATTTTTGCCAATGTCGATGTGACCAAACAGCCGATTCCGGTGTTGCCGACCGTGCATTACAACATGGGCGGCATTCCGACCAATTACAAAGCCGAAGTCGTGACCTTGAAAGACGGCGATCCCGATGCGGTGGTGCCGGGCTTAATGGCAATCGGCGAAGCGGCTTGCGTTTCCGTGCATGGCGCCAACCGCTTGGGCTCAAACTCGTTGCTCGATCTGGTGGTGTTCGGCCGCTCCGCCGCGATACGCTGCGCGGAACTGATCAAACCGGGCTCCAGGCAAAAACCGTTGGCGAGCGATGCTTGCGACCAAGCCATCGCCCGCTTCGATAAAATTCGCAACGCGAACGGCAGCAGCAGCACCTCCGATATTCGCCTGAACATGCAAAAAGTCATGCAAGCCAAAGCGGCGGTATTCAGGACCGGTTCCACACTGACCGAAGGCATTAACATGATGGACGAAGTCAGACTTACCTTCGCCGATGTCAAAGTGTCGGATAAATCGATGATTTGGAATACCGATTTGGTCGAAACGCTGGAGCTGGATAATTTGCTGAGCCAAGCCACCGTAGCGATCAACGCCGCAGGCAACCGCACCGAAAGCCGGGGCGGCCACGCACGGGAAGATTACCCGAACCGCGACGACCAGAACTGGATGAAGCATACCCTGACCTGGCTAATCGACGATCAAGTTAAAATCGATTACCGGCCGGTGCATATGTATACCTTAACCGACGAAGTCGACGTAATTCCACCAAAAGAGAGGGTGTACTAATGGCTGAATTTACCCTGCCTAAAAACTCGGTTTTAATCGAAGGCCTTACCTTTAAAGCGCCTGCCGGAGCAACTAATATCCGCCGCTTTGAAGTATACCGCTGGGACCCCGAGTCCGGCGAAAACCCGCGTATCGATGCATTCGAACTGGACATGGACAACTGCGGCCCGATGGTGCTGGACGCGATCCTGAAAATCAAAAACGAAATCGACAGCAGCTTAACCTTTAGGCGTTCCTGCCGCGAAGGCGTGTGCGGCTCCTGTGCGATGAACATCAACGGCAGAAACAGCCTCGCCTGCACTAAAGCCATCGATTCTTATGCCGGCACGATTAAAATTTATCCATTACCGCATATGCAAGTCGTTAAAGACTTAGTGCCGGATATGACCCATTTTTATGCGCAATACGCCTCGATCAAACCGTGGATAGCAACCCAAACCCCGGCGCCTGCGGATTCCGAACGCCTACAAAGCAAAGAAGACCGGGAAAAACTGGATGGCTTATACGACTGCGTATTATGCGCCTGTTGCTCGACCAGTTGCCCCAGTTACTGGTGGAACAGCGAGCGTTACCTGGGCCCTGCGGTGCTGTTGCAAGCCTACCGCTGGCTGGTCGATAGCCGTGATGAAAGCACCGGCGAGCGGCTGGACGAACTGGAAGACCCATTTAAATTGTACCGTTGCCATACGATTATGAATTGTACCGATACTTGTCCTAAGGGCTTGAATCCGGCTAAGGCGATTGCCGAAACCAAGAAAATGCTGGTGCAGAGAAAATTGGGCTGATGGATGAGCTGGCAAAGTTAAGGTGGCAATGTCGGCGGGGGACTAAGGAGCTGGATTTTTTGTTGAACAGGTATTTGGAAACGGGGTATTTGATTACAGATCAGGGAGAAAGGGATTTGTTTAAGGAGTTGCTGGGACTTGAGGATAATCAATTGATTGGAATTTTGATGGGAGATTGGGAAGCAGCGGGACTGGAGGCTCTAGTTGAAAAGATTAGGACGACTGCTCATGTTTTTTGATGATGCTACCTGTATCTATTTTAGGATGTACTAAATTTATTCAACTGAATGAAACAACAATGATTTTTAATTTTTATAAATTATTAGACAACCTTGTGACGCAATGTTTTGCGTCTATTAGGATAGCTAATATTAGTTAGGCCAACACCAAAGGTAAACATGCCCCTACCCGAAGAATTACAAGGCTCCAGCTGGACCCGTCAAACTGCGCGAAACATGCTCCCCTTGCTGGTATGGTGTGCAAAGAATGGCGTTCCCATTACCTACGGCCAACTCGACATAGAGTTGCAACGACGACAACTAGGGCATCACGTCAATGTAGTTGTATATGGCCATCCCGCAGGCGCCATTGGGGATGCGCTACTTGCAACTGAACAAGAAATCGGCGAGCGAATACCGCCGCTAAATTCACTGGTTATCAATGCAAAGACAGGCATTCCTGGCTCTGGATGTGATTACTATCTTAAGCATTACCTAGCCGAAACCGTTTTAGATAAACCAACAGCCGAACAGCGCAAGGCAATGGCCCTCGACACGATGGAGGAAGTTTGGCGATATCAAGGCTGGGATGAACTGTTAGAGCGATATGGCATGCGGCCTATTCAGGGCAATATTCCATCATTAACCCGTGCGCCTCGTAAGAACAATGCTCCAAGTAAAGGCGGATGGTCAAATGAGCCGGAGAGTGAAGAACACAGACTTCTAAAAGAATGGGTTGCACTCAACCCAAAGATATTGAAGTCAAAAATTCCCTTCAGAGAGGGGAAACAAGAGTTGCTGTATGCCTCTGCAGACAAAGTCGATGTGATGTTTGAGCACGACGAAGGATGCATCGCAGTGGAGGTGAAGTCTATACGTTCGAATAATCAGGACCTTGAAAGAGGAATATATCAATGTGTCAAATATCAGGCACTACTGAGAGCTGAGCTAAAGGCCCGAGGTCAAATACCAAATGGAACCTCTGTTCTAGTAACGGAAAATGAATTGCCTCAGAATTTAATTGAGTTGGCAGACCTATTTGGAATCCGTGTCATCGTCGCGGTACGCACGCGGGCCTAACGAATAAGGTTAGAAGCGAGCCACAATCTGAACCGGTTGTTGGACAAGCCCGGTGGTAGTCGGAAGGCCGATTTTATTATAAGAAAATATCTTTTCGGATTTTTTGGGTTGCGGCGAGGAATCTATAGCCGCAATAGCCGGGTAGATACCGTCCATAGCTTGGCTAGCATAACCTGGCGCTCAACCGGAGCGCGGTTATAATCCGGTTTTATTTTTTCAGCTTTCCGGGCCGCGCCCGGTTAGCTCTACGTTAGGCGTTTAAGGAAAACCGAAAAATGTACAAACTTTACGATTTTTTGCCATCAGGCAATTGCTACAAGATTCGTCTCTTGCTCAATCAACTAGGTATTGAATATGAACGGATAAATATTGATATTTTAAATAAAGAATCTCGTACTTCAGAATTTCTTAAAATTAACCCTAATGGTCGCACTCCTGTCTTATATCATGATGGGAGGTATCTTGCAGAATCCAATGCCATCCTATGGTATTTAGCTTCAAATACTGGCTTTTTGCCTACGGATAATTATGAACAAGCTCAGGTTTTGCAGTGGATGTTCTTTGAACAATATAGCCATGAACCCAATATCGCAACATCACGCTATTGGGTTTCAATACTAAGGGCTGAAAATGAATATAAAGAACAACTCAAAGCTAAAATGAAAGTCGGGTATGCCGCTCTTGATGTAATGGAACAGCACTTAAGAAACAATAATTTTTTTGTTGCCAATCAGTACAGTATCGCTGACATTGCTCTGTATGCTTATACACACGTTGCAGAAGAAGGAAATTTTGACTTGTCCGAATATAGTAGAATCAAAGAATGGTTCAAAAGAATTGAGAACCAGGAAAATTACATCAACATTAAAGCGTACTAACACTTTGTATCTATCTGAGGCTCTGGACAAATATGGTTACATGCTATTTACGCTATGTCATTGATCCATACAAGCCGGGTAGGGGGTGCATCGCGCCCCATTTCGGATATCAATCGTACTGGAAATTTTGATTCCAAAAATGGCTTGTCCATTGAGATGTTTAAAATAACCGGGGTATTTTGGTATTTGTAAATGGGGCGCGATGCGCCCCCTACATCTACGCCAGCACCTCAATTGAACGTTAGGCTCTAATGTTCATTAATATGCGGCTAAACTTAATAATTATGGTACTTACTGCAACTTTGTCAGGATGTTCAGTACTTGAATACATTTGGCTTGTTCCACGGGCTAGTAGTGAAGTAAGTTTTAACCCAATATTTTCAAATACAGAAATACTCGATACATTTGCACAGGTCGCGCTACCAGAATTAAAGTTTTTTAGTCAACCATCGGAAACCTATCGAAATGTAGGTGAAGGTATTATTGAAATTGGTCATTACCATAGTAGAGCAGGCTTTGTTAAATCAAGTATTGCCGGATTTTCAGCACGCGCTGAAATCGACCGTAAGCAACATACCCTATCATTTGTTGTAAAAGGAGCGGAAGCTTATTACCAAGCCCTTCCGGTCGATGAAGTAGTACAAAAAATCACCTATAAATTATCAGAAAAATTAAAATAATTAATGCGGGGAGAGACTTGCAATTACTCATCAAGCCTAACATGGCGCTCAAAGGGACGTGCCGCCTCATAGGGGGTTTAAAGTTTTGTAATTTATCAAGCTTTGGGGCTTCGTTTAGCGTCCGTGAGCGGCACGCCCCGTAACGTTAGGTTACGCTGGGTATTTTCTTTTATAAATATAAATCAAGGATAATTATGGGAATTTTATTAATTGGTGGTGTAGCATGTATGGCTGCACTGATCCTGTCAGCATGGTTAATGACATTTGCTCGTTGGTTTCCAATTGAGGGTGTTGACGAAAAATTTTTGGTTGATTATAAAACCATGATTAGAGCCCATGTTGATTATGCACTTATGGCACTATTTAATTTGGTTTTTTATGGTGTTGGCATTGAATTACCAATTATTGCTTGTTGGTGTGTCGCAATCGGAGGTTTTGCCAATCCAACTGTTTTTGTTATTGCTGCCTTTAATCCAGATTTTTGGAGTAAAACTATATGGAAAGTTTTTACGGCAATAAGTTTTGTCGTTACAACAATAGGTTTTACATGGATAGGAATAACTTTACTTAAACATGCCTTGTAAAACAAACATCACTAATTACACAGTCTTTATTGGCTCGTAGCCTAACGAATAAGGTTAGATTGTGCGAGCGATAGCGAGCCACAATCTGTACCATGTCAGCTTGGTTAGTTTATCGTGAGTAGCGGTACAAGATATTAAATCAGCATTAGCAAACGTTAAAGCCATTGCCGAATTTGAAACATTGAAATGTCGGGCATAAACCTCATGCCCGACCGAATTGCGTTTTTTCAGGAAAACTTTAATCAGAATGTTTGATACGCAGGTGTGCAATGAGAACAACCGCCGGCCTGCTTTCTTAATAATTCAGCCGCTTTTTTCACAGCACTTTTAGTATTGCTGATTGATCCCAAATACTGCAATGTTTCTTTGGAAGGAAGCAAAGAACATTCAGAGATATGAACCACATGCTCCCCATTGCCCTGAGCGTTTATTTCAACGTAAAACTCCGCCATAGTAATTACCTCGCTGTTAGAAGATTAGTTTAAAAACCAGCTCATCTGTAATACGATTCATTTTCTGTCGGCCATCTAACATTGAATGCTAACGATGTTGTGATAACGACAGAAACAACGCTGAATTCATGTTACTTTTGAGCTTATTTAATTGCGCAGCAAGACTTATACCAATCGGTCATCTGAATGGAGCGTAGATCGCTCCGGTATTCCGTACCGCTTCATACGGACTACACAATCTCAAACTTATTTGATAGTACGGTAAATAGCATCGCGCATACACCTACAAGCCCATCATCAAACTACTGCCGTGTTTTTTCAACCACTGCCTTCGTTGTTGATAATCCGGTAAATGCTCGCCGACCAAGGCCCAAAAATGCGCGGAATGGTTCCGGATTTTGATGTGGCAAAGCTCATGGACCACGACGTATTCCAAGATTTCAGGCGGAGCTATGATTAACAGCCAATTGATATTGATGTCGTTATGAATACCGCAACTGCCCCAGCGGCTTTTTTGGGTTTTGATTTTAATGGTCTGCGGAAATAACTGCTTTCTTTCCGCATGTTGTTTCACCCAATGTTCCACCTGGACTTTCGATTGTTTTTTCATCCAGCGGATTAAGGCGTCTTTGATAGCGGCGCTATGCTCTTCAATCATCAAAGCCTCAGGCACATGAGCAATAAATTGCTCGGCAAATTCGATTTTTATTCTTTTTAATTTTGACGCTGTTACCGCCAATTTATACGACGCGCCCCGGTAAGGCACTTCAGCGCCATGACCGTAAACAGCGGGCGCCAAGCTTTTATGATGCAGACTGTGGGCTTCAATTTTAGCCAAGGTTTGGATGATCCACTGCTGCTTGGCCTGAACAAACTGATGAATTCTATGCTCTGCGGCCTTGGGCGGCGCGACGACTTCGACTTTACCGAGGGTGACGATAATTCGCATCTGCGTGGCCCGCTGGCTGCGCCGAATATGGTAAGAAAAAGGTAGATTAAAAATGACGGTGATCTCGCTGGAGGTTTTGGAACATGCTTTGCCTGGGATGGCGCGCCCTACTGCTAATTATCCCGGTTGATCATATGCGTCGCCAATTGCTGCAGCACCTGGCTTAGGTTTTCCCTGAAATCCGCATCCGGTAAGGTCATTTCATTGATGGCTTTATTCATGCACAACATCCATTGATCTCTTGCCGCTTCGTTTATCGCAAACGGGAAATGCCGCTGCCTTAACATCGGATGTCCGTATTCTTCAATAAATAAATTAGGCCCCCCCATCCAGCCGGACAAAAACTTGAACAACTTGGCGCTTGCGCCCGATAAATCCGCTGCATGCATAGCCCTTATTTCGGCGGCTTCGGGCAAGGTATCCATATAAAAATAAAACCGCTCAACCAGGTTCAGTAAGGCCGCTTCCGCCCCGATCAATTCATAAGGGGTTGTTTCTGTATTTTCTGTCATAATTCGGGGCTGAGAGTTTTAATAATCCGCTATTCTACTAAATATTTTTACCCAGGCCGCCAAACTCTTGTAAGATTTAGCGGTCTATTTTTATCAACCTTTTTAAGGAGTTCAATCCAATGAGATCAAATACCGCTATTTCAAACCAGGAAGCCGGGGTTCTGGCGACCAATAAAGTCCTAAGAAACACCTATTTGTTGTTGTCGATGACGCTGTTTTTCAGCGCGATGACCGCAGGCTTGGCCATGGTGATGGAACTGCCACACTTTAGTCCTATCGTTACCTTGGTCGGTTATTTCGGCTTGTTGTTCTTGACCACCAAATTCAGCAACAGCGCTATGGGTCTGGTTTTCGTTTTTGCCCTGACCGGTTTTATGGGGCTGACTTTAGGTCCTGTTTTAACGATGTATATTAAGGCTTTCAGCAACGGCCATGAGTTGATTATGATGGCCCTAGGCGGCACCGGCGTTATCTTCCTGGGTCTTTCGGGCTATGCGTTAACTACCCGCAAAGATTTCAGCTTTATGGGCGGCTTTTTGATGGTCGGCGTACTGGTTGCATTTTTGGCTGGGCTGGGCGCTATGTTCTTTGCAATACCGGCTTTATCGCTGGCGGTATCGGCGATGTTTATTCTGCTGATGTCCGGCATGATCTTGTTTCAAACCAGTGAGATCATTCACGGCGGCGAAACCAACTACATCTTGGCGACTGTTTCTTTATACGTATCGATTTTCAACCTGTTTATGAGCCTGCTGCAATTGTTAGGCGTATTCAGCGGCCGGGAATAAACATTAATTTAACGATTTAACATATTCACCACGAAGAGTCTTCGTCTTCGTGGTGAATCAACTCCCGTCCAGCCTATTTTTATCCAGCTCCTTCAAGTGCTTTAATTTTTCCTTGATCTTGATTTCCAAACCGCGCTCTACCGGCTGGTAATAGTGCCTGCCCGCCAACGCGTCGGGAAAATAATTCTCTCCGGCGGCGTAAGCTTCCGGTTCGTTATGGGCATAACGGTATTCTTTACCGTAATCCAATGATTTCATCAGCTTGGTCGGCGCATTTCTTAAATGCACCGGTACGCCTAAACTGCCGCTTTGTCTGGCATCTTGCATAGCCGCGTTATAAGCCATGTAAACCGCATTACTCTTCGGCGCGCAGGCCAGATAAACGACGGCTTGCGCGAGCGCCAACTCGCCTTCGGGGCTGCCTAAGCGCTCTTGGGCTTCCCACGCGTTAATGCAAATCTGCAAGGCTCTCGGATCGGCATTGCCGATGTCTTCGGAAGCCATCCTGACAATGCGCCGGGCCAGATAGGACAAATCGCACCCGCCATCCATCATCCGGCATAGCCAATACAGCGAAGCGTCGGGCGAACTGCCACGCACGGACTTATGCAAGGCCGAAATCTGGTTATAAAATTCTTCACCTTGGTTATCGAAACGCCGTACTCCGCCGGACAGCACTTCGCGGGCAATCGCTTCGTTAATCGCCCGCCCGCCTTTGGCGGCGGCAAGTTCTACCGCAATTTCCAGCAAATTAAGCAATTTGCGGGCGTCGCCGTCAGCGGCTTGGGCGAACTGCTGTTTTATGTCATCGGCCATCTCGATAGTTAATTCGCCCAAGCCACGCACTTTGTCGGTCAGGGCTTTATCGATGACCGCCAACAAATCATCGGCCGTTAACGCGTTCAGCACATAAACCCGCGCTCGCGACAATAACGCATTATTCAGTGCAAAAGACGGGTTTTCGGTGGTCGCGCCGACAAAATAAACCGTGCCGTCTTCGACATGCGGCAGGAAAGCATCTTGTTGCGATTTGTTAAAACGATGCACTTCATCGACGAATAAAATGGTGCGCCGATGCCGTTCCAGTTGAATTTTTTTAGCTTCGCTTACCGCGGCTCTGATTTCCTTAACGCCGGATAATACCGCCGAAATCGGCATGAACTCGGCATCGGAATGCTGGGCAATAATGCGCGCCAAGGTGGTTTTGCCGGTGCCCGGCGGGCCCCAGAAAATCATCGAGTGCAAGTGTCCCGAGACTATCGCTTCATACAGCGGCTTACCGGGTTTCAGGATATGTTGCTGGCCGACGTAATCGGCTAATTGATTTGGCCGCATCCTGTCGGCCAGAGGTTTGGTTAAGTCATCAAACATAATAAAAGCGACGAAAGGCTAAAGGCGCAAGGCTAAGGACGGACAACTTGCACCTTTTTATCCTCAATCGGAAAAAACATCGACACCTTTCGGCGCTTTAAACTCGAATAAGGTCGGTTTTAACGGCGGATTTAAAACCACATTGGAAAAATAAATGCGCGTGAGTTGACCGAAATTATCGCTTAACTCCATGCCGCCCAACGAATCGTTATTCAAACCGATCAGCACGTATTTAAAACTGCTTTCCTGACTTTTAGGCAATAATTTGATCCACATCAACTCGCCGTCGACGCCTTGTTGTTCCATAGTGAAATTGTCATCCAGCGATATTTCGCCGCTTAGCAACAAGGCCGGTGTCGAGCCCACCGACTCATCCAGCTTTTTGACGGTCACCTGTTCCAAATCGGTATCGTAAAACCAGACTTTTCCGGAGGTGGAAACAATCTGTTGCTGAAACGGCTTTAAATAATCCCAACGAAACTTCCCCGGCCGTTGCAGATAAAAAACGCCGTAACTGGTTTGGGTAGGATTGCCCGCCTCGTTAATCAACACCTGCTTAAAATCGGCCGTCAGCGATTTGGTATTTTTTAAAAATGCTTTTAACTGCCTGACCGGTTGATCTTCCGCATAGCCCGGTATATTAAACAGCAGTATGCCGATCAGACCGGCGAAAATTGTAATTTTGCTCATAAAGCTCCTCTTCTAAAGCAGATTGAGTTAGATTTTAAAGACCTGAGTTAGATTCCGCTAATGGATCGATCAACTCCAATCCGGCAATCCATTGAAAATCGCAGGTGTTATGAGTCACCAACGGTAATTGATGAAGCAATGCCGTAGCCGCAATAATAGCATCGCCCAAACTCATACTTCGTTGCTGACGAAGTTGAATCGCCCATTCAATAACCGATTCATTAATGGCGAATCGTGTCGGCGTCGCCAGAAAATCCGTTACCAACCCTTTTTCCTGAGCACTGATGCGGTGATAGCCCAGTACCTCAATGCGAGTAATTTCCGAGATGGCTAATGCATGTTTCGACAACCAAGCCCATAGCTCAGGGTAATCGGGTTTGGTTGAATAAATCACGATATTACTGTCCAGTAAAATCATGATTTATTGTCTTCCCGCCCGGCTAATAAGCGGTCTTTACGTTGCTCTTTTTGCCAAGCTACAGGATCGCCAAACTTATCGGCAAAGCCGGTTTCCGCCAATTTTTTCGCTAATTCCACAAAGCGTTTACCGTTAGGCTCGGGAGCTACCTCATCGGCAGCATCGGGACAAACCACTACAACACGGGTTCGCCCCAAGTTCGGATTCGCGCCCACCCATTCGATACGTCCTTGATCGTAAATCGCCTCATAACTTTTTAACATCGTCATCACTCCTAAAATAATATCGGCTAGGCGCAGTAGCGCGCTTAAGATCAAAAACTACAGTTACCGATGCGCTTAATTATTCGGTAACAACTCATCAATCAACGTTTCCACGCGATTAACAGGCGAGTCCATACACGGCGAAGCTTCATTCGGCGCCGAACCGGCAACAAAAGGATACGGTTTCGCGCCTGCACAGTTTTCGTTCGCCAACAAGCCGTTAGCCGGATCGATCCAAGCCATCTTAATATTGTCAGGCTGAATCAATGTCACCGGCTGGGTTGAAATCTGCTTCATTAATGACGTCCAAACCTGCAAAGCGCCGGTCGCCCCGGTTAATCCGGCCGGTTTGTTATCGTCGCGGCCTATCCAGACCACCGACAAATAATCACCGGTGTAACCGGCAAACCAGCTGTCTTTGGCATCGTTAGTGGTGCCGGTTTTACCGACCAAACCGTAATTCCAGGGAAAGGACGAATACGCCGAATGCCCGGTGCCTTCATGCATCACTTCCTGCAACATGGTATTGACGATATAAGTCACTGACGGATCGATCACTTGCCTGACCGTAAACGGATAGCTTTGTAAGCGCCCGCCGTCCGCAGCAACCACCGCTCTAATCGCTTTTAACGGCGTGGAAAAACCGTCGCCGGCGAAGGTCTGGTAAATCTGGGTGACTTCCATCGGCGTTAATTGCGCGGCCCCGAGTAAAAACGACGGGAACAAATCAACCGGCCGGGTAATGCCCATGCTCCTTAAAGTTTTAGCGATTCTGGCGACGCCGATATCCATCCCGATTCGAACCGTAGCCAGATTATAAGAATGCGCGAGTGCGGTATGAAAACCGACCGTGCCGTGCTCGACGTGGTCGTAATTTTTAGGGCTCCAGTCATTGCCGCCCGCGCCCTTCACAAAAATAGCCGTGTCGCTGACCGGCGTGGTAATGGTGTATTTGTTCGGATACTCCAGCGCGGTCAAATACACGACCGGCTTGATTAAAGAACCAATCGGCCTGACCGCATCCAGCGCACGATTAAATCCGGTACTGCCGACCTCGCGACCGCTCATTAACGCCGCTATTTCGCCGCCGTCTCTGCGGGTCACAACCGCGGCTGCCTCAAGGTCGTTAGCTTTAGGTAGCTTTTCCAGTTGATCCAGTTTTTTAGACAGCGTCTCTTCCAGCGCATCCTGAACCCGCGTGTCCAGAGTGGTGAAGATTTTCAAGCCTTGAGAGGTTAAATCTTCCTCTTTGTAATCCTGTTTTAACTGGCGTTTGACCAGATCGAGAAAACCCGGATAGCGATTGGTCGAGCGATGGGTGTTGGCAATCACATTTAACGGCTTGGCTCTTGCCGCAGCCGCTTGCTGCTTAGTGATATAGCCTTCCGCTTCCATCTCTTCCAGCACCAGATTGCGGCGTTGCAGCGAGCGGTCGGCATAACGCCGCGGATCGTATTCCGACGGCCCGCGAACCAAAGCAATCAATGAAGCGATATGCTCCAACGGCAAGTCCTTTAACGAACTGCCGAAATAAAACTCGCTGGCTAAACCGAAACCATGCACCGCGCTGGCGCCGTCCTGGCCCAAATAAATTTCATTCAGATACGCTTCCAGAATTTCGTCCTTGCTGTAGCGATATTCCAAAATCAGCGCCATAAAAGCTTCTTTGACCTTGCGCGACAAACTGCGTTCGGAGGTCAAATAAAAGTTTTTAACCAACTGCTGGGTAATTGTACTGCCGCCTTGCACCATATGGCCGGCCAGCACGTTCATCCACATCGCCCTGGCGATACCTTTAAACGAAATACCGATATGCTGGTAAAAATCGCGGTCTTCCGAAGCCAGCAAGCCTTTAATCAGCATCTCCGGCGCTTCTTCCAGCTTAATTAAAATCCGATCTTCTTTGATCGTGGGATATAAACTGCCGATTTGCACCGGGTCCAGGCGCACAATAGCCAAGTCTTTGGTTTGCGTCGCATCGACGATATTGGTGATGCCCGAAGCGTTAAAATTGACCCGCATCACGCTGCTCGGTTGGTGTTGATCCCAGAACGTAAAATCCCTGGTTTTGACGCTGACTTGCGAACCGTTTTTAAAATAAGTGCCTTCGGAAGACAAATGCACATCCAGCCGGTAATGCAGCGCCTGCAATAAATCTTCAAACTTTGCGGCATTTAAATTATATCCGGCGTAAAGCTCTACCGGACTGGCATAAACCCGCGCCGGAATCGACCAGCGTTTACCTTCGAATTGCGTGCGAACGTTGTAATCCAGGTAACCCAGATAACTGATTAGCACAAACCCGAAACCGACCATGGAAACCACGACCAAGTTTCTAAACCAATGTGAAGATGGGGACTTGGGTTGGGGGGCTGGTTTGTTATCACCGTACCGGCCGGAGCCGCGTTTTTTTGTTTTTTCTGCCATAACCTCTTACAACATGATTTTATTAAGGTTAACTATTATACATAGGAGGACTGTCCGAATCAGCAAGCATCTGTTATGCATGGCGGATCGCCGGCTCGAATTCATTTTACGACCGTGTTAGCTTTGCAAAAAACAGCAGGTTGCATGGCAGTTTTGACTGTAGAATTTGCCCAAATGCACATTAGCTGCAAGATCAGGACTCATAAAAATTTAATTTATGAGATCAAGGCTATGAATACAGCGGAAAAAATTTATCAGGGAGTAAACAACACCGACTTTATAGCCTCCTAACCGGACGAGTTAGTTATATTGCATTTTCAACGTCCGAAACAGTCCGAAACAGTAATGATATTGTAAAATCAAGAGAACGGCCTCCTACCACTCGAACCCTCTGCAAGGAAAAACCCATGATTGCAACCCTATCGCTCAACGATGAAAAAACGAAAGAATTACTAACCGAAGTCATGATTGATTTAATTAGAACCAACCGCGGCGTTTTACATGAAATCATACTGGAAGCATTAGAAGAAGTCGGCTTGGCTAACGCCATTATCGATGGACGGCATAACGAATTTGTTGCGGAAGATGAAATTTTTTCCATTCTTAATGGAGAAGATAGTGAAGACAAAATTTGAAGCAAGATTTGCTAAAGATTTACGCGCAGTCCGGAATCAAAAGCTGTTAAACAAAATCAAAGAAATCGTGGATGAATGCAAATCAGCAAGCAGTTTATCCGAACTTAATCAGCTAAAGAAAATGCAAAGCTACGATAGTTTTTATCGTATTCGTTTAGGTGAATATCGAATAGGCATTGAAATAGTAGACGATGAAATTATTTTCACCCGATTTTTGCATCGTAAAGATATTTATAAGTATTTTCCGTAAAACAACTAAGGCACATTAAGTTGAGGCGCTAAATGATGGATACCTTAAAAGCTGCCGGAGTTCCTCTTGTGCAAGCCGAAGCCGTGGCGCTGTCCGAAGTTCTAGAGGTCAATCTCAAGAACTTGGTCGCTAAAGAAGATTTACTATCGGTTAAAAACGAGCTTCACCGAGATATAGAAGACGTGCGTCGCGATATGCGCGAACTGGAACAGCGCCTTATCATCAAATTAGGCGCACTTATAGCGTTAGCCATTGGCATAGTTGCCGCCCTGGTCAAGCTGCTTTGATGATTGCCTAATCCGATGCCCAACCGGAGCGCGGTATCCTGGCGCTTGTTAATATTTATTCTCCGCACTCCGCCCGCTTAGCTTTGCGCCTCAAATTTCATTTTTTCACGCTATCAATAACTGACGTCCATCCATCATCGGCTCCGTAGCCTCAATCATCAGTATTCTATGGCAATTGTTCCGTATTTGAAGAGCGTTGCCGACTATTGAACATCCAGGAGGCTGATTGCGGATGAAAGATTTGCCGTATCTAGCGTTTGAGTTTATTATCCTTTTCCGTTGTAGGTACTTGTACTTATTCGCGCTTTTATTTGACGCGACCTGAGTTTAATTTAGGACGCACTAAATTCATGCAACAGCATGAATTAACAATGAATTTTAATTTTTATAAGGCATTAGACAACTTTATGACGCAATATTTTGCGTCTATTAGGATGGCTAATATTAGTTAGGCATTTCGAAGTATCGAGTAATTAAGGACCTGTAGTGGCAAAAAGAGATCCAGACAAATCTGCAAGAAACAGAATAATCAGTCGTATGAAAACGGAGTTAAGAAACTTGCTTCCTGAGGTTCTCAATGATATCGGTTTGACTAATGAGGCATCTTTGAACGCAAAGATTGGAAGTAAGAATGACGAGTTCTTCGATCTAAAAAATGAGGTTGTTAATACACCCGAAGAGTTTATAAATAAGTGGCTCAAAGGGCTGAAAGCTCGAATAAACTCGTCTCATTCGCCAAACCATAAATGGATTATGGATATGGCGAAGAAGCATAAGTCCTTTAAAAAGTATTTAATGCTTTTCCTTGAAAGGTCTTATTTGAATCATTTTGAGGAACTGTCGAAGAATCGCCCAAACCCATCTCAATCTGAGCTGTGGATTGGGCAAACCAACGCCAATTACGGCCTTCTCGTTACCTCTAGGTTCCAAAATGGAAAATGGGAAAATGATAAGAGCGAAATACGAGCGTTTAAGCAAGGTTACTGGACAATTGGTCATGTGATGGAGACTGGGTTAGTAATCCCTGAGAAAAATAAAGTTTTCAAGTTCGCTGATGTAGAACAATACCTTCTATTTTTTACCGATACTCTAGTCAGAAATTCTGGGTCTAAATATGAATATGAGCTGGCAGAGTATTACGCAGATTTTGTGCGGGCTTCGGGTAAGCCGTTGGATGTACCTCTTTTAATTCCTGAGTTTCGATACTTGGGATTAGAAAAAAATCATCAGTATCGTCTAGATTTTTTAATTATAAATCCCTACACCCTTAGCAAGGTTGGCTTTGAGTTGTCTCCTTGGTCAACGCATGGGTACTTGAGTAAAACTAAAGGACTAACTCAAAAAGAAATAAATCAAATGGCTCTTGATAACTTCGAAAAAGAGATGAAAAAACATAGAAGTTATTTTAGAAAGCATGAGATTGTTACCCTTATCTTTACCGATGAACAATTAAAAGATTGCAAGAAGTTATTTGACGAGGAAATGGCGATCCACTTAGATCCGGAAAAACCACCGACACAACTCTCGTTCGAAATCATGGAGGAGTTTGAATGATGATGCCTAACGAATAAGCCGGGTCGGGCAATGCTTTTTTGCCCGACATTTCCAATCTGTAATGAGGCAATGAATTTCGGGGGTTACCACTGCCATCCAATCTTAGGGGGCTAAAATGTCGGGTTACGCTACCGCTACACCGACTTACTTAGCAAGTACCGAGCGGGAGGCGCTTGCCGAAGTTATTTTGTGCGCATTGCCAAGTCAGGGCCGGTCAAGCCCTACGATACTCCGCCAACTGAACCCCATATTTTTTCAGTTTGGTATAGACCGCCCGCGACGTAATCCCCATATCCTCCGCCGTTTTTTTCACATCGCCCCGATGCTGTTTTAGCACGCTTTCAAGAAACGCTTGCTCAGCCTTGGCAAGCGCCTGTTCTTTTATATCTTTCCATTGCTCAAGATTCTTCGCTTTAGCCGGAAGCGGCAAATCCAACTCGGTTATTTCCGTGCCGGTCGCAAATAAAATGCTGCGCTCCAGCATGTTTTCCAGTTCGCGGACATTGCCCGGCCACGGATAAGCGCGGATTTTTTGCATGACTTCACGACTGACCGATTCAACCGCTTTGTTATATTTCTTGCTCAACCGCTGTACGATCAATTGCACCAGATAAGGCATGTCTTCCGGGCGTTCGGCCAGCGGCGGAATGCTTAAGCGGACCACGTTAATACGGTAATACAGGTCATTGCGAAACTGACCTTGTTTAACCAATTCTTCCAGGTCGTTATTGGTCGCGGAGATTATCCTGAGATCGACCGACAAGGTTTGCTTGCCGCCGACTCTTTCCAATTCGCTTTCTTGCAACACCCGAAGCAAGCGGGTTTGTGCGGCCGGCGACAGAGTATCGACTTCATCCAGAAACAAGGTTCCGCCTTCGGCCCGCTCAAAATAACCTTGATGTACTTCAATGGCGCCGGTGAACGCGCCTTTTTCATGGCCGAACAGCGCGCTTTCGATCAGGCTTTCCGGAATCGCGCCGCAGTTAATCGGGATAAACGGCTTATCGCAGCGGTCGCTCATCGCATGAATGGCGCGCGCGATCAATTCCTTGCCGACGCCGGTTTGCCCTTGAATCAGCACGGTGGCTTGAGTGGGCGCAATCACTTCGATGGCTTGCAATATTTTCTGCATGGTCGGCGATTTGGCGATAATCGCCGGAGGCTGGTGCTTTTTCGCGGGCCGATTGCTTTGTTTACGCCAAATCTGCTGCATGCTTTGTTCAATGCGCGAATGCAGCTCGTTAATATCCCGCATTTCTTTAACCGGCGTGGTATCGGTATATTCCATTCCGGGCCGGTCTTTTGCCGCGTTCGGGTGGGTGTAAACGCAAACTTCGCACCGGCCGTCGTGGCGGGCAATGCTTTGCTTGATTTCCACTTTGGCGTAACCGAAATTTCTGGCCGCAATGCCGCCGAAAACGCTGGAGGTCATTCTGCATAATTCGGGAAAGTTGGTCACCCGGTCGCCGAAAGGACAACTGCTGTTAGTCACGGTAATACAATCTTGGTTGCTGGAAGCCAGCGAAAACTTACCGCCGATATTGTTTTTAAGGCTTAGGATCAATTCGGTATAGCTTGCAATGCCCAGTAGTTGACTGTTACCGGTCTCTTCCCTATAGGTCTGTTCAAAAAAGCAGCCGGCGGTTTTGGCGATATGTTCGATCAATTGCTCGCAGTGCTTTTGTCCTTGTTGTTCGCTGGCATGCATCAGCTCAAGGATAAAGGTTTGCAGGAAAAAAACCGGCGTTAAATCGGAAAGCGAGTTGTTATTCATGATGTTTTTGTGAAGTTAGTTTTCTCTAATTGAAGCACGGCTTCGCCAGCCAGGTAAAGATATAAATCAAGTCGTTGTAATCCAACATAATTATTTCAAACAATTACTGGCACAACACTTGCTATTGCTTAAGCTGCAATCAACCTATAACAACGAGGAGTTAAGCCATGAGCCAAGATAAACCGCCTTTAGATCCGCATCCGTTAAGCGAATATGTCGCTTGGGCCGGAAACCGCAACCGCGAGCCGTTACTCGGCGTTTTAAAAGAAAAGCTGCCCAAAGATCCGGGAAACGTTTTAGAACTCGCCAGCGGCAGCGGTATGCATATTAACTTTTTTGCACCGCATTTCGAGCATCTGCATTTTCATCCTTCCGATAAGGACGAAGCCGTTTTTGACAACATTAAGCAGCTGTCAGTCGATCACAAGAACGATAATATTGCCGACCCCATTCATTTGGATTTAACCAATCCTGAAACGTGGTTTAACGCCGGCAAATTGCCCCCGTTTTCGGCAATTTTCTGCATCAATATTTTTCAGGTGGCGCCTATTTCAATTGCCGACGGCATGATGAAATGCGCCGCGCATTTATTGGACGACGATGGCTTTTTACTGATTTACGGCCCGTTTCAGGTGGAAGGGACTTTTACTACCGACTCCAATAAAGCGTTTCATGACACCTTAAGTTCGGCAGGCGTGTCGGAATGGGGCTTAAAAGACATCGCCGATCTGAAAACGGCGGCGGCAAATCATGGCTTGGAATTAAAAGAGCAGATTAATATGCCTGCCAATAATTTCTCGCTGATATTCGGCAGGAAATAATAGACAGCTGGGTTGTTCGCCACGAAGACACGAAGGACGCCGGCAGTCAGACGAATAGAACGCAGATGACGCAGATGACGCAGACGATTATGATGGAATAAGATTTTTTGATTGATCTGTGTTTATCAATAGTAGCCCGAACGAATAAAGCGATATGGTTCCCGCGCTCCGGCGCTCGTCTTTATACACAAGTCTGTTCAAGACAGGACGTAGGCCGGAATACCCATAGGGCACAAGTAAGCCCGCCCGGCGACAGCCAAGGTTTATAGTTCCCACGCTCCGGAGACTGTGAAAATATTCGTTTTATAACAAAAGCAAAAGCATTCACCACGAAGGCACGAAGGAC
>JAPLRU010000018.1 GCA_026399025.1 Methylobacter sp.
GCGTGGGAACGATGTCGCTTTATTCACTTCGGACTCTATATTCACCACGAAGGCACGAAGATCACGAAGGAAAAATAATTATTTAAACTCAATGTATTGAAAACTTCGTGTCCTCGGCAACTGCTCCTGCGTTGCTCTACCTCCTGCATCCGTGCAGTCGTTCGTGCCTTCGTGGTGAATAGGTTTTTAAACTCATTTTGATAATACTTTCACAGTCTCTTGGCTTGGGAACGAGCGCTAGCTGCCGAGTTTATAAAACCAAAGTCATTGTAAGGTTTACGACACAAATTTTTTTATCGCTGTCGCTATGTATTACTTACAACAGTTTTCATGCTCTCATTTTGCCGCTTTATAGCCGGTGTTCAACCGACTAACTCGCCAAGTCGCCCATCTTTGCCAAATTGGCATAATTGATGCTTTGACTTTGCAAACAGCCCTTAAAACAGCCTGGAAAAAACAGTGAGTGAATATCTTCTTCTTTTATTAGGCACGGCTCTGGTCAACAACGTCGTTCTGGTTAAGTTTCTCGGCTTGTGCCCGTTTATGGGCGTTTCGAAAAAACTGGATTCGGCATTGAGCATGGGCTTGGCGACAACCTTTGTGCTGACCTTGGCCGCAATGACCAGTTGGCTGCTGGAACATTTTATTCTGGCGCCTTTTAATATTCAGTTTTTACGCATCCTCGCCTTTATTTTGGTGATTGCGGCCGTCGTGCAATTTACCGAAATGGTGGTGCATAAAACCAGCCCGGTGTTGTACCAGATATTGGGTATTTTCCTGCCGCTGATTACCACCAACTGCGCGGTGTTGGGCGTCGCTTTACTCAATGTGCAAGAGCACTACGGTTTTATGCAAAGCATGATTTTCGGTTTCGGTTCCGCGCTCGGTTTTACCCTGGTGATGGTGCTGTTTGCCGGTTTGCGCGAACGGCTGGCGTTAATGGCTGTTCCTGCATTATTTGCCGGTACGCCGATTGCGTTTATTACCGCCGGCATTTTATCGCTGGCATTTATGGGTTTTGCCGGGCTTTACACCACACATTAACAGGAGAAAACCATGTATGTTTTATCCGCCATTGTAAGTTTGACCTTATTAGGGCTGTTTCTGGGCTTGTTGTTGGGTATTGCCGGAAAGTATTTAAAAGTCGAAAGCAGTCCGATTGTCGATGAATTGGAAGCCTTATTGCCCGGTTCGCAATGCGGCCAATGCGGTTTTCCGGGGTGCAGGCCGGCTGCCGAAGCACTGGCCGAAGGCAATGCGCCGGCCACGATGTGTCCTCCGGGCGGTAGCGCTCTGGCCGAACAAATCGCCGCCTTATTGGGTTTGGACCTGGACTTAAGCGATGTCAAAGAACCCGAATTACTGGTCGCCAGAGTCAGCGAAGCCACCTGCACCGGCTGCACACGGTGTTTTAAAGTGTGCCCTACCGACGCGATTGTCGGTGCGCCCAAGCAAATCCACGCAGTCGTTGCCGATGCCTGCATCGCCTGCAAAAAATGCGTCGAAGTCTGTCCGACCGAATGCCTGCAAATGCACCCGGTCGAGGTTACCTTGCGTAACTGGCGCTGGGCTAAACCGCTGAATGTTCCGGTCCAAGCGTTAGGAACGGGGAGTAACGCTGTATGTTAAATTTCTTTAAAAAACCGGGTTTTCGCGGCGGCGTCCATGCCGAAGAGCATAAAACCGTAACCGCCGCGTTGCCGATAGTGAGTGATTTTCCGTTACCGAAAAAACTGTATATACCGCTGCAACAGCACGTCGGCAAACCCGCCGAGCCAGTGATTAAAGTCGGCGAAAAAGTGCTGAAAGGGCAATTGTTAGCCTACAGCCAAGGCCTGATTTCCGCGCCCGTGCATGCGCCCAGTTCGGGCGTAATCCTTGACGTTAACGATTATCCCGCGCCGCATCCGTCCGCCTTGCCTATCCGCACCATCGTGCTGGAAACCGACGGTAAAGACGAATGGATCGCCACGCAGACGGTCGACGATCCTTTTCTGCTTGATCCCGAAGAAATCAGTTTTCGCGTCGGTGCGGCCGGTATTGTCGGCTTGGGCGGCGCAACCTTTCCGACTGCGGTTAAGCTCAATATGGGCCGCGAAAACCATGTCGATACTTTAATTATCAACGGTTCGGAGTGCGAACCTTATTTATGCTGCGACGACCGGCTGATGCAGGAACACGCCGAAAAGATCATCGACGGAGTGCGCTTGATGTTGCACGGCATGAGAACCGAACAGGCGGTGGTCGCGATTGAAGACAACAAACCGCTTGCCTTTGCGGCGATGCAGGCCGCAGCCGAAGCCCATGCCTCAATTAAAGTCATCCAAATTCCCACCCGTTATCCGATGGGCTGGGATCGGCAATTGATCCGTTATGTTACCGGCAAAGAAGTCCCGGTCGGCTGCCGGTCATCGGAAATCGGCGTGACCATCCATAATGTCGGCACCGCTTACGCCGTGCATAAAGCCATTCGCTACGGGCAACCTTTGCTTAGCCGTATTGTCACCGTAGCGGGCGGCGCGGTGAAACGCCCGATGAATGTCGAAGTGCCTTTCGGTACCTTAATCTCCGAACTGTTCAGTTTTTGCGAAGTCAATGCGGATGAAACCGCCCGCATCGTTATGGGCGGCCCGATGATGGGCGATTCGTTGCCGCACACCGGTTTGCCGACCGTTAAAGCCACCAGCGGCATTTTGGCCCTGGCGCAAAGCGAACTCAAAAGCAGCGATGAACAACCTTGTATCCGTTGCGCCAGTTGCGTCAGCGTTTGCCCGGCGGGCCTCCGGCCTTTGGATATGGCGAACAACATCCGCATTAACCAACTGGATGCGGCGGTGGATTTAGGTTTAAAAGACTGCATCAGTTGCGGTTGCTGTTCTTATATCTGCCCGTCGAATATTCCATTGGTGCAGTTTTTTAAATACGCCTCGGGCGAAGTCGTGGCCAGACAGCAAGCGCAACATAAATCCGAGCAAACCAAACGTTTGATGGACGCGCGCAATGCCCGCATGGAACGCATTGCCCAGCAACAACGCGAAGACGAGTTGGCCCGCATTGCGGCAAAAGCCGAGCGGGAACGCTTAAAGGCTGAACAACAAGGGGCATTGGTATGATCCCGCATATGAAACCGAGTAGCGGCGCGCATGTCGGCGCGAATAACAGCGTCAGCCATATTATGTGGCAAGTCATGCTGGCGCTGTCTCCGGCGACGGCGTTCGGGCTGTTATGCTTCGGCTGGCCTGCGTTCAATCTGTTTATTATCACCGTGGTATCGGCGGTTGTGTTTGAAGCGTTCTGCGTGCGCTTGAAGGGCAGGGTGGCTAAACCGGTGATTATGGACGGTTCCGCGGTATTGACCGGCTGGCTGTTGGCGATCACGTTGCCGCCTTGGGCGCCTTGGTGGATCGGTGTAGTCGGTTCCGGGCTGGCGATTATTTTAGGCAAGCAGGTTTACGGCGGCTTGGGTCAAAACTTGTTCAATCCGGCGATGCTGGCGCGGGTTGCGCTGCTGATTTCCTTTCCTATCGAAATGACCACTTGGGCCAATGTGTCGCCGTTATTTTTTCCGCATTCGCCGGGTCTGATCGAAAGCTGGCACATCACTTTTTCGGGGATCGATAATATCGACGCAAGCACCGGCGCGACTACCTTGGGTTTTATCAAAACCGAGTTTTCGCAAAACCGCTTATTGACCGACATCCTTAAAGATTATTCCGGTTTTCTTAGTTTTATCGGAGCGACACGCGGCAGCTTGGGCGAGACTTCGACGCTGTTGTTGGGTTTGGGCGGCGTTTGGCTAATCCGCCAAAACATCATTCAATGGCAGATTCCGGTGTCTTTATTAGCGACAGTTGCGCTGTTAGCCGGGATTTTTCATGGCATGGACAGTGAGCATTATATAAGCCCGCTGCTGCATTTGAATTCAGGCGCGATGATGTGCGTGGCTTTTTTCATCGCCACCGACTATGTCACCTCGCCGAATACGCCTACCGGGCAATTGGTGTTCGGCGCGGGTTGCGGGCTGCTGATTTTTGTTATTCGGACCTGGGGCGCGTATCCGGAGGGCGCCGGTTTTGCGGTGCTGTTGATGAACTCGGCGACGCCGTTGATCGATCATTACATCCGCCCCAGAATTTACGGACGCGACCGTAAAGGTAAGCCGCTTGAAATACCGAAATCTTGAAGGGAACACGGATTTGTAGTTCCTACGCTCCGGAGACTGTGAAAGCATTCACCACGAAGGCACGAAGGACACGAAGATTTCAATACATTTATAGTTCCCACGCTCCGGCGTCACTGCCATTAAGTTAAGGATGGACAGTCCCTTCTCCCTCCGGGAGAAGGTTAGGATGAGGGGATCAAATAAGGCTTTTTTCCTTATTTTTATTCTCCTCACCCCAACCCTCTCCAGCAGGATGCCTACAGGGATGTAGGTAAGTAGAGCAATGCAGGAGCAATTGCCGAGAGGGAGCTTTTTTCTTACCACGCCGGAGCGTGGGAACGATAAAAAATGAACCAGAGCGTAAGCCATGAAACTTGACCCAGAAACTATCGAACGCCTGAAACAAAAAATCGCCGTTTACCGGGAATTTTTAAAAAACTGGCTGGAGCCCTCGAACCTAGCCCAACTTAGACCCAAGCTGGAATTTCAAACCGGCGTTTTAGCGGGCTTTGCTTTAATCGCCAGCGTGCTGCTGGGCGTAACTAATTGCAGCACCGAAGGCACGATTCAGCAGCGGCTCGACGAAGACTTAAAAAAATCCTTGGAAGAAGTCGTACCGGCCGTGCTTTACGATAACGACATGCTGACGGATACGGTCGTCATTCCGTCCGCCGAATACAATATCAGCGCCGATCAAACCACGGTTTATATCGCCAAAAAATCCGGCCAAGTCAGCGCCGTCTGCTTTAAATTTACCGCGCCCGACGGCTATTCCGGCGCTATCAATATGATTATGGGCCTGGATCGCGACGGCACTATTTTAGGCGTGCGCGTACTCAGCCACAAAGAAACCCCCGGCTTGGGCGATAAAATCGAAGTCGCCAAGTCGGATTGGATTTTGAAGTTTGCCGGTCGCTCTTTGGATAATTTAATTCCGGCAAAATGGGCGGTTAAAAAAGACGGCGGCGAATTCGACCAGTTTGCCGGTGCGACGATTACTCCGCGCAAGTCGGTGCAAGCCATTTATCGCGGTTTGCAGTTATTCAAAGCGCATCAAGAACAACTGATTAATCCTTGAGGAATACGCCCATGTTTTTATCGGAAACCTATCGCAAAATCGCCGCCGACGGCATTTGGAACAACAACATCGTATTCGGACAAAATCTGGCGCTGTGTCCCTTACTCGCCGTTACCGGCACCGCCACCAACGGCTTGGGCATGGGACTTGCCACCCTGGTGGTCATCATCGCTTCCAACGGCCTGATTTCAGTGACCCGGCATTTAATCCCCAGCGAAATCCGCATCCCGATTTTTGTCTTGCTGATTGCCGCGCTGGTGACTTTAGTCGATATTTTAATGAACGCGTGGGCGCATGAACTTTATAAAGTGTTGGGTTTATTCATTGCCTTAATCGTCACGAATTGCGCCTTGCTGGGCCGCGCCGAAGCGTTTGCGTCGAAGCAGCCGGTCAAACATGCATTGTGGGACGGCTTGATGATGGGCTTGGGATTTTTGCTGGTGCTGGTCGCGCTCGGCGCGGCCAGGGAAATAAGCGCGTCGGGTACCTTATTCGCCAATGCCTCAGTGCTGTTGGGCGAATCGTTCAGGTTTTTGGAAGTCACCGTTATTTCCGACTACAAAGGCTTTTTATTGATGGCGCTGCCTCCCGGCGGCTTCATCATGCTGGCTTTTTTGATCGTCGGTAAGCGCTTGATCGACCAAAAGCTGGCACAAAGAAAACTATCGCTAACCGTATTAACCCCAGCTATTGCTGAGGAGGAATCATGAATGTCGGAGTTTGTTATGCAGAATCGGATAGGCAGTTATGGATGCGTCTGGAAGTGCCGGACAGCAGCACCATAGAAGAAACCATTAACCTGTCCGGCGTGTTAAAGCTTTATCCCGAGATCAATTTGGCCAGCCAAAAAGTCGGCATTTTCGGCAAAATCGCCCCGCTGGATACTGCGGTAAAGGATGGCGACAGAGTCGAAATTTACCGCCAAATTACCGTTGACCCGCAAACGGTACAACGGCGAAGACGCTAGGCAAAGCTATGTATATATGCGTTTGTAAAGCGGTCACCGACTCGCAGATTTTAACCGCTATCGACAATGGCGTTTGTACCCGTAAAAAGCTCACCCATTGTTTCGGCATAGGCAAAGATTGCGGAAAATGCAATAAAGACGTCATGGCTTTACTTGAACAAAAAATGGCGACCGTTCAGTCTTTACCGCCGGCAGCAAATCAACCCATAACGATTATTTAAAGGGAAAAACACCATGAAAGGCGACACCACAGTTATCGAGTTCCTCAATAAAGCGCTGGAAAATGAACTGACCGCGATCAACCAGTATTTTCTCCATGCCAGAATGTATAAAAATTGGGGTTTTCAAAAACTGAACGAAAAGGAATATCACGAATCCATCGATGAAATGAAACATGCCGATCAACTTATCGAGCGGATTCTGTTCCTTGAAGGTCTGCCTAACCTGCAAAATATCGGTAAGGTGATGATCGGTGAAAATCCGAAGGAAATGCTCGGTTGCGATTTAAAACTTGAGCAACTTGCGATCCCTTTGCTCAGAGAAGCGATTGCTTATTGCGAAACCATAAGCGATTTTGTTTCGCGTGAAATTTTTGCGCATATTCTGGAATCGGAAGAAGACCATGTCGACTGGCTGGAAACCCAGCTTGACTTGATTGAAACGGTGGGTTTGGAAAATTATTTGCAATCGCAGATGTAGTAAGGGATGCCGCAAACCTAAAAAACACATAACTATTCAGCTAAAAAAGAAATTTAGCGAAAAAAGAAATGGAACTCGGCAATGCAGGAGCAATTGCCGAGTTCCATTAAGCATTTCCAGCATACGCTGAATAGTTACAAAGCACATCATAATGCTATCGTTCCCACGCTCCGGAGACTGTGAAAGTATTCGTTTTAGAACAAAAGCAAAAGCATTCACCACGAAGGCACGAAGGACACGAAGTTTTCAATACATTGAGTTTAAACAATTATTTTTCCTTCGTGATCTTCGTG
>JAPLRU010000077.1 GCA_026399025.1 Methylobacter sp.
CCGGCATTCCGAGGCTTGGGAGTGCCGGAAACGCCCACCCTGGCTATCGCCGGGCGGGCTTATTCCGGCCTACGTCCCGTCTTGAACAGACTGGTGTATAAAGACGAGCGCCGGAGCGGGGGAACGATAGCAAATGCTTATACAAAATCAGCTTTAGCTTACATACACCGGTAACGGTTGAAGGCATAATGATTTCGGCTTTTAACCTACAACTAAAGTCAACCAAATAGGGTATCTATCCCGTACTGGTATTAGGAAAGGTATGCGATGCGTATCCAGCATAACTTTAATAGTGCGGAGCCTAGCCGAAGGCGCAGGACGAACGGCTTTACTTTTACCGGTCAATATAAAAATTGACTGAGCACCATACCCTGAAAAAATAATTGAAATAGTCACCTACATTACCGAGGATAGCCGGTGAATAAAATAAATATCTTCCTTGCATCCTCAAATGAATTAAAAGCGGAACGCGAGCAATTTGAAATACAAATATATCGTAAATGCAAAGCCTGGGTGGATCGAGGTCTTTTTTTGCATCTGACTGTTTGGGAGGATCTTTCGGCCCGCATGTCCGATACCCGCTCACAAGATGAATACAACAAAAAAATTGCCGAAAGCGATATTTTTGTATTACTGGCTTACAGCAAAGTCGGGATGTATAGCGCTGAAGAATTCGACCACGCTTTTGGCGCTTTCAAAGAAACCCAAAAGCCCTTTATTTTTACCTATTTTAAAGAAACGGACGGAGAAACCGAGCCGAGCCTACAGCAATTCAAAGACAGGCTTAAAGCGCTGGATCATTTTTATGCCCGCTATACCGACTTTAACGACTTGTGGCTTCAGTTCAACCGGGAATTGGACCGGCTGGAACAAGCAAAATTCAAGAAAAACGCGCCTACCGCAAAAAGCAAGGCAGACAGAACCGTAAACCAAGGCGATAAAAGTGTTTACATAGAAAAAGCCGAAGCCTTGCACATCGCCATTCAATAGCAGAACGCAGACCATGAGAGATATTCAACAGGGAGATAAATCGGTCTATAGCGAAAACGGCAACGTAACCGTCAACTATGCCGAAAAACACATCCCTAAAAACCTGACCCGACCGCCGTTTATTTCCGATGTTTTTATCGGCAGAGACGATGATATCGACGCCGTTCATCGGCAGCTGTTTAACGACAAGCCCCTATTGCTGCTGGTTAACGGCGAAGGCGGCATCGGTAAAACCACGCTTGCCGCCCATTACTACAGCACTTACGAGGATCATTATCAACATCTGGCTTGGGTCTTCGCTGAAGACAAGCTCCTGGACGCCGTATTGACTTTAGCGCCACCGTTGCAGATCGTTTTTCCGCCGGACTGTCCGGCTCCGCAGCGCTTGGACGGCTTATTGGCCGGAATGGCGGATTTGCATAAACCCTGCCTGCTGGTCATCGACAACGCAAACAACTTAGCGGAGCTTGAAAATTATTATTCGGCTCTGCGCGCCTGTTCCAATTTCCATATCCTGATGACCACCCGCATCACTGAATTCGAGCAGGTTGCCTGTCACAAAATTAAGCCATTGCCCTGGGAAAATGCGCGGGCCTTGTTTAAACAACACTATCCGGGTCATCACCCGGATGAAGACCCGTTGCTGCAAAAAATTCTGGCCGCAGTCGGTTATAACACCCTGGTCATCGAACTACTCGCAAAAAACTTGCACAACCACAATCGGCTTAAAATCCGTTACAGCTTAAACGATTTGTTCAACGATCTTCAGCACAAAGGCTTGCTTAAACTAAACGGCCAATCCGTGAGCAGTGCTTACCACAGCAATGGCGCCGCGTTGCGTAAGGAAACGCCGGAAGCGATCATCGCCGCGATGTACGACCTAGGCGAACTTAGCGATGCTGAACAGGCTTTAATGTCCGTGTTTGCGGTGCTGCCGGCGGAAAATATCGCTTACCCGGTGCTTGAAACCTTGCTCACCGGCTTTGAAAAGCTGGACCTCACTCTGCTCGCCTTGGCGCAAAAAGGCTGGCTGGACAACATCGGCTCGGAGTTTAGAGTCAGCCCCGTCGTGCAGGAAATTACCCGGCAAAAAAACCAAGCGCGGTTACGACAGGATTGCCGGAACCTGATCGACAGCCTGATTGAACAACTGGAATATGAGCCCGGAACCGGGCATTTTATCAATGCCGATTATCAACAAGCGGCTCTGTTTGCCCGCCATGCCGAAAGCGTTGTCTGTCACATTGTCGAGCCCACTGAAAATCTGGCTGTTCTTTACGAAAGGCTGGGGAGTTATCATCGGACCACCGGGAATCTGGACCGGGCGTTGGGCTTTTTTGAAGATGAAACCGAGTTGTTCAAAGCGCTGTATGAGGCCTACCCCGACAACGTGTCGTTTAAAAACGGTTTGGCGATTTCCTACGAAAAACAGGGCGATATGCACGTCGCGCTGGGCCATTTGGACCGGGCATTGGGATTTTATGAAGATGAAACCGAGTTGTTCAAAGCGCTGTATGAAGCCTACCCCGACAATGTGCCCTTTAAAAACAGTCTGGCGATTTCCTACGAAAAACTGGGCGATATGCACGTCGCGTTGGGCCATTTGGGCCGGGCGTTGGGATTTTTTGAAGAACGTTCCAGGTTAAGTAAAGAGCTGTATGAGGCCTACCCCGACAACGTGTCGTTTAAAAACGGTTTGGCGATTTCCTGCTCAAAACTGGGCGATACGCACGCCGCGCTGGGCGATTTGGACCGGGCGTTGGGATTTTATGAAGATGACTTGCAGTTAACAAAAGCCCCAACAACGTGTCGTTTAAAAACGGTTTGGCGATTTCCTACGAAAAACTGGGCGAGACGCACGCCGCGCTGGGCCATTTGGACCGGGCGTTGGGATTTTTTGAAGATGAAAACGAGTTGTTCAAAGCGCTGTATGAGGCCTACCCCGACAACGTGTCGTTTAAAAACGGTTTGGCGATTTCCTACTCAAAACTGGGCGATACGCACGCCGCGCTGGGCGATTTGGACCGGGCGTTGGGATTTTATGAAGATCGTTCCAGGTTAGGTAAAGAGCTGTATGAGGCCTACCCCGACAACGTGTCGTTTAAAAACGGTTTGGCGATTTCTTTTATTAAGTTGGGTTTTATTTTCGAAAAATTTGGAAAAAAAGAAAAATCTAAAGAGAATTTTGAACAGGCAAAAAAGTTGTTGGAACAATTAGTGAGCGATTGTCCGGGTTATGTTGAATTCCAAAACAATCTGAAGTGGGTAAAACATCGATTAAGCGATGAGTAGCGTTTATTGATCTACGGATCGGTTCTATCGGTTGAATAGACCTTCCCAAGCTCAACTATTACAGCGGATTACCATCGTTCCCGTATCGCTAGAGCGGTATTCAGGCATTCCTAGGCCGGAGCGCTCATCGTTATACACAACGCTGTTCAAGAATCGTGATGTTGGAGTGATACCGGGCAGCCGACGTAGGGCGTGCCGTGCGCGCCTTAAACGCGCATGAAGTCAGTTGAGCGGCTTTAAACGCTAGTGTTATGAGTATAGAGCTGTTCAACCGCTGCCGGGCTACAGTTAAATTCCGGCGGTCTCTGAGCTCCCCAAGGCGCGCACGGCACGCCCTACGCGAAGGCCGCGCTTATTAAGCTGACGATATATCACGAACATTTGTGTATAACGACGAGGGCTGGAGCGTGGGAACGATGTCGCTTTATCCGTTTGCTACTATAACAACGCAGTAGCGCAAACAACCGCTTAAGCTTGCGCCTGAGTAAGTATTCACCTCCCCCTTTGAAAAAGGGGGATCGAGGGGGATTTATTTAAAAAATCTCCCCTAACCCCTCTTTTTCAAAGAGGGGGACTGAATAATTACGCGCCTGAAAAACCTATTCCAGATAACGCTTACTTAATCTGCCCCAAAATCCCATCCAACTCTTCCAAGCTGGAATACGCGATAACCAATTTCCCGGTGCCGTTTTCTTTATGATCGATTAAGACTTTCGCCCCCAGTTTTGCGGTTAAATCCTCCTGCAACCGCAACGTGTCTTTATCTATTTCCCTGACTTTGGGGATTTTAGCCTCTGTCTGGCTGTCTTTAACCAAGCGCTCCGCCGCCCTGACCGTCAAACCTTCCTTGACAATCTTGTTAGCCGCTGCCACTTGTTTCGGGCCGTCCAGCGATAACAACGCTCTGGCGTGGCCCATTTCCAGCTGCTTGTTGATCAATAGTTTTTTGACTTCCGGATGCAAATCCATCAAACGCAATAAATTGGTCACTGTGGCGCGCGATTTACCGACCGCGTCCGCGACTTGTTGATGAGTCATGTCGAACTCGTCCAACAAGCGTCTTAACGCTTCCGCTTCTTCCAACGGATTCAGGTCTTCCCGTTGAATGTTTTCAATCAGCGCTATCGCCATCGCGGTGCGGTCGTCTATTTCTTTGACCACCACCGGCACTTCCTGCAATCCGGCTAATTGCGCGGCGCGCCAGCGCCGCTCTCCGGCGACTATTTCGTATTTTTCCGCAGCGATCTTACGCACCACGACCGGCTGGATGATGCCTTGCGCTTTGATCGAATCCGCCAGCTCTTGCAGCTTTTCGGGATTCATATCTTTTCGGGGTTGATATTTGCCCCGCTGCATGTATTCGATAGGCAGGGTTTGCAACTGATGTTTTTCCCCCGCTGGCGCGCCTTGCGTTATTCCAAGCGCCATTTCCTTACCGATGTCTTTATCGGAAACACTGCCTAATAAAGCATCCAACCCTCGACCTAGTCCTCGTTTTTGTACAGCCATTACCTTCTACTTTTGTCTTTTTTAATCATGTTATCCACCCCTGCGAGCACTGCCATTAAGTTAAGAAAAAAGCTCCCTCTCGGCAATTGCTCCTGCATTGCTCTACTTACCTACATCCATGTAGGCATCCTGCTGGACGACTTGCATGGATGCAGGAGGTAGAGCAACGCATGGAGCGGTTGCCGAGAGGGTGGGTGAGGAGAATAAAAATAAGGAAAAAGCCTTATTTGATCCCCTCATCCTAACCTTCTCCCGGAGGGAGAAGGGACTTGTCCAGCCTTAACTTAATGGCAG
>JAPLRU010000020.1 GCA_026399025.1 Methylobacter sp.
AAATCAATGTATTGAAAACTTCGTGTCCTTCGTGCCTTCGTGGTGAATGCTTTTGCTTTTGTTCTAAAACGAATACTTTCACAGTCTCCGGAGCGTGGGAACAATGTCGCTTTATTCACTTCGGGCTCTATATTTTTCTGGGGAACACGGGCGTCCCGCCCGTGTTTATGCGGTCAAGATGACCGCGCTCCCAAGGCAAGGCCGTGGGGTCTGACTAATTACAAACCACCTATACACTCTCAGATAAACAGTTTCCAAATCGAGTACAGAGCAAGTCTGATTTTAAAGGGCTTTCATGGGCAGGGTTGGCCGTTTAATTTCTGAAAGTCTATAAGCCTTGAACCCTCCGGGGGCTGGTCCGTTTCGACGGAGAACCGTTAAACCTGTTGTAATCAATACCATTGGACAAGGTTTAGCGATCAATACCCGCGGCAAAAACTTGCCGGTCAACGCCAGACTTTGCGGTTTTCATAGGACGTTCCTTTCGACAAACATCATCAACTTAACATTGGCCGAAAATCCTTAACATTCCTTAACTTAACTTTACCTTTTCGCCCCTGTTTTTAATCCTTTACTGGCCGATAGATTGCTCAAGAACTATGTAGTTCCGTTAAGTCGGTCAGGCGCTGTCTTACCAGAACGGCAATATCGAACGGCCATCCGGCAATTAAACCCAATATGAGGATAAAACCATGAGTATTAGCAGTGTAAACAGCGGCGGTTCTACAATGATGAGAGCCATGCAACGCCCCGATCCATCGAAAATGGCCGAAGACCTATTTTCAAAACTGGATACCAAAGGACAAGGCTATATTGAAAAAAGCGATTTGGAGGCCGCGCTGGGCAACGTGTCGCAATCGGGCCGCTCAAGCAGTTCCGGCGCAGCCGATGAAATGTTCGCCAAGCTGGATGGCGATGGCGACGGTAAAGTTACCAAGGAAGAAATGTCGGCAACCATACAAAAAATAGCCTCCGAGTTGGATGGGCCCGCTCCACGGGCGCGCATGCAAGGCGGTCAAGGCGGAATGCCGCCTCCACCTCCGTCTGGCGGCGCTCAAGGCGCGGGTTCGACAGACAGCGCGTCATCCTCCTCGGGAAGCAGCGATCCGGCCGATACCAACGGCGACGGCACGGTGACTATTGAAGAGTCGCTGGCTTATGAGGCATCGCAAGCCGCGTCCGGCACCGATACAGCATCGTCCGCGACATCAAGCGCCGATGGGCAGTTAATGCAAATGTTGGCCGGAGGCATGCCGCCACCGCCGAAAGATGGCGGCCCGAATGATCAAGGCTTTACCAAAGATCAACTGACCTCAATGGTGCAAGAACTGGGTTCGAAAGACAGCGAAAGAGCCAAGCTCATGAGCGATATAGCCGGTAATTTCGATGCAGCCGATACCGACGGCGACGGCAAGGTGAACGGTAGCGAGGCGAGAGCCTTTGAAGAATCGAAAAACGCGTCCGGCGCCGGCAGCGGCACCGAGGCATCATCTTCCGCATCAAGTGCCGATGCGCGATTCATGAAACAGATGATGCAATTGCTGCATGCTTATAGCGATCCTAACCGGACGACTGAAAGCAGCGGTTTTTCGACATCCGTTTAATTTAAGCCGCATCCCTCTGCCCGCATCGCCGCGCAGGGGGATCTACCCGGCAAAAGGAATATCTATTTCGATACGCAAACCGCCTTGCGGGCGGTTGCCGGCCTGAATACGCCCGCCGTGCGCCTCTATCGCACGATAGGCGATGGCTAAACCCAAGCCTATGCTGTCAGCCTTGCTGCGGTCGCCGCTACGGAAAAACGGCTCGAAAATCGCCGCCAACTCGCTTTCGGCAACGCCCGGCCCCTGGTCATCGACCGTCACCTGCAAACGCCGCTTGCCGGTATCGAAACGGGCGGCGACCGACACTTCGCCGTATTTCCTGCAATGTTGCAGCGCATTGCGCAGCACGTTTTCAAGAGCCCGATGCAGTAATTCGCTCCGGCCTTTGACCACCGTTTCCGCTATGCCATGATAGCGAATCGAAACCGCATGTTGCTCAGCCTCAAAACGGGCGTCTTCGACAATATCGTCCAGCAACGCGCCGATGTCGAAATCGTGGCTTTCGCTGCCCTGAACACCGGCTTCCAGACGGGAAAGCATCAATAAGCCGCCGACCAAATCGCTGATCCGCTGCGACTCCCGCTCGATACGCTCGAGCATCGTCTGCGTCTTTTCCGGTTGCTGCTGAGCCACGCCGATAGCGGCCTGTATCCGCGCCAGCGGCGAACGCAATTCATGGGAAACATCGTGCAGCAAGCGTTGCTGGGCATGCACCAGACTATGAATCTGTCCGGCCATATGATCGAAATCCCGCCCCAAGTCGGATAATTCGTCGCGGCGTTTTCCCATCGACGCGCCGACCCGGGTATCCAGATCGCCCTGGGCCAGCGCGGCAAAAGCGTCTCGCAAACTGCGGATCGGCTTGGCGAAATACCAGGCCAGCGCGGCGCTGAACATCAGGCCGGCCAAGGTACCGGCCAGAATCTGCAACAGCGGCGATGGCGGCTTACGCGGCTGCCCTGGACGATGCAACGAACGATCGCCCTGAGGGGGTGGCGGAGCAAAGCCGCCGTCCGGTATCGTCGGCGGACGGTCGGCAAAGCCATGCTTCGGCAACGGCACAAACAGTAAATAACGCTGCCCGTCGTCCGCCGTTACCACACGAATCGCCTCGGGATAAGCGGCCTGCTGGAATAAGGTGCGGGCCTGTTGCAAAACCTCGGGCGATAAACTGCGTTGCAGAATATCCCGGTCTTGATCGTCCACCGCATAAACCGGCGGGAACGGGGTTTCGCGCATCGAATCAAAAAAACTGCGCAAACCGGCAACGCCGCTATACCGGATAATATTCTCCGAGACAGCGACAAACGATGCGGCATGACCGACATCGACCAACTGCCCGGCCTCTTCCCCCTGCCCGGCGTTATGCCTTAACCAGACCGCCGTGCCGACGCCGATACCGGCCACCAGCAAAGCCAGCCAAAAGGTAAGAAAAAACTTCCAGAACAACCGTCCCACGCCGCTACTCCTTTATCAATTGATAGCCTTGGCCGCGCACGGTCTGGATATACGAGCGCCCGTCGCTCTGGCAACCCAGTTTCTGGCGGATGCTGCTCATGTGTACATCGATGCTTCTGTCGAAACGCGCCAAAGGCCGCCCCAGCGCTTTTTCGGACAGTTCATTCTTGGTCACGATGCGGCCGAAATGCATCGCCAGCGTTTCCAGCAAATTAAACTCGGTGCTGGTGAGCTCCAAATCATGATCGAACCATGACGCCTTGCGTTTTTCGCTCCAGACTTGCAACGCGCCGGCAATAATCGGCCCGTTATCGCCGCCTTTTACAGGCTGGGTCCGGCGCAAAATGGCACGGATGCGCGCCGCCAACTCCCTCGGCGTGCAGGGCTTGGGTACATAATCGTCAGCCCCCGCTTCCAGGCCGATAATCCGGTCCACATCATCGCCCTTGGCGGTAAACATCAGCACCGGAATACGGCTTTCCATGCGAATGCGGTTTAAAACCTCAGTGCCTTTTATATCCGGCAACATGATGTCGAGTATCACCAACTGGTAATCTCCCGATAACGCCAGCCGCAGCCCCGACTCGCCCTGATGGCTCACTTCGACCGCAAAGCCGTCCCGCTCCAGATACTCCTTGAACAACCCGGCCAATTCGACGTCATCGTCAATAATCAAAATCTTCGTCACGCTCACCACCTTAATTACATTGTTGGCGTCATCATAGCGTTACGCCATCGCAACCGCCACAATTCGACCGCTGTATTTACCTGAATTTACATTTCAATAACAGTGCTTTACCTGCATTAGAGCGATACTGAACACGACGGAAACAACGTTGTTCCGTGTCATTTTTATTAAACTATCGGAGATTTTTTATGCGTAAACTATTGTTGATTTTAGTCTTATTCCCGGCGATAGCCTTGGCTAAACCGCCCATGCACGGCGAATATCCTTGCGGGGACATGCCGTTCTCCGAACATCATAGACCCGGTCCTGACGACGAGGAGCGCATGCCGGGATTTTTACATCGAATCGACCTGACCGACAAACAACAAACTGAAATCAAAGCACTGCTCAAAACCCATCGCACCGAGACCGACGCTAAAATGGAAGCGGCGAAAAGCATCGGCAAGGAAATTCACCATCTGGTCTTTTCCCAAGACTACAACGACGACAAAATCCAGACGCTGTTTAACAAGGCTGCCATGATCCATCGGGACACGGCATTGCAAAAATCCAGGTTGGACAACGCCGTGTTTAAATTGTTAACCGCCGAGCAGCAGAAAAAACTGCAAAGTCAATTCGAGGATTAATTCCTATAACTGCATACCGCTCCCGGACTATGACCGGGCGCGGTTTTACATTTTACTGACAGGGATTTACCTGCATTTCAAGCAACCATTCCATCCAATCTTGTCATGAACAAAACTCACCCTGCTACGGCTTATTTTTTGGCGGCTGTCGCCTGCACGGCTTTCCTGACCGGTTGTTTTTTTCGTCCGTCCCCGCCGACACCGGAAGAGCAAAACGAAAAAATCGGACAGTTTATTAGCAAAGGCGGCTACGCTTCCGCGCACAGCTATGCGCTCGATTCAGTCCGCGAAATCTGGCGGCACGATGGCCAAACCATCGAGGTTTCAATGCTTGCGCCAACAGAAAAAGGCCGTTATCCGCTGATTGTTTACCTGCCGGGCTTGGGCGAGCCCGCCGATGGCGGACGGCTCTGGCGCGAAACCTGGGCCAAGGCCGGTTACGCGGTTTTCAGCATACAGCCGGTAGAGATTGGCGAAGCGCTTAAAGAATTGGCTCCGATGCATGGAAAACCCGGAGATGATGAGCCTGAAATGCCTGACGAAGGCCGATCAAGGCCGTCTAAGGCCGCCAGAAACAGCGAGCTGCATTATCTGGGCCATGAGTATTTCTCGCAAACATCCCTAAAAAAACGCATCGACCACTTGCTTTGGGCCTACGCACAACTCAAGCTGAGAGCAAAGGCCGACCAAGGCTTATTTGCCGCTGCGGATTTATCCCGGTTGATCGTTGCCGGTTACGACATCGGCGCGCAAACAACGGCAGCGATGATCGGCGAGAAATTCGACGGCGTTCCGCCCCAGACCCAAGATTTCAAGCCGCTTGCCGCGATTCTATTCAGCCCGTCCGTGGATATGGCGCTCGGCAGCGTGGCAACCCGCTATCAGGCTATCTCGATCCCCTTGCTGGTGCTGACCGGCAGCGAAGACGACGATCCTTACGGGATCAGCTCGCCTTACGTGCGCACCGCAATCTGGGAATATGCGCCGCGCGGCAATAAGTATTTGCTACAATTGAATAAAGGCAGCCATCAATTATTGGCGGGAGCTCATTTATCGCATCGGCAAGAACCAGACCCGGCTCAGGAGCCTGATGAAAAAACCGGAGCCGACCGCGGCGCCATGCCGCGCTTTAGCGGTCATTTTCAAGGCGAAGACAGAATGGGCGGCGGCAGAGCCGGCGGGCCTCCGGGCGGCATGGGCAGAGGCAGGCCACCACATGGCGGAATGCAAGATAGCGAACGGGATGCCAGACATATCGCCGCCGTATTCAGCATATCCGGCGCATTTTTAGACAGCGTCAGCAAATCCGACACGCTCGCGCAATCATGGCTTTCCCAAAAAGCCAATCAATGGCTGAAGAAGCCGTCGAGCCTGAAAATCAAATAAACTATTGATGAGAGCGACAAAAAGAGATGCGCTCTGGCTGGCGGTGCCGCTACTATCGGGATGTTTTATGGCAGGCCCCGATTACCGGCAGCCGCAAAGCCAATTACCGGAGAAATAGGGGACAGAAATAGGGGACGCAGAAATAGGGGACGGAGCCCGATATTCTGCTCGATATTTCTGTTCATATTTATCATCACACTCATTTCCTCCTCAAACCAAGACCACACCGTTTCGATATTCACTCATCAATCCCCTTTTTCCTTGGACGCCCCGGCGTTCCAAGTCGAACCGATCTTGCAAGCGTTGCTTCGATTTCGTCCTTGAACCGCTCGCTACCCAACGCGGTACCGCTATTCACCGATTCACGAATCGCTTTTAGTGATGCCTCATCCATTTGATGACGAAATAGTGCTTGATAAGCCGCCTGCCTGATCTCGTCAGTTGCACCAAGAGCGAGATAGCACGCATGATCCCGTATCAATTCATCCGCTTGACCTAACGCGTGCGCTCCATAGCTCGACCATCTATAACTGCTCGCATTCTCCACCATTCCCGCACGAACAGGATTCAGCTCGATGTATCGGTAGCACGTCAACAGGTATCCTTCCGAATCAATCAGACTGGACTTATAACGCCCTTCCCATAACGTGCCGCTACGACGGTAGACGTGATTCACGTATTGCACATAGCGGCTTCCAAGGTAGCGCATCATGTATGACAGGCTTTCCTCAGTCTCAGGCGTGACCAACAGATGAACGTGATTTGTCATCAGCACATAGGCGTGAATGTTACAGCTATATCGCGTCGCGCCTTCCAGAAGACTGTCCAGATAGGATAGATAGTCCTCGTCTGCGAAAAAACAGGCTGCGCGGTTGTTCCCACGCTGAATCACGTGTTGCGGTATACCTGCATGTCTTACGCGGGCTCTACGGGGCATCTTTTCCTCCATCTGTATAAGGAATACTTCAAAGCGGAACTGCATAATCGGGCTCCGTCCCCTATTTCCGTCCCCTATTTCCGTCCCCTATTTCCTCGTCCCCTATTTCCTTCGCCTATTTCCTTGCGGAATTAACAGAAGGTTTGTACTTAATATTGAATGCGATAACAACCAGCAAAAACATAACCGGCAATATCCACATCAGGTGTTTAAGCCAAGGTTTTTTTAAGTATAAGCTTCTTAAAACAATGCCCATTATAAGTCCTGTAAGGGTACCGACAGTCATAAGCTGAACAAGTAGCCCAAACAATGCACCCAAAAGAGTGCTTACACCAATTGCTATAACATTATTTTTGATCTTGTTATTTACATAAAACTCCATAACAAAGGAATATAAAACGCTTTGAATGCTCGTAAAAACATAAGCTAATAAAATAAAAGAAATAAAAATATTTAATCCGGTTGTATTAAAGGGTAAGTCAAGTGGTAAGAATGATAGTAGAAACATCGTAGAGTATAATAATGTCAACATTGCGCCTACTAGTGGGGGCATTGTTATACCAATAAATAATCTAAATATACGTTGGGTTGTGCCGCTCATTTCAGTCTACCGCTGGGTTCGATGGTCTTGAATTCTTCATACGTAACTACTCGCCCCCTAAATATCAAACTTACCCGCCAAAGCCAATTGCACAGCAATGAGCGGGTTATATCCCTTATTTGCCATAGTTTGCAAATAGCTTGAAATGCGGCAATAGGCCTTGGCATAATCTTCCGACCGA
>JAPLRU010000130.1 GCA_026399025.1 Methylobacter sp.
GCTTAATGCATTACGCAGATTAGGAGCGAAACCTCGTCAGTTGAAATTGGCGAGTAGCTCACTGGGTGCTTGGCCGATAGCCAAATGCCCCATTCTTCACACGCTTCTAAGTAATGCCACTTTAAGACGTTATGGATTGTATGCACCCTCAGAACTCTCAACAGCATAGGCTGTTGGATTCAACCGCCGTTGCGGAAAACCGCATTACCGGTGGTGTGGGAGAGGTGACGGGCGCAATCCCGTTACCCCGACCCGATCAGAACTAACGCCGCATCAATCTTGCCAAATCAACATTGAAAGAGTCCCGTATGTCTAATTTAAGAACTTTTGACCTGAACTTACTGGTGGCGTTAGATGTACTGATGCGGGAGCTGAACGTGACCCGTGCCGCTGAACAGATGTTTATTACGCAATCGGCGATGAGCCATATTTTGCAGAGACTGCGGCAACAGCTGGATGATCCTCTGCTGGTGAAAACCCCAACGGGTATGAAACCGACTGCAAGAGCGCTAGCCTTGATTGAGCCGGTTAGAAGCTTATTGACTGAGGTGGAACAGCTGATCCAGCCGCCGTTGGAGTTTGAAGCAGGAACCAGCCAACGGCGATTCGTGCTTGCTGCCACGGATTACATGGAACTGCTGTTAATACCGGCGTTATCGGGATTGATCGGTCAAATCGCCCCCGGTATCGATCTTCACATTAAGCGCACCGAATCGTCGTTTCCGGCCTCAGCATTGGAAAACGGCAGTCTCGATGTCGTGCTCGGTTTCGAATCGGTGTTAAACCCGCCCGCTCATTTACACTGCGAACATTTATTCAGCGACCAAATGGCCTGCGTGGTCAGGCAAAATCATCCGTTTATAACAAATCCGCCTTCGTTAGAAGCCTATCTGGCGGCTTCTCATATGCTGATTTCCCGGACCGGCAGCAATGTCGGTTTAATCGATCAAAAATTGGCGGAGCAGGGCTTGGAGCGGCGCATCAAGCTGATTGTCCCGCATTTTCTTTCGGCGCCGCTGATCGTTGCCGAAACCGATATGATCTTGTCGCTGCCTTATCGAATTGCCGAGCAGTTTAAAAAGTTTGCGCCGCTGGACATATTTCCGGTACCTGTCGAGCTTCCTTGTTACGAGTTAGTGATGATTTGGCATCCATTGCAGGATAAAGATCCGGCCCATCTTTGGCTGCGGGACAAAATAACAGCGATAGGCCGGAACATGAATGGCTTATGAGTTTTAAAAAACTTAAAACAACTCACCACGAACGACTGCATGGATGCAGGAGGTAGAGCAACGCAGGAGCAGTTGCCGAGGCACGAAGAACACGAAGTTTTATTTCTTCATGTCCTTCGTGCCTTCGTGGTGAATAAAAGATTGAAATAGAGATGTTGCTTATCGTCCAGGCAATCCGCCAGCCAAGGCTTTTATCTGTAACAAATAATACGGCGATTTGGATGCCGACACGCCGCCGTTAAGCGTTGCCGACTGATGCAGTCGATTAACCACCGCAAACAATTGCCCATTAGGCCCGAAGCTGAACGAATCCACCCATGACAAGCGCGGGCACTGCGCCAGCCGTTGGTATTTTTTGTCGGCCGAAATCACACCAATCGCATTGGCTGCCAACTCGCCCAGATAGATATTGTTATCCTTGTCGATGGTCATGCCGTCCGAGATCGGTTTATCGCTGTAGCGTTCAACGCGGTTTGCCAATACCTTCGCATCCAGGTTTTCATTGACCAGATCGTCCGCTTTTATCCGGTATAAACTGAGTCCATGCATCGGACCGAAATAAACCCATTCGTTGTTCAAATCTTCGGTAATCGGGTTGACGCCGATATGAGGACGAAGCAATTTTCCGGCTTTATTTTTCACTTGAACCGGTACATTATCAATAATCAAATCGACATTTTCCGGAATAACGCTGCTATGCCCTTCCAGTACGCGTCTTGCCGTTCCTGTGTTCAGGTTAACGACAATCAGCGCCGCATTGCCCCCTCCGGCCGGATCGCTGATAAAAATATGATTATGTTTAGTATCGATTGCAAAATCGTTAACAAAAGCATTCTTCGGCGCTACCGGCGTCGGCAAATGGATGATCTGGTGCAGCTTATTGCTGCCGGTATCCCACCCGACCAATTTAGGTGTGACACCGCTACGCATACCGTTATCCAGCATCCACACGATGCCATTGGCATCACTACGAATGCCCAGCACGGAATCCAGTTTCAGATCCGATATTGAATCCGCGTCCGACAGTTCTTTATTAGGAAATGGCAGCAGCGCATTATCTTTATATTCAACCACCGTATATTTAGGCTGATAAAACTGATGCATACTCATGATGGTGCGGCCATTATTGGTAACGGTGACATTACCCGGACCGGTATCGAGATGGGCGATGATATTGAATTTTGAATCGGGACTTGCTGCCGCTTCAAAGGTGAACATCATTAAAAGAACGGTGACTTTAACGAGGGTATTCATAAATAACTCCAATTGAACAAGATTCATTGAAAACATTACTCTGCCGAGTTAAGTCTGTTAAATGATCTTTATTCATGGCGGTATTTATAAATTTTGTGAGGTTGGGGACAAGAGCGGATATTCAAATAAAATCATGCCAGTCCGGTCTTAGCCAGGGGGCGCATCGCGCCCCTTTTTGGTGTTCAATAGCGCCGAAAATTTTGATGCTCGAAACGAATTGCTTGTAATAGCTTGGATTCTTAAATGGTGCGCGGTGCGCACCCAGAACTTATAATTGTGACTGTCGGCTATTGCCCGTATCTTGCCATTCCAGTCCGGGTATTTTATCTAACGCCCATAGCAACCCTGGCGCGTGACAGAATTAATGAAGTATCGCTTATAAATCAACGCCCCGTATTTCACTTAGGGTGTCACTTGGCACGAGCATCATCCAAAATCGCATAACAAACCGGCGTCAATATCAGGCTGGCGGCCATGCCCAGCAATAAACCCGACGACAGCGACAAGGTCATCGGGATCAAAAATTGCGCTTGCGGGCTGGTTTCCAGCAGCGCCGGTAAAAATCCGGCGAAATTGGTCAAAAAAGCCAAAAAAATAGGCCGAAACCGTGCGGTGCAGGCTTCGCAAATCAGTTCAATAACCGGTTTATGCGGGTCGTGGTGTTCTTTCATATAATCCAGCAGCACCAGACTGTCGTTGACGACCACGCCGCTGGCCGCGATCATCCCGACCAGCGATTCCATCGATAACGGCAAACCCGCCAGCCCGTGCGCGATAACCGCGCCGCACCAAGCGACCGGCGCGGCCAGCAGGAAAATCAACGGTTTTAGATAAGAGCGGAACGGCACCGCTATCAACACATAAATCACTAGCAACGAAATTAAAGTGTATTGCCCTAAGGCTTCAGTCATTGCTTGTTGTTCCTGACGCTCCTGACCGATGGTTATGCTTAAACCGGGATAATTCAGACGCAGGTTTTTCAACGGCCCGGCTTCGAGTCCGGCATAAATCGCATTGATATCGGCTTTTTGCGGATCAACCCGCGCTTGTACTTTTAAGACGCGGTGGCGATCTTGCCGGATCAATTTGGCGACGCCGGGCGTTAAGGCCACTTTAGCCAGCGTCCCCAACGGCGCGTGTTGACCGTCGGGCAGCTGCACCGGCAACGCCGCCAGGCTATCCAGCGATTGGCGTTCCTCGCGCGGATAACGCACCATCACTTTGACTTCATTGCGTCCGCGCTGCAAGCGTTGCACTTCGTCGCCATAGTAGCCGTGACGGACTTGCTCGGATAAATCGTCAAGACGCAAACCTAAGCGTTCCGCTTCCGGCTTCAATGTCAGACGGATTTCCGCTTTGCCCGGCTCGCTGGAATCGACCGCGTCGTAAACGCCCGGATAAGCTTCCAGCATACGCTTAAGTGCGTCCGCAGCCTTGGGCAGCAGCTCAGCATCGGTCGCGCCGAGATCGAATTCGATGTCGTAAGGCACATCGCCTTCCTTGTATAAAAAATCGATCTTGGTGCGCCCCAAGTCGCCGACCCGTTTGCGCCACGCATTGATGAAATCCTCGACCACGATCCGTTGCCGCCCTTGCGCTGAAAACTCAGTCCAAAGCCCCGCGCTATGCTCGTAGATCATGGTTTCCAAGCCGACCACGACACTGTCATGGCCGGTTTTACGGCCGTCTTTAGCGACGCCGTCCAACTCGTCGCGCAACGCAAAAAACGCTTGCTCCACCTGCAGGGCCCGCTTGCGTACTTCGCTGTAAGGCGCATCTTGCGGCGAGCTAAGGGAAACCCAGAAACTGTCCTTGACCACGTCCGCCTGTAGCGACATGCGCAGGCGGCCGCTGTCCAGCCAGGCGCCGCATAGCAACAGCAAGACTATAAAAGCGCTAACGGTCAGATAACGCCAGTCCAGCGCACACTGCAAAAACGGGCGGTAATAGCGGTCGACAAAGCGTTCCAGGCCATGATTAAGTTTTCCTCGTAAGTATTCCAATCTTGAACAAGCTGTTTTTGCGCGATCAGGCGCGGCCAGATGCGAGGGCAGAATCAGCAGTGCCTCAATCAGCGAAAACACCAGTGTCAATATCATCACCAGACAAATCGGCTTCATCATCTGTCCGGCCCATCCGGGCAAAAACAGTCCCGGCAAGAAAGCCACCAGCGCCACCGATACCGACAGAATCACCGGCAATGCTACCGCCTGGACGCCGCGAATCGCACCGGCCAGACTGGCCTCGGCATCTTGCCCGCCGTGCTGATGCGAATACACGCTCTCGCCGATAATAATCGCATCGTCCACCAAAATCCCCATCGCCAGCAGAAAACCGAACAGCGACAACATGTTCAACGAAACATCCAGCACCGGCATCAGCCACAACGCACCGAGCACCGAAGTAAAAATGCCGACCCCAGCCCAAACCGCCACGCGCAGCCGCAAAAACAAAGTCAGCACCAAACATACCAGCACAAAGCCGCCGAGGCCGTCTTCGACCAGTGAGCGCACTCGCTCGTCGTAAGCCTGCGAATCGTCCCACCAAGTCGTCATTGCCAAGCCTTCCGGCAGGTGCGGCTGCATCTCGGCAACATAAGCCTTGACCCGGCGCGCCACTTCGACTGAGCTGTATTTGGTATGAATTTCCCAGCCTTGGGCAGTCTCGCCGTTATGGTGCCATTCCGACAGCCGTTCTTCCAAGCCGTCGCGGATCACCGCAACATCGCCGAGCCGGAGCCGGGTGCCGTCGGCATGAGTGCGCAGCACCAGATTGCCGATACCGGCCGCATCCTGGGCTTTGCCCTTGACTCTGAGCTGCAATTCGCCCGCCGGGGTTTTTACCAGGCCGCCGGTCCTGTCGAGCGAGGCGCGGCGCACCGCATCGGCGACATCGTGCAGGGACAGGCGGTATTGATTCAGCTTGGCGGCAGCGATTTCGATTACGATTTCATAAGGAATTTCGCCGTAATTGCGCACCCGAAGCACGCCGGGTATTTGCTCGAGGTCGGTACGGGTGTGCTCGCCGAAACGTTGCAGCGTGAGCGGATCGGTTGGGCCGTGCAAGGCCACCCAGATAACGCCGTCATCGCCATTGCGCAGGGCCGGTTGTACATTGATTTTTTCCAGGTTTTTCGGCAAGCGGGGGATGTTTTGGATGCGTCCGCGCAGGGCGTTGATCGCTTGATCCTGATCGTAATCCGCTAACATCGAGACTTCGACCGTGCATTCCCCTTCGCGAATTACGCTGTTCAGCCGCTTCACTCCCGGCATATCGATAATCGCCTCTTCGATGCGTATGCACACCGATTCCTCGATTTCCAACGGCCCGGCGCCCGGATAGTCCGCGATAATATCGATTTGTTGCGGACTGAAACGCGGGAACACTTCTTTGTCCATGGTACTAAAGCCGACAATGCCGCCGACAATGATCAGTATCATCAACAGATTGGCCGCGACCGGATTGGCGGCGAACCAGCCGAGTAAGCCGGTAGAACGCTGAGATGACGGACTCATCATTTATTCAACCCTAACCTTCATGCCTTCCACCGGCACCTGAATGCCGGAGGTCACCAGCCGGTCACCGGTGTTCAAACCGTGTTTAACCAGAATCCGTTCCGGCTCATTGCGCAGCACCTCAAGATGGCGAATATGCAGGCGTTGCTCGGTATCGACCGTCAACACTTGCTGAGCCGCATTGATTGCGTTTTGGGGCAGCGCAAACAGGTTTTGCTGCGCTTTGCCCTGCACCTGGGCCTGCACAAACAGCCCGGCCAGCAGCGGCGGGCGGTCGGCTTTTTGACTGTAGGGATTGAGCACTTCGGCAACTGCATACAGCACGCCGGTGCTATCGTCCAGTTTGCCTTCGCTACGCACGATGCGCCCTTCCCAGGTTTGCACAGCACCGGCAAAATCGGCGGTCAACGTGACTTTAGGGCAGGCGTCGCAGCGCCCTTTTCCGGTTGCCAACGGCAGATCCAGATAGGCCAATTGATCGGTCGGCAGCGGCAACCTGATTTCGGCAACATCGGTGGAATAAATATGGGCGAGTTTTTCACCGGCTTGAACCGTTTGGCCCAAGCCGGCAAGTTTGGTTTGCAGGCGTCCGCTAAACGGCGCGCGTAATTCGCACCGGCTGCGTTTGATTTGGGCTTGCAGAAGACTGGCTTCGGCGGCTTTGAGTTTAGCGCGGGCTTCGGCCAATTGCGGTTCATGCATCGCCAGCGCGGTGGCGGTGCCGTCGCCCAAGGCTTGCCATTCATTATGCGCCTGTTCGGACTGGGCTTCTTCCATCGCCAGTTGCCGCCGGGCTTCGGCGATTTGCGCTTGGGCTTGGGCGATAGCGTAGTCGTAATCGCGCGGGTCGATGGTCACCAGCACATCGTTATGGGCAAAAAAGCCGCCGGTAACAAAATCAGGGTGCAGTTGGATAATCTTGCCGGAAACTTCCGGGATTAAATCGATTTCATTGCGCGGCGTGACTAGCCCTTGAGAATGCACATCGAGCCTTAGCGTTTGCGCTTCGACTCGGATAACGCTAACCAGCGGCGCTTCGTTAGTCGGTAGTTGCATCGCCATGTGCGGACGCGTGGCAATAACCGCCCAGGCGCAGGCAACGCCGCTCAGCAACAGCGCAACGGGCAGGAGGATTTTCAACCGGTTTTTTTCAATCATCGAATAGCTTCTCGTAAATATAGAATCAGCAGCTAATAGAGTGACATTTACTCCTTCTCCCTCAGGGACAAATCCGCCGGGAGCGGATTTGCACTCGCCCGTAGGGTGCCGGACAGGATAGTCCGGCATGATTAGGTTGGGATGAGGGGATATAAATAAGTATTTTTCCTTATTTTAAATCCCCTCACCCAACCCTCTCCCGCTGGAGAGGGCTTTGCGTCGCTTTATCAACTGAGGTATCTATAAGCAGGTATATCCCCAAAAACAGTTTAAAAAAGCATTCACCACGAAGGCACGAAGGGCACGAAGTTTTCAATGCACTGAGTTTAAATAATTATTTTTCCTTCGTGCTCTTCGTGCCTTCGTGGTGAAGAGTTTTTTAAACCGAATTTGATAATGCTTTCACAGTCTCTCTTGCTTGGAAACCCACATAAACCCGCGCCGGCTTAAACCCCGCCGCCCAAGGCCAGATAAAGATCGATACGGTTACTGAGCAATTGCCGCTGTACGGAAAGATGCGCGCTTTGGGCATTCAGAGTACTGCGGTAGCTGTCCAATAAGGTGAGGATTTCGATCAAACCCTGACGGTACGAATACACGGCAAGCTTGCGGCTGGCTTGGGTTTGCTCGACGGCTTGCTGAAGCGCCCGTTCCTGTTCCCTGAGCCAGAATTCCGCGGCCAAGGCTTGTTCGACTTCGCGAAACGCATTGAGCGCGGTGCTTTGATAGTGGTTAAAAGCTTCTTCGCTGCGCGCTTCGTTCAAGCGTATTCCCGCCTTTAGGCGACCGCCGGTGAAAACGGGTTGCACCAAGCCCATGGCTAAATTCCAGGCAACGGCTCGGGGATCGATTAATTCCGTTAACGCCGGACTACTAGTGCCACCGGCCGCAGTCAGGGTAATCCGGGGCAACAGCGATTTCTTCGCGCTTTCCACGCGGGCATCCGCCGCTTGCAAGCGCGACATCGCGGCGATCATATCGGGCCGTCGCGCCAGCAGCTCCGAAGGTAATCCGGCCGCCAAAACGCTGGGCGGCGTCGGCAATGAGGAGGTACTGTTTAAACGATTGTCCGGATAACGGCCCAATAACACTTGCAAGCGCCGGGTAACGATTTGCACCTGATTACGCGAGTCGGCAAGCTGCGCTTTCGCATTCTCCAGATCGGTCAGCACTAAACGTAAATCCAGGCCGCGGGTTAAGCCTCTGGCAAATCGACCGCGCACCAATTCAACGATAGTACGCCGGTCTTTAATCGACTGTTCGGCAACCTCGGCCTGAAGCTTGGCCTCAATCAGTTCAAAATAGCTTTGTGCGGTGCGCGCCGCTAACGACAGTTTGGCGCCGTAATAATCGGCGGCCACAGCGTCCGCGTCCTGTCCGGCCGCTTGTTGAGCGGCCTTGATGCGTCCCCAGACATCGATTTCCCAGCTCAGCGCAAACAGCGCTTCAAATGCGCCCGCCTCGGCGGACATTGCATCGGCGGCGCGTCGGTATCCCGATGCAAAAGACAGCTGCGGCCAACGCGCCGCGCCGTCGATACGCGCTTGCTCCCGCGCCGATTGCACGCGTGCGGCGGCGGCTTTCAGGTCATAGTTTTGGTTCAATGCTTCGCGTACCAATGCGCTAAGCTGAGCATCGGCAAAACAGTTTAACCATTGCGTTGAGATCGGGTTATTGGCGGCGGTTACGCTTGACCACTGGGGCGGCGACTTGGTCATAGCAGTTGCATGACGCTCCGGGGAGGTCGCGCAGCCAGCCGTGAACAATAGCGCAGTGCAACAAAAAGCGCGCAGAGTGTGTGACATGTAAAAAATATCCGGTTCAGCGCGAGGTGCAGCCTTGTTAAGTATTTACTTTTTATCCAGCTTGGCTTTGGCGGCAGCGGTCTCCGCCTGGATTTTTTCCATGGACGCTCTCAATCGGGCTTGTTCGTCATTCGCGCTATTGGCGATCAGTGTGTTATCCGAGTTAGCTTCTTTAATCAGGCAGCTGTTGTAATCGTTGGCTTTTTGCTGCCAGTCATTGATCGCCCTGACGCTTTTGTTGTAGGCGTCAATGTTGTCATGCTCGATAACCGGAACCTTAGGTTCGGCACCGCAGCCGGTTGGCGTCCAAGTCCCGTTGGCAATCGTTCCCGCCATGGCGGGAACGGCGGCGAGCATCATGGCTCCCGCAAAAAACAGTGGTTTTATCATTTTCAGGTCTCAGTTATTTTCAGATAGATACAGTAACAGGAACGAATAAAGCGATATTGTGCCTATGCTCCGGCACTCCCAAGCATTCGGAATGCCGGATAAAACGGCGGATTACTGTTGCAGAGTCACAAAAGCGATCTTGGCAATACCCGCGTGTTGAACGGCCGCCATCACTTCGGCCACCTTGGAATAAACCACGTCCTGGTCGGCATATAAATGCAGGCCGATCTCGGGATTTTGTAACAATTCATTTTTTAAAGCCGTTTCCAGCGCGGCCAAATCGGCCAAGGGCAGTTTGTTCAGCGTGATAACGCCTTGCGCATCGACGCCCAGTTGCAGTGGCTGGTCCTTAACATCCGCCGTAGTCTCGGCGGTTTTCGGCAGCGTCACATGCACCGACTGCGTCAGCAACGGCGCGGTTACCAATAAAATAATCACCAGCACCAACATCACATCGACCAGCGGCGTGACGTTAATCTCGCTCATCGCTTCATCGCTTTCCGATTGTGTTTTAAAAGCCATAACTACTCCTTAACCTTGTCGTCAGCATTTAACACGATATGCAAAAAACTGGCGACAAAGTTTTCTAAACCGGCCCGATGATGTTTAACCCTGCGCAGAAAAAAGTTATACGCCAACACCGCAGGCACGGCGACGGCGATACCGATGGCGGTGGCGACCAGGGCGTCGCCGATAGGGCCCGCCACCACGTCCAAACTGGTCGAGCCGCTGGCGGTAATCTCGTGCATCGCATGCATGATGCCCAACACGGTGCCGAACAAGCCCACGAACGGCGCTGTGCTGCCGATACTGGCGAGCATGGTCAAGCCGCTTTCCATCAGGCGTTGTTCTTTTTGCATTTGCACCAACAGCGACTGCTCCAGCAATTCAGCCGGAGAGCCGATATATTTGAGCTGCCGACCGTCAGCCTGCCGCGTTTCATTCAGCCAGGCAAAGCCTTGTTGCGCAATTCGAGCCTGCGGACCTATCGCGGCGTCGGCGGGCAGCGCTTCCGCTTGCGCCAAATCGGCCGATTGCCAAAACGCTGCGTTAAAACGGCGGTTGCGATAACTGTTATTGGCGAACTCCCACATTTTGAACAAAATCGCCGTCCAAGTTGCGGCCGAAAAAGCCAGCAGAGTGTACAAAGTGCCGTCGATAATAACTTCCGGCGTAATATGATAGGGCATTCAAGTCTCCTTTCTAATGATTCAAAACAAAATTAATAGGTACGATCACCGAACTGGCTGTCGGCGTATCGCCACGCTTGGCGGGAATGAATTTCCATTTTTCGACCGCTTCGATAGCGGCTTCATCGAGCACGTCATAACCGCTGCTGCGTTGCACGGTGACTTCTTCGCTATCGCCGTCGACGGATACTTTTACCAGCAAGCGTACCGTGCCTTCCCAGCCTCGATTGGTGGCGATGCCGGGGTATTTCGGTTTGGGATTGGAGCCGTAATTGGCATTGAAATTCGCTTCGGTAAAGGGCGCGAGATCGGCCGCGGTTTTGCTCGGCGCGGGAGCGGCAACGCTGGGCGTAACCGGAGCCGGAGTGGATTCGGAAAGCGCCGGCGCGGGCAAAGCTTGTTCAGCCTTAGCCACCGGCTTTGGCAGTTCTTTTTGTTTGCGCACGACCGGCTTCTTTTTCTGTTCCGGCTTTTTAAGCGGCGGTTTTTTCGGCTCTTCGGGTTTCGTTTGCGCAACCGGCGCAGCGGTCGCCTGTTGGCTCGGTGCCGCCACCAGCGACACTTCCATCATCATCGGCTGGGCTTTGGTAACGATTTCGGCGGGCCGCATCAGCCAAATAACCGCCCATACATGCACTAGCAGCACTAAAATCAATAACAAGCCGCGCATTGAAGACGGATTTTCTTGGCCGATTAAGGCCTTAAACAGAGGCCGCGCAGTGATTCGCACGGAGGCTATTGAGGCGAATAAATGCGCACCTGCAAATGACCGGCCATCTTTGTGGCTGTTGAGTAAAAACATAGTGAAGATCGCCTTCTCGTCAAAGCACAGGTTCAGGCGGACGGCTTAACAGCGCCATCAAGCGCTCAAGTTTTTCATCGACTTTAGCCACGTAATTTTTAAGTTCAAGCAACTCGTCTTGAAGGTCGTGGGTATTTTCATGAACATGCTGAAAATGCACTTGAAAATACCGGGGTAACGGGAACAAATCGATTAAATCGTCATCGGCTTTAACCCGGCGCTGTTCCGGCGTCTTTACCGATTTTTTTGCATCCTTGGATTGTTGCGCCAGTTTTAATGTTTTCATATCCCCTTCCTCACTGCGTTAATGTGTTTTTATCGGTCTGTGTTCTTGGTAATAAAGACTTTGGGTAATATAAAGTTCCTATCAGCGATCCTGATCGGGACTTCCCCGTGTTTTCTTTGCAAGCAAGTCCTCATATCATAGGCAGGTAAAAAAACCATCCCTGGACAATTATTTATCGTGCCTGACACAACATGAGGAAGACAAGAAGCTCGAAATTTGCGGCGTTCGGTTAAACGACCAATTTTGTGGGGCAAAACAACAAATTCCGAGCTTCTACTGTAAGACGTTTCAGGAGCAAGAAATCCTCATATAAAAAACAAAAAATTATAAATAGGTTGATTAGACAAGCGATGCATTGGCGTAAAGAAACATTTTTTAGCCTGCTATTTCGGGTGTGCCAGTTCCCAAGCAGGAGAGACTGTGAAAGTATTCGTTTTAGAACAAAAGCAAAAGCCTTCACCACGAAGATACGAACGACTGCACAGATGCAGGAGGTAGAGCAACGCAGGAGCAGTTGCCGAGGACACGAAGTTTTTAATGCGTTGAGTTTAATCAATTATTTTTTCTTCCTGAACTTCGTGTCTTCGTGGTGAATAGTTTTTTAAACTGATTTTGATAATACTTTCACAGCCTCAGGAGCTTGGGCACCAGAATAAATGAACCATTAACTGATCTTGACTATTTTCGGTATTCAACTGTAAGCCGGACGAAATTTAATCTACGCAACTTATGTATAAAAATGTGAACTTGGGCTTGAAAGCAGGTGAAACATCTTTAAAAACGGGTTAACTGAGGGTACGATGGCTCCGTGGCCTTAATGCCGAAGTCCACTTACGTTGCTGTTGATAATGGTCGCAATGGTGCGTTGAATTTTCGTAATTTCGACCTTGAATTTAAAGTGGATAATATGAACAACAAAATACAACTAAAATCAAGACTGGGCGGAACGATGTTAGCTCTGGGTTTACTCGCGCTATCTGCGCCGTCAATGGCCGATGAGTCGATCCTGGATGCGACCACTTACTGCACCAGCACGGGGCAGATTTGCGACCAACCTTTTACCTTTGATGTCACCACCGACACTACGCTGAAAATTCAATATACCGTACCGGAAACTCATTGTTCGTCGATTAGGCTTAATATTTCTGTTGATGGTGGTCTACCAATCACAACAGACTTCTTAGGTTGGAATGGTGATGAAGATGTACGGCCTTTAGATACCGGAGTAATCGACTTGGGTCCTGTATCGGCGGGTACTCATCAGGTTTCATTGCAAGCAGAAGGGACAGAAGGTGGATGTAATGTAGGTGGCGTGGCTAGTTGGGGTGGCGCTGTACAGATTTTCGCGGCTGTTCCTCCTACGGCGGCTTTACCGGGTATAGGGGGTACATTGACTAATATGAGTTCGATTAAAGGTATGGTGAATTGTCAAAATATGAAGACGAAGCAAAAGATTAATTTTCCGCTTCCGGTGGGAGCCAGATCATGGGATTGTGAATCCGAAGGGCTTGTAGTCAAGCCTGGGAATATTGTCAAACAAACCATTTCGGTTACTGGTCGCACCGACTAATTTTTTTTACACTCATTCCCAAGCTCCAGAGACTGTGAAAGTATTATCAAAATAGGTTTAAAAAACTCTTCACCACGAAGGCACGAAGAGCACGAAGGAAAAATAATTATTTAATTCAGTGTATTGAAAACTTCGTGTCCTCGGCAACTGCTCCTGCGTTGCTCTACCTCCTGCATCCGTGCAGTCGTTCGTGTCTTCGTGGTGAATGCTTTTTGCTTTTGTTCTAAAACGAATACTTTCACACACTCTCTCCAGCATTGGGAATGCAGTCTTGGAAGCTCCAGCTTCCTATCCAGCAACCCAACTCCTCGCATGAACACTGACAATTAATAGACCACAAACCCGAGGTCCATCGTTTAACATACCGGACAAGATAATCCCGATGACTCTGGGGCCACATAAGCCGCCGATCTGAACAAGGCGTCAATAGTGTGTAACGTTGCCGTTACTGAGTCATGCAGGTTAAGAGGGCAACGAAAAACGCTTGCCCGATCTATCGGCTAGGTGAACAACTCAACGGCAAGATTGAGTAAGGTCAGCACCAGACTTCCCATCAATGCGGGGCCGAAACCTTGAACGCGGACGCCCGGCACCAACGCCGCCATCAGCCACAGCATCAGTGCGTTGATCACCCACAGAAACAGTCCAAGCGTGATAACCGTCAGGGGAAAGGTGAGCATAACCATCACCGGCCGCACCACCGCATTGACGAAACCGAGCACAAGCGCGCCGATCAACGCCGATCCCCAACCTTCGATTTGAACGCCGCGGACGAGATGGGCCATCAGCAGCAACAAGCCTGCCGATAAAATCAGATGAGCGAAAAACGAGAGCATAAATACCTCCAATCAGGGTTTAAAAGTAGATTCCGCGTAATTATTCACCTCCCCCTTTGAAAAAGGGGGATTGAGGGGGATTTATTTAAAAAATCTCCCCTAACCCCTCTTTTTCAAAGAGGGGGACTGAATAGCTACGATTCCGCAGGTTAGCGCGGCTACCGGCAGTGACGCAACGCGTGTTAAGGCTAACCAAGCCTTCACTCGATCACATAGGTTATCGAATGAATCACGTTCATCAACAGGCTCGGATAAACGCCAAGCCAAACCACCAGCAGCGTTAACACCGCAAGTATCGCCGTCGAAGCTCTATCCCGGCCGAACGGCTTAACCGTCGCCGTTGTCTCGCCGTGCATCGACATCGCCACGACGATTCTTAAATAGTAATAAAGCCCCAAGCCGCTGCCTATGATAACAGCCAACAACAAACCCCATAATCGGCTGCCGCTTGCACCGGTTAAAATATAAAATTTACCGATAAAGCCGACCGTCAGCGGAATCCCCGCCAGCGACAACAGCATCAGCGTAAACGTCGCCGCCAGCCAAGGCCGCCGCCAAAACAGGCCGCGATAACAGGCCATATCGTCCGCCTCGGTTTGCGCGGTCGACAGCACGGAAACGACGCCGAAAGCGCCTATCGTGGTCATGCAATAAGCCGGCAGGTAAAAAGCAAAGGTTTCGACCACGATCGAGCCGCCGGCAATCAAGGCCACCAGCAGATAACCCATGTGCGCGATAGACGAATAGGCCAGCAAACGCTTGACGTTATTTTGCAGCAAGGCCAGCAGATTGCCGCCGACTATGCTTAAACCGGCAATGACACTGAACACGTTCAGCAAGGGCGCATAACTGTAACTGCCGCTGCTAATAAAATATCTCAGCAGCAACACGAAAACCGCGCTTTTCGAAACCGTGGCGATAAAGGCGGTAATCGGGGCCGGTGCGCCTTCGTATACATCCGGCGTCCACCAATGGAACGGCGCCAGCGACAGCTTGAAAGCCAGCCCGGCTACGATCAGGAGTGTGCCGCTCAGCACCGTCACGTTAATGTCCTGTTGGCCGGCGATATAGCGCCCGATGCCGCTGAAATAAAGTTCGCCGCATTGCGCATAGATCAAGGCCATGCCCATCAGCAAAAAAGCCGACGACATGCCGGATAAAATCAGGTATTTAAGCGCCGCCTCCAGCGACCGCGCTTGATTGAGCGGATAGCCGATCAGCGCGAACAGCGAAATACCGAGCAGTTCAAGCCCGATAAAAAAACTCGCGAAATGACTGCTGCCGACCAGCACTAAAGCGCCCAGCAAGGCGGTCAGCAACAGCAACGGCAATTCTTCATGTTGGCCTTCGCGGTCTTTGAAATAATCGTAACACAATCCCAGCACCGCAAGACCGGCCGACAGCAACAGCGCCATATAAAACAAGGCGTAGTCATCCAGCCAGATCAATAAACCGGCCTGAATCGGACTGTCCCGCCAAGGCATACGCAAGGTCAGCAGCGAGGCTATGATGCCGCAAGCGGCCATAGCGAAAGCCGGCCCGAAATTCCGTTTCAGCGCAATGCCGAGCATGACCGCTACCGCCGTCCCGGCAATAACAACGAAAGGAGCGAGGGCGAAAAACGGATTCATGCTCATCAGCGCCCCATGATCGAGGCATTCAGTATGGCTTGCTTTAATACCGGCGCTGAAACATCCAATACGGTTTGAGGGCTCAGTCCCAGCCAGACCGTCGTTAACGCCGGCAAGCCCAGCGACAGCCATTCGCGGCGGCTGAAATCGGCTAAAGGAGAATGCCGATAGCGCGGCCCGTAAAACGCTTTTTGGATCATGCCGAGCGCATACACCGGAGCCAAGATCAGCACCAACGCGGTCATTGACGTCAATAATACGTTGATGCTGAAAACGCCCTGCAAGACTAAAAATTCGCCGATGAAATTGCCCAAGCCCGGAAGCCCCAACGACGCTATCGCAAAAAACAACGCCAAGGCCGACAACCGGGGCAGGGCAGGCCAGAGCCCGCCCATATTGCCGATGTTGCGGGTATGCAGGCGTTGTTGCAGCGCTCCGGCAATCATAAACAACGCCGAGGCGCTAATCCCGTGCGCCAGCATGGTGATGACCGAACCTTGCAAGGCCAATAAGTTCCAGGAAAATATCCCCAGCAGAACAAAGCCCATGTGGCTGATGCTGGTGTAGGCGATCAATTGCTTTAAATCGGACTGCGCGAAAGCCATCAACGCGCCGTAAAGCACGCTGATGCCGCCCAAGGTCATCGCAACCGGCGCAAATTGCTGCGCCGCTTCCGGAAACAACGGGATCACAAAGCGCAGCAAACCGTAAGCGCCGGTTTTAAGCATGATGCCGGCCAGAATCACGCTGCCGCCGGTCGAGGCTTGGGTGTGGGCGTCCGGTAGCCAAGTATGAAAAGGCACCGCGGGCAGCTTGACCGCAAACGCGATAAAAAAGCCCAGCATCAGCCAGAAGGCGACGCCGGGTTCGACTGCGGTATTGAGTAATTCGAAATAATCGAAACTATAGACGCCGCTATCTTTATAGTGCAGTTGCACTAAAGTGACGATTGCGGTCAGCATCAGCAGACCGCTCACTTGGGTGAAAATAAAAAACTTGAGCGCCGCGTAAACCCGATTCTCATGCCCCCAGATGCTGATCAGGAAATACATCGGGATAATCATCAGTTCCCAAAAGAAAAAGAACAAGAATAAATCGACCGCCAGAAACACGCCGACGGTAGCGGCCAAACAGATCAACAGATTAAAGAAAAAGAAGCCTTGCCGTTTATCGATTTCTGTCCACGAACTGCTGACCGCCATCAATCCGAGCAACACCGTCAGCGCCGTCAAAAGCAAGCTCAGGCCGTCCATCGCCAAATGAAAGCCGATGCCGAAGCGGGGAATCCAGGGACTATACAATTCGGCAAACCAAGCTGTCGGCAGGCCGTCTATCTGTCCCGTTACCGAATACGGCGCGACCACAAACGCCTCAATCATCAGCGTCACCAGCGCCACCCAGCGCGGAGCCGTCGGGCTCCGGCATTCCGAAACCCAGGCAATGCCCGCTCCCAGAACTAAAACAGCGATAAGCGCAAACAGAATCATGACTGCCGGCCTATGGCGAGAATAAGCGCGGCGCCGAGTGCCATGGATGAAGCGTACCAGCGGATACGGCCGGTTTGAGAGGCGCTGACGGTCAGGTGAAGCCATTGGCCGATCAACGCCGTCATAGTGTAGAGATCGTCAATGACATCGTGCTTATTGAATTTAGCGAGGGCTTTAAAGGGCTGCACGAACAGCGCGTCGTAAAGCGCATCGATGCCCCAACCGCTAAAAAACAAGTTGCGTAACGGATTGAGTAAGCGGTAAGCGGCCAGACGCTGAGCGGAAAAAGCGCCGCTAAGATAAAACAGCCCCGCAATCGACACTCCGAAAAAAGGCGCGGCGCCGGTGATCAGCGAAACCAAATTAGGCTGCCGATCAACTTTAAACACAAGCGGAAACACCGAATCCAGCGGCAGGCGCAACAGGCCGCCGAACAGCGTCAATACGATTAACAGGAGCAGCGGCAGATTCATCCGCCAGCCCGGACTTTTCGTCACAAGGTGCGATTGAACTCCGAAAAACACCACGAAGACCGGACGAAAACTATAAATGCCGGTAATGAGAGCGCCCAAACAGCCCATTGCCCAGAGATTCGGAGAGACCTGGTAAACCGCCGATAAAATCTCGTGCTTGCTGTAAAAGCCGGAAGTAAAAGGCAGTGCGGATAAAGCCGCGCTGCCGATCATAAAACTCCAAAAAGCCAAGGGCATGGATTTACGCAGCCCGCCCATTTTGAAAATACTGTGTTCGTGATGACAACATAAAATCACCGCTCCGGCGGCGAGGAATAATAAAGCTTTGAAGACGGCGTGAGTGAGTAAATGAAACATCGCTTCGGACCACGCGCCGACGCCTAAAGCCAGAAACATGTAACCAATCTGGCTGATGGTCGAATAAGCCAGAATGCGTTTGATGTCGGTCTGCACCAAGGCCGAGCAGCCCGCCATTAACAAGGTCATCGCGCCCAGCGTGGCGACTGCGAACTGAACCGGCGGCGCCAACAGGAACACATCATGGGTTCTGGCAATCAGATAGACGCCCGCGGTAACCATGGTGGCGGCGTGAATCAGCGCGCTCACCGGCGTCGGTCCGGCCATTGCGTCGGGCAACCAGGTTTGCAGCGGCAATTGCGCGGATTTGCCCAGCGCTCCGCCCAGCAGCAGCGCTGCGGCGGCAACCGGCATCAAGGTTCCGGCAGGCCAGTGAGCGGTGGCTCGAAGCATCAGCAATTGAATATCGAAACTGTGCAGTTGCCTAAACAACAGCAATAAACCGATTAATAAAGCGGTGTCGCCGACTCGGGTCATCACAAAGGCCTTGCGCGCGGCATAGCCGTTGTGCGGGTTTTCATACCAAAAGCCGATCAGCAGATAGCTGCCGAGGCCGACGCCTTCCCAGCCTAAATACAGCAACAGCAGATTGTCCGACAGCACCAACACCAGCATGGCGGCCATAAACAGATTCATATAAGCGAAAAAACGGGCATAGCCGAGATCGAATGCGGAGGCATTCGCGTTAAGTTCGGTGTTTTTCGAAGACCTTTGCGTTTCGCTGCGGTCTAGTGGGCGCTGAAGTTCCCACGGAACGCGAGGCCGACACGGAATCGCGAACGGCGGCAGGACGGGATCGGAAGCCATGAATTCGGCGGCATACAGATGGATTAAAAAGCCGATGCCGGTCACCACAAACAGCATCGTGACCGACAACGCATCCAGATAGAAACCGAACGCTATCGACAGCTCGTCAATTTCGATCCACGTGCCTAAGGCCAAATGGTAAGGTTGCAGCGTTCCGGTTAAGAACTCGCTTCCGACCAGACCGGCCAATAACGCCGAAACAGCCACGCTGCCGACGCCGACCCAGGCAATCGCCGATTTGGACAGCCGTTCACCGGCTAAGGCCAGGATTAAAAATCCCAGCAACGGAAACAACGGTATCCAGCCCAGCAGTCCGATCATGTCCATGACTTATCCTTTCATTTCATTCAGCGAATCCGCGTCCAGCGTATGGAAACGGCGGAAAACTTGCAGCGTCAAGCCCAGACCGACGCCCACTTCGGCCGCCGCCAGCGTTAATATCAACAGAAACATGATTTGCCCGTCCGCATCACCCCAACGCGAGCCCGCGACAACAAAAGCCAAGCCGGTCGCGTTGAGCACCACTTCCAGCGACATCAGCATCATAATCAGATTACGCCGCACCAATACCCCGATTAAGCCCAGTACAAACAGCATCGCGGACAGCAATAGGCCCTGTTCCATCGGAATCCCGTTCATGACCGGGCTCCGCTTTTGAGCGCCGGTTTGCCCAAGTGATAAGCGCCGACCAATCCGGCCAGCAACAGCATGGAGGCCAGCTCCACGGCAAGCAGATAAGGGCCGTACAAGACCATGCCCAGCTGCTTGGCAGTCACCACGGAACCGGTTTCGGCGCTGCCGCCGAAGAGAATAACGACCGCCATCTCGCCGAACAGAAGCAATGCCAACAACGACGGCCCGATCCAGATGGCCGGTTGTAGCCAAGCGCGTTCCCGGTCGATGGTTGTTTGGCCTTGATTGAGCATCATGATCACGAAAACAAACAGCACCATAATGGCTCCGGCATAAATAATCACTTCCAGCACGGCGGCAAAATGCGCGCCCAATAAAAAGAACAGCACACCGACGGACAACAGGGACAAAATCAGGTACAGCAAACCATGCACCGCATTGAGCCGGGTGATCATCATGACCGTCGCGAAAACGGCAACGGCGGAAGTCAGATAAAACAAGGTTAAGGTCATAATTTCCTCTATCTAAGGTTGCTGTTGTTGAGTTTGCCCTCGCTCTTATGCCAGAGAGAGACTGCGAAAGTATTATCCAAATCAATTTAAGAACTTATTCACCACGAAGACACGAAGAGCACGAAGGAAAAGTAATTGTTTAAACTCAACGTATTGAAAACTTCGTGTCCTTCGTGTCTTCGTGGTGAATGCTTTTTGCTTTTGTTCTAAAACGCACACTTACACATAGTTCCCACGCTCCGGCGTGGGAATTCAGTTTGCAACGCTCCTGCGTTGCGGGACGCTGGAGCGTCCTCACGGCATTCCCACGCCGGAGCGTGGGAACGACGGGGACTTAACTGCATCAAGGCAATAAGCTTTTTACATCAACCGGCGGCGCTTCGTTTTCAGCTTGCCCTTTGGTTTTGCCGAAAACGGCCAACCCGGTCACCCGGTAAAAATTGTAATCGTGATATTTCCCGGTTCCGTCAATTAGCAAATGCTGCTTTTCGTAAACCATGTTCTGCCGGTCGTATTCGCCCATCTCAAAATCAGGCGTCAGTTGAATCGCCTGAGTCGGGCAGGCTTCTTCGCAAAATCCGCACATAATGCAGCGGGAAAAATTGATGCGGAAGAATTCGGGATACCAGCGGCCGTGCTCGTCCTCGGCTTTTTGTAAAGCGATGCAGTCCACCGGACAGGCCACCGCGCACAGATTGCAGGCAACGCAACGCTCTTCGCCGTCGGGGTCGCGCGTCAGCACAATGCGGCCTCGGTAGCGCGGGAACAGCGCCGGTTTTTGCTCCGGGTATTCGACCGTATCCGGCTTGACGAACGTGTGTTTTAAAACTTCCCATAATGATCGTAGTTGGCTTAGCATCGTGTTTTCCCCGATTTACAAGTTACGCATTATCGCCATGCCTCCGGGATACCGGCGTAATACCGGCGTAGGGCGCGTCGCGCGCCTTATAACGCATGAAACCCGTCGAGCGGTTCCGACCGCTTGGCAGAGAAGTTAAATCCCGCTTGACCCTTAGGAATGAGCATGGAATAACTTAGTCAAGTAGCCGGAGTGCAGGCTCCGCCTGCAAACGCAAGCAAAGCTTGCACTCCCGCTGCATACAGTTGTTTACTTTATTTCATGCTCATTCCTTAGCTCCCAAGGCGTGCCCTACGGGAATAGCTTTCAGCGCGTTCCACGCTCCGAATCCCGTCGTTTGCTCAAGAACGGCCGACCGGGCGTAGCGTTCCGTTGACGCTTGCGTATAACGGCGAAAGTTTAATATTAAGCCGCTCCCGATCCGGTATGAGCTTAGCCACAGACTCGGGAAGAACGGTTAAGTTCTGCTCATTATCCAGCCTTATGGGAGCCATCCGCTTATGCAGGACCACGCCGCCGGTCACCACTATATTCAACAACGCCGCCGGAAGCAGCACCTTCCAGCCGAAGGCCATCAATTGATCGTAACGAGGCCGCAGCAACGAACCCCGCAACAGAATAAAAAATACGATGCCGACCGCCGTTTTCAGGCAAAACCACAGCAGCGGCGGTAGCCAAGGCCCGAGCCAGCCGCCGAAAAAAAGGGTGGTCATCATCGCCGAACCGAGCGTAATGCCGAGATATTCGCCGACGAAGAACATGCCGAATTTCATGCCGGAATATTCGGTATGAAAACCGCCGACCAGCTCTTGTTCGGCTTCCGGCAGATCCAACGGCGCGCGGCGGCTTTCGGCCACCAGCGCAATCAGGAAAATAATAAAACCGAAAAACTGGGGAACAATAAACCAGCCGTCGCGCTGAGCTTCGACAATTTCCCTTAAATTAAACGTGCCGGACATCATCACCACGCCCATCAGCGAAAGGCCCATAAATACCTCGTAGCTGACCGTTTGCGCTGCGGCGCGCAACGCGCCAAGCAGCGAATACTTATTGTTGGACGCATAACCCGCCAACACGATGCTGTAAACGGACAACGAGGACAGCGCCAAAAAATACAGCAGGCCGAAATTGAAATCGATAATGCCGACGCCCGGCGCAAAAGGAATCACCGCGAAACCGCTCAGCATGGTAATAAAAACAATGGTCGGCGCCAGTACGAACAACGCTTTATCGGCAAAAGGCGGTATCCAGTCTTCCTTAAAAAACAGTTTGATCATATCCGCGACCACTTGCATTAAACCGAACGGTCCGACCCGGTTAGGCCCTAATCGATCCTGCCAAACCGCCAACAATCGCCGTTCCAGCCAAATCAGCAGCGCCGCAACGAAAATCACCGAAGTTAAAATGCCGATGATGTTGGCGGCATCGCCCAAACCCGCATTCATAACGATCCTTCCTGACTTGGTTTTTTTAGCGTGACTTGAGACCCGGCTTTCAGCGACTGGAACGCGGGCCATCCCGAGGTTATGCCTAATAAGCCGAAAGGCAGCGAGGGCTCGAGCCGCAATGGAATCTTCATAATCAAGGTGCCTGCCAAACTGCCGATTTCCACTGCATCGCCGTTATGGACGCCTAGGTTTTCGGCATCTAACGGACTCAGCAACACGCAAAAAGGCGGCGCTCGTTCAAGCAGCGGCGGCGAATGCAGGCTTAATTCCTCGGTGCCGAAAATATGCGGCAACGGCATAATGCGCCATCGGCCCGGCGTCGGCGTGAATTCGGTCGGAATGTCGCTGAACCACGGCAGAGTACCGGCTGCTTCGATCAAGCGCGCGCCGGATTGTTCGCCGGCTTCCCTGTTGAATTTATTGACAGCCTGATTGGAGTTCCAACCCGGAGCCCAAAGCACCGGCAATAACGCCGGAGGAACCTGCGCCGTGTCGCCTTCCATCGAAAAAGCGAACGGAGTTTCCTTATCTTCCGGCTGACCGGCTTCGCTGACCGCGATGTCGGCATACAGCGCGGTGCGGCCGCTGTAACGGTGCGGCTGCCGGGGGATTTTACTGCCTTTGACGGTGTAATCCGCTGTCGGCCCGGCCCGAACGATAGCGCCAAGTTCGGGCAAGGCATGGGCGCATGCGGCGGTCAGCGCATCGTGATGCCGCCAGGGAGGATTGTCGATCATCCGCGTCAGCCACTGCCAAGCACCGCGCACCGCGTCCGTTTCCGGGTAAATCGGGAAATAACGCTGAGCCCTACCTTCGTTATTCACCAAAGTGCCCTCGGCTTCGGCGAAAGTCGAGGTCGGCAAGAGCAATTCGGCGTGTTCGGTGGTTTTATTGTTCAGGCTATCCAACACCACGACGTGATCGGCGAGTTGCAAAAACAAATCCACGTTTCGAGTCGGCGCACGGCGGTAAAGATCGTTCTCAAGAATAACGACGGTTTCGGTCAAACCGTTGCCGACGCGTTCGAAGGCTTGCGCTAAAGACTGGCCGCCGATCATTGCTAAGCCCAGGCTGTTGCATTCCGGAACGGTAAAAGTCAATTGTTTGTCTGTTGACGGCAAGGCCTTGGCGACGTTGTAAGCCGCCTGAATAACGGCAAGGTTGACGCAAGCGGTTCCCGAGACGATCAGCGGCCGTTTCGCCTGTTTCAGGCGGTCGGCAATCGTCGATGCCAGCGCCTGTTCCGCATCGCCCAAAGCGGCGGGCGCGGGCGCTGACGGATCAAGACGGTGAGCAATCGCAAAGCCCAGCCGGGCAATGTCTTCCGGGCTGCCGCGATAGGTGTTTGTAGCGACATCATCCAGGCGCGTTGCAGCAACGCTTGCAATAAACACCGGCGTTACGGCTTGCCCGGCTACATTCCTGACCGCTGCATCTTGCCACGGCAATACATGCAACGTGGCGGCCAGCTCGAACGCCGCTCTACGCGCCGCTTGGCGCACTGAAAGCGCCAGCCTCGGCGCGCTGTGAGTCAGGTTTTCGCCGAGAATCAATACCGCATCGGCTTGTTCGACTTCGCGCAGGGACGGCGAATGAATGCCGCCATTACGCATCAGTTCGACAATCGTGTTCAGTAAAACCTGTTCGGTATCGTCCAAGCCGAGGAAAAAATTTTCTTCGCCGACCAAGCTGCGCAACGCGAAATTGGCTTCCAAAGAAGCTCGCGGCGAACCGATGCCGATGGCCGGTTTGGCGGTTTTCAGCAAGTTTCGGAAATAGCTTTCCGCGGTATCGGCAGTCATGTCGGGATAGCCTTTAAGCTTCGGTTTGCGGATGCGTTCCGGACTGTTCACAAAGCCGTAACCGAAGCGCCCCCGGTCGCACAGAAAATAGCCGTTCACCTCGCTGTGGTAGCGATTGATAATGCGCCTGAGTTGGCCGTAGCGTTCGCCGGGAGCGGTGTTGCAACCCAAACCGCAATGCACGCAAAGCGACGGCGCGCTTTGCAGATCCCATTTGCGCGCATAATGCGCGCTAAAGGTTTTGTCGGTGAAAACGCCGGTCGGACAGACTTCGACCAGATTGCCGCTAAATTCGTTTTCCAGCGCGCCGTCTTCGAAACGGCCGAAATAAACGTTGTTATGCATGCCCAAGACTTGCAAGTCTTTGCCTCCGGCATAGTCGTCATAAAAACGCAGGCAACGGTAGCAGGCGATGCAGCGGTTCATTTCATGCTTGATGAACGGCCCGAGGTTTTGATTATGATGGGTTCGTTTCAGGCCGCGATAACGGCGATAACCATGGCCGGTCATTACCGTCATATCCTGTAAATGGCATTCGCCGCCTTCTTCGCAAACCGGGCAATCGTGAGGGTGATTAGTCATCAGCAGCTCGATATTATCGCGACGAAATTGCCGCGCCTGTTCGGCGTCCAGAGAAATACGCATCGCATCGGCGACCGGCGTCATGCAAGCCATGACTAATTTGCCCCGCTTATCTTGCGCATCTTTGTATTGAATGATCGCGCATTGCCGACACGCGCCCGCCGAACCTAAAGCCGGATGCCAGCAAAAATAAGGCAGGTCCAAACCTAACGATAAACAAGCGGCCAGCAGATTGCCGCCGTCCGGGACAGTGTAAGCATGTCCGTCGATTTCGATACGAACCATTACACGCTCTCCTTTAGCACGCTTTTATCGACGATATAGCGTTCGAAATCATCACGAAAATATTTAAGCGCGCTTTGCAACGGCTCCATCGCGCCGGGAGCCAGTGCGCAAAAGGTATTTCCGGGGCCCAGCATACGCGTAAGTCCGCTCAGGGTGTCCAAATCCTCGCGGCGGCCTTTGCCGGCGATGATGTCTTTCAACAAAGTGATGGTCCAGGGCAAACCGTCCCGGCACGGCGTACACCAGCCGCACGATTCCTGGGCGAAAAACTGTTCCAGATTCAGCACCATTTTTACCGGGCAAGTGCGGTCATCGAGCACGATCAGCATCCCGGTTCCGAGTCGGCTACCGGCTTTGGCGACGGCTTCGTAATCCATGATCACATCCAGGTGCTCGGGCAGTAAAAAATCGGTCGATGCGCCGCCGGGCAAAAAGCCGCGCAGTTTGTAGCCGTCGCGCATACCGCCGGCGTAGTTCTCGAAAATTTCCCGAATCGGAATGCCCAGCGGCAGTTCCCATAAACCGGGATAATTAACGCGGCCGCTGACGCCGAATAATTTGCTGCCTTTGTCGGCGCCGCGCCCCAAGCCCTGATACCAGGTAACGCCGTAATGCAAAATATGCGGAACGTTGCATAAGGTTTCGACGTTATTGACCACGGTCGGCTTGCCCCAAAGCCCGCTGACCAAAGGGAACGGCGGTTTGGCGCGCGGCGTCGCGCGCTTGCCTTCCAAGGCATTGAGCATTGCCGTTTCCTCGCCGCAGATATAGCGTCCGGCGCCGGTATGCAAAATGATGTTCACATTGAAATCGGAGTTCAAAATATGCTCGCCCAGATAGCCTTTGAAGCGGGCTTCCAGCAAGGCATGTTCAAGGCGCTGCCGGGCAACATGGTATTCGCCGCGCAGGAAAATATAGGCAATCGGCGCTTGAATCGCATAAGCCGCGATAATCAGGCCTTCGATTAACTGATGCGGGTCTTGCTCCATCAGCATCCGGTCTTTGAACGTGCCCGGTTCCATTTCATCGGCATTGGCAATCATATAGCGCGTTTGCGGCGTTTCCATCGGCACCATGCTCCATTTCAGTCCGGTACCGAATCCGGCGCCGCCGCGTCCGCGCAATCCGGCATCTTTAACCCATTGCTGCACCTCTTTCGGCTGTAATTGGGTAATGGCCGTGCGCAGCCCTTGATAACCGCCGGTGCTCTCGTAATCGGCCAGCGTGGCGAAGGCGCGGTCCGGTCTGATATTTTTAGTTAGCGGCTTATCCATTTTTCCTTCGCCCATTACCTTTCGAAAATCCCGTTAATCGTCTTTTCATTGACGTCGAGCAATAATTGATCCTCCACCATCAGCACCGGGGCATGATCGCAAGCGCCCAGGCAAACACTCGGCAAAACCGTATATTTGCCGTCCGCGGAGGTCTCGCCCAATTCGATTTTTAAATGTCGGCACAAGTGTTCGCTGACTTGGTCGCTGCCCAGCATCCAGCAGGTGACGCTGTTGCAATAATGAATCACGGTTTTACCGACCGGTTGGCGGTAAATCAGGTTGTAAAAGGTCGCGACCGCTTCCAGTTGCGCAGGCGCTATGTCCAACAGCTCGGCAAGCGCAATCAGGCTGTCGTCGGAAATCCAGCGCCGGTATTTCTGCACGATTTTCAGCGCTTCGATAGCAACGGCGGCTTTATCCGGGTAATGCTCGATCTCGGCGTTAATCTCTTCGATTTCAGCGGCGCTTAATCCGGTAAAAAACGGCTTTTTCATATCAGCGGTCCACGTCGGCCATCACAAAGTCGATACTGGCCAATATCGCAACCAGGTCGGGAATCATCATGCCCCGGCACAGCAGCGGTATCATTTGTAAATGCGGAAAGGACGGGGTGCGGATACGGGTGCGGTACGACATGCCGCCGCCGTCGCTGGTCAGATAGTAAGCATTCAAGCCTTTGGTGGCCTCGACGGTGACGCAGGACTCGCCGACAGGAATGACCGGCCCCCAACTGACGCTGAGAAAATGCTGGATCAGGGTTTCTATATCGTGCAAGGTGCGCTCCTTGGCGGGCGGCGTGGTCAAGGGATGATGGGCTTTGTACGGCCCTTGCGGCATGTTGTGCAGACATTGCTTGATGATGCGCAAGCTCTGGCGCATTTCTTCAACCCGCACCACGCAACGGTCGTAGCAATCGCCGTGGTTGCCGGTCGGTATCTCGAATTGGTAATTTTGATAGCCCGAATAAGGCCGCGCTTTACGGTAATCCCAAGCCAAGCCGGTCGCGCGAAGGCCCGGACCGGTTACGCTCCAATCGAGAGCTTCCGCTGTGGTATAAGCGCCGATGCCCTGCGTTCGGCGCTTGAGCGTCGTGTTTTGCAAGACCAGCTTGTCATAGTGATGCAGTCGGGCCGGTAAATAGTCGATAAACTCGCGGATGCGTTTATCCCAGCCTCGCGGCAAATCCATCGCCACGCCGCCGATGCGAAAATAACTGGAATGTATACGCGCGCCGCTGATCGATTCCAGAATATCGAACACTTTTTCGCGGTCGATAAACATATAAAAAATCGGCGACATTTGGCCCAAGTCTTGGGTGTAAGTGCCGTAGAACAGTAAGTGGCCGGCCAACCGGTAAAGCTCGCAGATCATCACGCGAATGACTTGGGCGCGTTCCGGAACCTCAATTCCGGCCAACTGCTCCACGGCCAGCAGATAAGGTAGGTTATTCATCGAGCCGCCCAAATAATCGACCCGGTCGGTATAAGGAATGTAGGTGTGCCAGGACTGGCGTTCGCCCATTTTTTCCGCGCCGCGATGGTGATAGCCGATGTCCGGCAGCGCATCGACAATCTCTTCGCCGTCCAATTGCAAAGCGATACGAAACACGCCGTGAACGCTGGGATGATTGGGGCCCATATTTAAAAACATGAAATCGTTGTCCTCGCTGTGCCGACTCATGCCCCAATCCTCGGGCACGAAGCGCAGGGCGTCTTGTTCGATGTCTTGTTGTGCGTCGGGAAGATCGAACGCTTCCATTTCGGTGGCGCGGGCGTAATGATCCTTGCGTAGCGGATGTCCTTGCCACGTCGGCGGCATCAGAATGCGTTTAAGATGCGGGTGGCCTTCAAAGACAATGCCGAACATGTCCCAGACTTCGCGTTCGTACCAATTGGCCGAGGGCCATAGATCGCTGATGGTCGGGATGGAAAAATAGGCTCTCAGCAAGGCCACTTTGAGCCTAATATCTTGGTTGCGGTCGAGCGAAAGCAAATGATAGACGACGGTAAATTCGGCGGCCGGAAGCCCTTGCCGATGGCTGCGTTGGCGCTCGTCGACGGCGGTCAAATCGAACAGCAGTGAATAAGGGCCGGGCGCTTGCAGCTTTAAATAGCGGAGTAGGGCGCGCAGGTTTTGCCGGGCAACCCATAGCGTGGTGATGCCGTCGCAGGTCGGCTGGAAGGTAAAGTCATCAATGCCGGTTTGCTCGGTCAGTTCGCGCACGATTTGCGGCGCGTCAGCGGAAATAGCGATGTTGTCAGCGGTACCGTCCAATGTGTTCCCCTTGTTCATTTATTACTAGGAGTCTGTCTGACTTAGATAACTTGTCGTAAATAACGGATAAAACCAGTTAAAAATCTTAAAGAATTCACCACGAAGACACGAAGGACAC
>JAPLRU010000132.1 GCA_026399025.1 Methylobacter sp.
CAAATAAGGCTTTTTTCCTTATTTTTATTCTCCTCACCCCAACCCTCTCCAGCAGGATGCCTACAGGGATGTAGGTAAGTAGAGCAATGCAGGAGCAATTGCCGAGAGGGAGCTTTTTTCTTAACTTAATGGCAGTGACGCAGGAGCGTGGGAACGATAGCCGATTTTTACAGTATCAATAAATGACATCAACAATGACCGTATCCGCGCCACTCAAGTCTAATACTGCCGCCGTAGTGCTGCACGAGAAGGAATTCGCCCAATTTCGCGAACTGATCTACCGCATCGCCGGCATCAGCATGTCGGCCGCCAAGAAGCCGTTGGTGGCCAGTCGGCTGGCGAAGCGGCTCAGGTACTACGGGCTGGCGAGTTACGCTGAATATTTCCAAATGATCACCGCAAACAACGGCAAAACGGAACTGCAAATGGCGGTGGACTTGCTCACCACTAACGAAACGCACTTCTTCCGCGAACCCAAACATTTCGAGTTTTTACGCCGCTACATTGTGCCGGAGAGGCAACCCGGTAAAACCTTGCGTATCTGGAGTGCCGCCTGTTCCAGCGGCGAAGAACCCTACAGTATTGCGATGCTGCTGGATGAGGTATTGAATGGCGCGCCGTGGGAAATCGTAGCCTCCGATCTTAGCACCCAAGTGCTGGAAAAGGCGCGTAGCGGTCTTTTTCCCATAGAACGTATGCCGGAAATTCCCCCGCACTATTTGTCGAACTACTGCCTTAAAGGCACCGGCTCCCAGCAGGGAACATTGCTGATTGAGCGTAAACTGCGCGAACGCGTGCGGTTCGTACACTATAACCTTACCGAAACACCGCCGAAACTGGGCGAGTTCGATGTGATATTTTTGCGCAATGTGATGATCTATTTCGATCAGGACACCAAACGCCAAGTTGTATCGCGGTTGCTGTCGCTGCTGCGTCCCGGCGGGCATTTTTTGGTCGGTCATTCGGAGACCTTGAACGGCATCAATGAAGACGTGCGCCTGGTGCAGCCGGCCGTTTACCGGAAGTTATGAAATGATAAGGCCTTTGCACCCGATGGAGATATTTCTCCAACCCGGAGATCATTACTTCGCCGACCGGGATACGCGCATCCGGACCGTGTTGGGTTCCTGTGTCTCGATAACCTTTTGGCACCCTCAACTGCTGGTCGGGGGGATGTGTCACTACATGCTGCCGCAGCGAGGCAGGGAGCAGCGGACGGACGATTGGCCGGTGCCGGACGGGCGTTATGCCGATGAGGCGATGGCTTTGTTGTTGAAGAAAATCGATGCCGCTGGTGAGCCCTATAAGGACTATCAGGTCAAGCTATTTGGCGGCGGTAATATGTTTCCGAGAATGCATTCAACTAACATGTCCCGAATCGGCGACCTTAATGTGCAGGCGGCGCGGCGCATGGTAAAGCAATACGGCTTCAGTTGCGTAGCCGAGCACTTGGGCGATATCGGACACCGCAATGTGGTTTTTGAAGTGTGGAGCGGAGAGGTTTGGGTTAAGCATAGTCAGGTGTTGTCCATAACCGAGCAAGGCGTTATGAACAGGAGGCTGGGGTGATTCAGATCAAGGTGATGATAGTGGACGATTCCGCCGTGGTGCGGCAGGTATTGACTGCAAATCTAGCGCAAGATCCGGGGATTGATGTGATCGGCGCGGCTGCCGATCCGGTATTCGCGATGGCGAAAATGCACAAGCAATGGCCCGATGTGATTGTGCTGGACGTCGAAATGCCGCGCATGGACGGCATTACCTTTTTGAAAAAGCTGATGGCCGAACGGCCCACGCCGGTGGTGATTTGTTCCACGCTCACCGAGAAAGGCGCGGAAACCACTATGCAGGCTTTGGCGGCAGGCGCGGTGAGTATCGTCACTAAGCCAAAAGTAGGACTCAAGCAATTTTTACAGGAGGATTCGGAAAGCCTGATTGTTGCGGTCAAAGCCGCAGCTCGCGCCAATCTGCGCCGACTGGGCGCAGCGCCGGTACCGGCCAAATTAAGCGCCGATGCCATTCTCCCGGCCGGCTTCCACTCGATGGCCGAAACCACCGACCGAGTCGTCGCGATCGGGACTTCCACCGGCGGTACGCAGGCGCTGGAACTGATATTGACCGATTTACCGCGTGTTTGCCCCGGCATTGTTATCGTACAACATATGCCGGAGAAATTTACCGGCGCTTTTGCCGCTCGCCTGAATAATCTATGCCGGATTGAAGTGCGCGAAGCCGTTAACGGCGACCGGGTGTTGCCGGGACGCGCGCTGATTGCACCGGGGGGACGGCACATGATGCTTAAGCGTAGCGGTGCGCAATACCATGTTGAAATTGTTGAAGGGCCCCCGGTCAGCCGTCATTGTCCGTCGGTGGATGTGTTATTTCGCTCGGTCGCCAAGTGCGCCGGCAAGAACTCGCTGGGCATCATTATGACCGGCATGGGCGATGACGGCGCTAAAGGGCTGAAAGAAATGCACGATATGGGCGCGAGTAGCGTGGGCCAAGATGAAGACAGTTGTGTGGTGTATGGGATGCCGAAAGAAGCGGCAAAGCTGGGTGCGGTGGACAGGGAGCTGCCGTTAATCCGTATTGCCGGTGAGATTGTAGCGTCCTCGAATGGCGGCGTGCGAGGTCAATAGTGTTGAGTTAAGCCCGAACTTTCCGAAAGCATTTCACGCAACGATTATGGATAGTTCCCACGCCGGAGAGACTGTGAAAGTATTCGTTTTAGAACAAAAGCAAAAGCATTCACCACGAAGGCACGAAGGACA
>JAPLRU010000101.1 GCA_026399025.1 Methylobacter sp.
CGACGAACCAGCTGAACAACTTGGAAACCGTCGATCTGCAAGCGTTGAAGACCAACCAAGTTGCGGCGCTGACTACCAACCAACTGGTGAGCATGCCGACTGCCCAGTTGAATATTTTGACCACAGATCAAGTGGCGGCGCTGACCACCGGCCAAGTCGTCGGCTTGTCGACAAATCAGTTGAATAACTTGGAAACGGTTGACCTGCAAGCGCTGAAGACCAGCCAGATCGTGGCGTTGACCACCAATCAGCTGGCGAATCTGCTGACTGCCCAGCTTAATGCCTTGGCTACAGCGCAAGTGGCTGCATTAACCACAGGCCAAGTCGCCAGTTTGTCGACTAATCAGGTGAGCAACCTTGAGACCGTCGACTTAATAGCGCTTACTAGCAGTCAGATCGCGGCGTTGACTACGACTCAGATTAGTCTTGGACTGACCACTGCACAGATTGAGGTGCTTACCAGTACTCAGGTTTGCGCACTGACATCGAACCAGATTGCTGCATTAACAACTGATCAGATACCTCATGTCCCTTTTCAATATACCCCTATCATTCTCGATTTGAACGGTGATGGCATAAATACACTGAATATTTCTTCAGGAGTGCAGTTCGATCTAAATGCAACGGGTCAGAAAATCAGTACAGGATGGGTTGGACAGGGAGATGGTTTATTGGTGATGGACCGTAATCATGATGGGGTTATTAATGATGGCGGCGAGTTGTTTGGAAGTGCGACAGACTTGGGTGATGGGCAAAAGGCGGTTAATGGTTATGAAGCCTTGAGACCGCTCGATACAAATGGTGATGGCGTTATTAGTAATGCCGATGAGGGTTTTGCCGACTTGAAGGTTTGGGATGACGGTAATGCGGATGGTGTAAGCCAAGCTGCGGAGTTAAAGACATTGGCTTCACTTGGAATCGCAAGCCTTGATCTTACTGCCAGCCCTTCATCTGAGATAAATAACGGAAACTGGGTGGGTTTGACTTCTGGTTACGTGAAGGTCGATGGAACTAGCCACGACATGGCCGATGTCTGGTTTATTACAAATGAGAGTAATACGGCCAATCCCGCCGAACAGACGACTGTTGTTGGTGTAGAGCAAGGTTTGCGAACTAAGGTTACCGATTTGGCTCAAGCTATATCATCGTTCGATGATTCGCAATTTAGTTTGACAAATAATAACGTTAGTTCGATGGCCTCAATCTTGTCTAGTCAGGCGTCGGTTTCCGAAAGTCAAGTAGCTGCTGTTAATGTGGGTGGAATGGTTGATACCTTGAAACAATTTGATGCAAACGGGAATTTGATTGTTAATTCCGTTCAAACTCCAAATCTTCTTCAAACCGGTGTCAATGGGCCGTCTTTAGTGAATGCTCAAGATCCAGATAAGAACGGCTTTTTGGCTTCATAATACTGAAAGGCGGCAAGGCTGAAAGGTCTTGTCGCCTTTTTCATTGAGCATTTGTCAGAAGTGAAAAATTAATCGATTACTGGTTTTCGAAGGTAGATGTTATTAACGATGATGAGGCTTTCGTTCGCATTGAGCTTAGCGAAGGATTCATTATTGGTGGTCGGACTCGACAGGAAAGCTTTGTACGTTAATTTTTTATAAGAGTAAGCTGGTTAGTGTTACTGAGTACGTTGTTAATTATGGGGCCTTTGATGTATGCTTTGACGGCTGTCGCTTAGTGTAACAGCCAGATAAAGCGAGAATATTGATAAATCTCATAGTTTAATGCCTGATCAATAACATAGTAGTAGCCAATGATTACACCGTTTGAGTCCACGCAAAATTTAGTTCCACCATCCTCCGAAATGTCGCCTAGTTTGCTTCAGGAAACAGAGCAGGCTTTTGCGATGATTGATCAAGACGCTTTGGGTATTGCCGACTTATTCAGAGTTACGCAACGCCTTACCGAGGCAAATCGTTCTGATATTGCAATTCAATTATATCGAAGTTGGCTTCAGCGAGATAATTCTCTTGTCGCTTATGCGGCGCAGTTTAATTTGGGCGTAATTTTTTCTAATTTAAATGATGATGTTAGTGCCGAGGCAGCTTATCGCGCTGCAATTCTACAGAAGCCTAATTTTATTGAAGGTCACCTCAATCTTGGTACTCTGCTTGAACGTACTGGACGCCCTGAAGAAGCTCTCGCGGTGTGGCGTGCTGTACTATCCTTTGTTGATTTAAAAGTACCGACCGATCAGCTTTACTATGTTCAGGCATTAAACAATTTAGGTCGCTTGTTAGAGATTCGCAAAGAGTTACCCGATGCGGAGGCTATGCTCGCACGCAGTTTGATGCAAGACCCAAAACAAGTTGGCGTAATGGCGCATTGGGTTCATTTGCGCCAAAAACAGTGTGAGTGGCCTGTATACAGTAAAGCTTTGCATATTCCAATTAAGGATATGATTGCGGGGACTTCCGCATTAGCGATGCTAAGTGCCTCTGAGGACCCTGCGCTGCAGCTTGCCGCCGCTCAAAATTATGTAAATGATAAGGTAAATATACATGCGGAAGCATTATGTAATGTGAATGGCTACGGGCACAAAAAACTAAGAATTGGATATTTGTCGTCCAATTTCAATATACATGCTGTTTCATTATTAACGGTCGAAATATATGAGTTACATGATCGTGAACGAGTGGAAATTTACGCCTTCTGTTGGAGTGAAGAAGATGTTACTTCTTATAGGGCTCGCATCGCTAAAGCAGTAGATCATTATATCCGTATAGCGGATATGAGTGATGATCAGGCGGCTAATTGTATCCGTTCGAACGAGATTGATGTTTTGGTGGATTTACAAGGATTAACATCCGGTGCACGGCCTAATATTCTGTCGGCGCGTCCAGCGCCAATTCAGATTTCATACCTTGGCTTCCCTGGAACTACGGGGTTGCCGTTTAACGACTATGTTCTTGCCGATAAATTTGTTTTTCCTGAAGAATTAAAGCCTTACTTCACCGAAAGCCCCTTATATATGCCTAATTCGTTTCAGGTATGCGATCGAGGCAGGCAGGTCGGAGTGCTACCCACTAAAGCGGCATGTGGTTTGCCCGAAGACGCGTTTGTGTTTTGTTCATTCAATAATAATTTTAAATTTACCCCCGAAGTATTTTCGACATGGATGCGTATTTTGAAGCGAGTTCCAAACAGTGTGTTATGGTTGCTTGCTGATAATGAGTGGGTTAAAGAAAATTTGTGCAAGACTGCCGAAAAGTCAGGGATAAAGAAGGAAAGATTGATTTTTGCGTCAAGGGTGACGCCTGCGGACTATTTAGCGCGGTATCAGGTAGCGGATTTGTTTTTGGATACCTATCCGTTCAATGCGGGAACCACTGCCAACGATGCCTTGTGGGTTGGTTTGCCGTTGCTTACTTGTGCGGGAAAAACTTTTGCGTCGCGCATGGCCGGTAGTTTATTGCTGGCTGTTGATTTACCGGAATTGATTACGACCAATCTTCATGATTATGAGGATAAGGCCGTGAGTCTTGCTAATGATCGGGCTTCAATTGAGGCAATGAAACGCAAGTTAATTGAAAACCGTTTGACTTGTTCTTTGTTCGATACGCCTCAATTTGTTAAAGACTTCGAAAACCTTTTATTTGGTATTGTAAAAACACACAAAGGATATTCCATGACCGAGGCTTCCAGCGCTACTGCCGAGACAAATTCGACCGAAATGAAACTACCTCCACATGTGCAGTTAGACGCTCAACAACAAAGCCGTGTGTTCAGTTTCATGGTGAAAACGGTTTGGGGATTGACCGATCCAGAGCGTTTTTATGAAATTATGGAAGAGGCTGTGAAACTGATGGCACCGGGCTATTATTTGGGCGATAACTTGCTCACATGGGGCCGTAACAATTCCCTCTTCGATGACGAAGCTTTTCGTATAGCTTGGGAAAGTAATGTGCAAAACGATGCGGATCGGGCTATTGCTTGGCGTCGTTATATTCTTGCCTGTGCCGCTTATCATTGCGCGCAATTGCCGGGTGATTTTGTTGAGTGCGGTGTGTATCGTGGTACGGGTATTAAGACGGTTATCGATTATTTTGGCAATAAGGGCTTTACTAAAACCTTTTGGGGCTACGACACGTTTGATTATAACCCGGTTGAAAGCCACTCCTTTGCTGGACAAGAAGAGGGTTTATTCGATGAAATAAAAAAACGTTTCGACGGATATGATCAAGTACGTTTAGTGCGAGGCTTGCTGCCTGATTCGCTGATTGGAAACTCACCGGAAAAAATCAGTTATCTACATATTGACCTCAATAGCGCCGAATTCGAGATTGCAGTGCTTGAGAAGCTGTTTGAGCGAGTAGTGTCGGGCGGTGTGATCATTCTTGACGACTACGAATGGGGCGGCATATATCGTGAGCAAAAGATCGCGGAAGATGCTTGGTTTGAACAATTTACACACCGTGTTTTTCCGCTGCCGACCGGTCAAGGTCTGGTATTGAAAAGGTAATCACCGAAAACAAAATGGACAGCTAGATGGAGCAGGTACTGATTATTTTGAACGCGCTGGACATTCCGTCAGCGCTGTTTGTAGCTCAGGAGCTATCGAACTATAAGACCTTGGTTTTTGATCCCGGTATACACGATGAAGTGCTTGAAAGCGGACTGAAGAACGTCGAGTTTATTGATTTTGTAGATTGTCCCCCATTTCCAGAACTGCATAATGATAGCCGTGAACTAGCGTTAATTGTTGAGAGGGAATTGTTCGAGTCGATTAAGCAGTTTTTGCCGGGAATTTCGAATTTCTCTTGGCTACATCTGAATTTTTATTATTTCTTCATCGCCAGTCGCTGGTACAACTCACTCGGTGTTTATCTAGCCGACAATTTTGCCGTCAAATTTGGTGATGCCAAACTGATCGTGTTTATTAACGATAATCCTGCATTGTTTTTCTGGCCGTCTTTCGTGCCGGCGGTTACTATGCTTGAAGCATTTCAGGCTAAACACCTTGATTTCCAGGCTTTCACGTATGGGGTACGGGCCGACGAATCTGATGTTATTCCGCTTCTGATTGATCTTGAACCTGAGCGTGGAAGCTATGACGTGCTAGTGCATCTGCCGACCTGTTTGCACGACAAAGACTTTCTGAGCACTGAAATTACCGCTAGTGCCAAGTCAGTCATCAATCTACGCGCCAAATATTGGGATGTGTCGGTGCCGTCGAATAAAGAGATCGGTCTGGTCAGTGCGTCTTCGGTACTGCCGTGTCTGTCAGAGGTTAAGCAAGCACAGCTGGCGACCATGGTTGAGCGCTTGGCGGAGCGTATCAAGCCTTTGCTGGCGGCTCACATTCATACCGACTCATACTGTCAGCGCCAGACGGATCAATTGGTTAGCTTGTACCGCTCGCAGTTGATCACCTATATGCTGCTGCTGGATTTTTTTGCAGGCCGGGTGCCTAGCAAGATGCTGCTGAGTGATCATGATGCCGGTTTCCACGGACCGCTGCTGGCTTATGCCGAAGTCGAAAATATTCCCGTGTTGTTTGTGCCGCATTCAAAAACCACCGCCGACATTCAGTTTGGCAGCAATAACATCATTTGTCTGACTCATCCGATCCAAGGTGAGCAAATTAATGATGCTCGTGGTCAACGCGTCACTCACTTAAAACTATCCTATCCCGAGCATTTTGAAGGCTGCACAAGGATATCAAGACCACTCAAGCGTGTTGGCCTGTTGTTGAATGCAATTTCTCTGAATGGCGTCTTTGTCACTAGTTACGCCGCCTATATGGCTGGTATCGTGCGTATTGCCGACTGGTCTAGGGCGCGCAACATCGAGCTGACCATCCGTGGTAGGCCGGGCCACACTATGAACGCAATGCTGGCAGAGTTAACCGGTATCGCTGTCAGTACCCTGCAAGAAGGGATGAATTTGTCTTTGGGAGCCTTTGTTGCCGATCAAGACTTGTGCTTGATGTACGATGCACCGACTACGGCTGAAATTGATTTTCTGAGGAATTCAGTTCCGATTTTGAATCCTGTTCCGGAACCGTTGGCCAAGTACGAGGCTGTCATTGCCAATACTGACGTTATTTCGCGTAGCTCGGTGGAAGAGACATTGCTTACGCTGGATAGTTTTATCTCGGATCCAGTCAATTTTCAAAGGTTTCGGCTTAGTCAGTTCGGCAATTACGTCAATGCCTTTCAAAATGTACAGACCTTACGAACACTACTACAGGAGGAGCCTGGATTTATCAGTCATCCACTATCCGCGCTTACGATAATCGTACCGACCTATAACCGACATTCTTCGTTAGCGAAAATGTTGGAATATTATTCCTTATTGCCAGTCAAATTGATTGTTGTCGATGGTAGTGCTGTAGCCTTTGACATCAGCATATTGGCTGAGCATACTTGTGATTTACGCTATTTTCATATGCCGGTCTCAATCAATGAGCGCATTGCTTTTGCTTGCACGATGTGTGATACCGAGTTTGCGATGTTTTCCTGCGACGATGAATACTATTTAGCCGGTGGCCTGCATACAGCGCTGAAACAATTATGCGAGAATCCGTCGCTGTCGGCCGTCGCGGGGCGCTGCGCCGCTTTCACCTATAACGAGAAGGGCATTCAAATAGGCACATTCTATAATTTTGTTAAGAATTACAATGAGCTCAGCGCCGACGCTTCGGCTCGTGTGCGCCGCATCAGCCAGTGCTACCCGATACTGTCCGGCTTCTATTATTCGGTGTGCCGCGCCAGCGCATTTAAGACAGCGGTTAACGTTGCTTTTAAGCAGCAATTTGCTTGCCCATTCGTGCAGGAGGTACTGTTCTCGCTTAGCTTATTTATCCAGGGTGGTATGGGGTCAGTGTTAGATTTGCTATGGCTGCGTAACCTTCAAGCGCCTCCTATTAGCGATGCGCAGTGGAATCGAAAACTTGATTTTGCTACTTGGTATACCGATCCTCAGTATGCCGCTGAGGTGATACAGATGCATGTCTGTGTTGGTGCGTTATACAGTCGGTTTGTTGAAGACCATGCTGTGTCGACGGAGATGGATGCCTTTTTTAAAGGTCTGATCGACTGGGATAGGCGCCTTAGTGCCGGTGATATCGAGAGCGAAAAAAATTATGCGTTCACACTATCGACTTTTCTGATTTTGTGCCGCCAGCATGGTCTAGTGGTGGATGAAGAATCGCTGTTGGCGGTCGAACGCATCGAATTGACCGCGCTGATTGCAACAAGCGAGATGACGCAACTGATGGCAAATGCGACCACATGGTAGTTTCGTTAAGGATGATGCTGATGTATTTTCTAATTTCAAAAGGGGTCTTGTTATGAAAGCCGTAATTCTTGCCGGCGGTCTTGGCACCAGGATCAGCGAAGAGTCGAGTCTTAAGCCAAAGCCGATGATTGAGATAGGTGAACATCCTATCTTATGGCATATCATGAAAGCCTATTCCCACTTCGGTATTAACGACTTCTTAATCTGCCTCGGCTACAAGGGTTATGTGATAAAGGAATTTTTTGCCAATTATTTTTTGCACACATCGAACGTTACTTTCGATATGGCAAAAAACGAGATGGAAGTGCATCAGCGTTATGCCGAGCCATGGCGCGTCACACTGATTGACACAGGCGCTGAAACTATGACGGGCGGTCGTTTGGCGCGGGTCAAACCATATTTGGACGACTCAACTTTTTGTTTGACCTATGGTGATGGGGTTAGTGATCTGAACATTGCCGCTACGCTGGACTTTCATCGCAGTCATGGCAAAAAGGCGACCATCACTGCGATTCAACCACCTGGTCGGTATGGTGCATTGAATATAGATGGCGACCAAGTCCAATGTTTTCAGGAAAAACCAGTCGGCGACGGCGCTTGGATCAATGGCGGATTCTTTGTCTTGGAACCCGCCGTGTTAGATTATATCGAAGATGACTCTACTATCTGGGAAGACCAGCCTTTGCAGCGCTTAGCCGAAGAAGGCCAACTGATGTCTTATCGTCACACCGGTTTTTGGCAGGCTATGGATACCTTACGTGACAAAAATCAACTGAATAAACTATGGAACGGTAATCCGCCCTGGAAAGTTTGGAAATGATTTTGTCTGATGCGTTGTTTGATAACCAGTATCGAGATCGTTCCGTCTTACTGACCGGACATACAGGTTTCAAAGGTAGCTGGCTTGCTTTGTGGTTACAGGAAATGGGAGCCATGGTACATGGAATTGCGCTTGACCCTTGCACTATGCCTAATCATTGGGACCGGCTGGCACTGGATATGAGTGACCGTCGCGTCGATATTCGTTTCGCTGATGCCGTATTGGCGGAACTTAGCGAGGCCCAACCGGAAATCGTATTTCATCTGGCCGCACAACCGCTGGTACGACGCTCATACCGTGATCCGGTTGGGACTTGGGCGTCTAATGTTATGGGTACCGTCAATCTGCTTGAAGCGTGCCGCAAGACTCCCAGTGTCCGCGCAATTATTGTGGTAACCAGTGATAAGTGCTACCAAAATAAGGAGTTGTCATCGGGGTACCGTGAAAACGATGCGCTGGGCGGGCATGACCCATACAGCGCTTCTAAAGCAGGTGCCGAAATCGTTGCGGCCAGTTACCGAAGTTCTTTTTTCGGTGCGCAGGGCGGCCCGCTGATGGCTACGGCACGTGCGGGTAATGTTATCGGTGGAGGCGACTGGTCGGAAGATCGCCTGATTCCAGACTTGGTGCGTGCATTAGCAAACCGCACTGAACTGGAAGTGCGTTCGCCGCATGCGACTCGTCCCTGGCAACACGTACTTGAATCGTTAAGCGGTTACTTGCTGCTTGGACAGAAACTTCTTCAAGGTCAGAATGCTTTTGCACAGGCATGGAACTTCGGCCCTCCACCTGAAGGTAACCGATGTGTTGCTGACTTGTTGGACGGTCTGGTTCTGCATTGGCCGGAACTACGCTGGCATGTGGCTGACATAATCCAACCGCATGAAGCGAACCTGCTTTATCTTGATAGCAGCAAGGCGCGCCGGGAGCTAGGCTGGTTGCCGGTCTGGACTTTTGAGCAGACGCTCGCTGTTACGGCTGACTGGTATCGCCAATTCTATGCTTCTCAACAACTATACACACGCAGCCAGCTTGCCGACTATGTCCTCGCAGCCCGTAATGCCGGTCTGGAGTGGGCGGCGTCATGAAAATCAACCTCACATCTCTAGCAGGATTATTTGTGGTCGAGAGCTTTCGTCTTGCCGACCGGCGTGGCGAGTTTTCACGGCTCTATTGCGAACGCGAACTGAGCGCAGTAGTCGACTCTCGCCGTATCGTTCAAGTCAACCAGTCGCGCACCAGCATCATCGGTGCAGTGCGCGGACTGCATTTTCAGTATTCTCCCCATGCTGAAATGAAGTTGGTGCGATGTCTGCGCGGGCGAGTGTGGGACGTAGCACTTGACCTGCGTGCAGGATCGCCCACTTTTCTGCAATGGGTAGGCCGGGAACTGAGTCCTGAAAATGGGCTGATGATGGTGATACCTGAAGGTTTCGCTCATGGTTTTCAAGTACTTGAGGCTGACAGTGAAATGCTCTATCTGCACACCGCTTTTTACACACCCGAAGCCGAAGGCGGTATTCATTGTCAGGATCCTCGTTTGCACATCGAATGGCCATTGCCGATCAGTGATTTGTCTGTTCGCGATCACAGTCATCCGTTGCTGTCCGCAGATTTTTCAGGAATTATGCTATGAAATGCCGCCACTGTAATCACCCGCTCGAATATGTTTTTCTTGATCTTGGCTATGCGCCACCGTCGAATGCCTATCTGAATCAAGAAGATTTGAACAAACCGGAAACGTATTTTCCGCTGAAACTGTATGTATGCGACTACTGCTGGTTGGTGCAGACTATTGATTACACTCAGGCATCCGAACTATTCAACCATGATTACGCTTACTTTTCCTCGGTGTCACAGAGCTGGTTGGAACATGCGGCCTGCTATGTTGCTCGGATTACGGCCCGCCTTGAACTCGGCCCCCACAGCCATGTGATCGAACTAGCCTCGAACGACGGTTACCTGCTGAAGAACTTCGTCGCCGCAGGCATCCCCTGTTTAGGCATTGAGCCGACCGCGAGCACTGCTGCCGTCGCAGAAGGCTTGGGTATTCCGGTATTGCGTGAGTTTTTCGGTGCGGCGCTGGGTGCGCGACTGATGGCCGAAGGCAAGTCAGCCGACCTCATTATCGGCAATAATGTGTATGCACATGTTCCCGACATTAATGATTTCACGCTCGGCATAAAAGCGGCACTCAAACCGGGCGGCACCATCACGCTTGAATTTCCTCACCTAATGCGTTTGATCGAGCAGACCCAGTTCGACACCGTTTATCACGAGCACTTTTCTTATCTGTCGCTTTATACGGTTGACCGCATTTTTAGGGCGGCCGGCTTGCGCGTTTGGGATGTCGAAAAATTGCCCACGCATGGCGGTAGTCTGAGAATTTTCGGTTGTCACCAGGACGATATACGCGTAACGACGGCTTCCGTAAATGCCGTGCTGGATGACGAACGCGAACGTGGCTTGCGCGACCTAGGCATTTATCGTGCCTTCCAGCAACGTGCCGACCGCGTCAAAAATGATTTGCTAGTGTTCCTGATCGAGCAACGGCGCGCGGGTAAAACGGTTGCCGCCTACGGTGCTGCCGCCAAGGGTTGCACCTTATTAAATTACGCCGGTGTGAAGCCTGACTTGTTACCCTTTGTATGTGATGCCGCTCCATCCAAACAGCATAAGTTGCTGCCGGGTACCCATATTCCGATTCTGCCACCGAGCGCGTTGGACGAACGGCGGCCTGATTTCGTGCTGATCCTGCCCTGGAATATCGCTGTCGAAGTGATGTCGCAACAAGCCGGTATCAAAAAATGGGGCGGTAAATTCGTAGTGGCCGTGCCTCAATTGAGTATCATTGAATGAATATATTGATCACAGGATCTACCGGCTTTATCGGTGCAAACCTGGTACCGTTGCTTCTAGCGCACCGTCATACCGTAACTGCATTAGTACGCAATGCGGAGCGTGCTGCCGACATGCCATGGGCGAATCAGGTTCGCTTCATAGTCTGGGACATTGGTCAGGATATCGCGCCGGTGCTGGAAAAAATCGGTGCGCCAGATGCTGTAATCCACTTGGCATGGGCGGGATTACCCAACTATAAGGCGTTGTTTCACTTCGAGCAAAACTTGCCGGCCCATTATCGTTTTCTAAAATCGTTGGTTGAGCAGGGGGTTGGGCAGGTGCTGGTGACTGGCACTTGCTTCGAGTACGGTATGCAAAATGGTTGTCTGTCCGAACAGATGCCGGCTCAGCCGGAAAACTCCTACGCGTTGGCCAAAGACACGTTACGCCGTTTCCTACAGGCCTTGCAGCAGGAACATAATTTCACTTTGCAATGGGCGCGCCTGTTTTATATATATGGCCCTGGACAAAGCTCGAATAGCTTGTTGGCTCAGCTTGATCGTGCGTTAAACAATGGCGAGAAGAGCTTTAATATGTCGAATGGAGAACAGTTACGCGATTATCTGGCGGTGGAGGAAGTGGCTCGTCGTCTGCTGCTGCTGCTGGAGCACTCCGAATGTAATGGCTTGGTTAATGTTTGTAGCGGCGAACCCATTTCCGTTCGCAGGCTGGTGGAACACCATATACAAAAACGGGGCGCATCAATTGCCTTAAATTTTGGCTATTATCCTTATCCTGATTACGAACCGATGGCATTTTGGGGCGACCATAGGCGTATAGCTCAACTAGAAAACTCTATATGACAAACTTGCATTTGGCCATAGGTAGCGAAAAGGCGCTGGCCCGGTACGTGGCTAGGCAGTTAGATACCCTGTTTCAGGAAGACGGCTTGGCGAGTGATCTAGCTCTCATTAGTCCATTGGTCGCGCCGGCTCTGGAACGTCTGCGCCCTATCTTGGCAGCGGTGCGCTGCTTTGATCCTGCCAGCTTCAACCATTTTAATTCGCTGCAATATGCAAGCTGGCTGTATTTGCTGGCCAATGAACATTGGCGCCGGAGCGGAGATACGGTACTAGCTAGCCGCTTGTTTTGTTTGAATCGCGCACTGAATGCGATCGATCTGTTTTATTCTGTAGAGATGCCCGAAGTGTTCTTTATCTCGCATGGGCTTGGTACGGTAATAGGGAATGCTACCTATGGTAAGCGTTTGGTGGTATTTCAGAATGTCACGGTCGGACGAGTCGGGCAAGATCGGCCGCAGGTCGGTGACAATGTAGTGCTGTATCCGGGGGCGGTAGTTACCGGCAAAGCCGTTATCGGAAACAATTGCGTGGTGTCGGCAGGAATTGTGCTACATGGTGTCAGTGTGCCTGATAATACGGTCGTGAAATGGAACTCCGGACAATTGGAGTTCATATCTACGAGCAAAGATTATACCAACATATACCTGTATCCGTCCGTTGATGGACGGAATGCTTAGCATGAATTTTAGCCGCGCTTGAATTTTTCCTGATCGGCCAAGGGCAGGTGTACATGTCCATAGGCTGATGAACCTCCCCAAATATTGTCTTTGACCCATTGGCCGTTTTCAATCCACCACACGCGTGGATCGCGGAAGCGGTCGGCTGTAGTCCAGAATTCTTCCTCGGACATCTCGACATAATCAAGCCAAAACTCCAAGTCATCAGACACGACATGGTCATATTTCCTGACCATCTCGATTCCTTCCACGCGCGTCAGATATCCGGTGCGGATGTCTTTTGCGGCATGATCGGAGCCCCGGCCATAACCGAATTTGATGAATTTGAGCAAGTCGTGGATGCCGTTTTCGTAGCGGTCGTCCAGGTTCGATGCGGTGCGGTAAGTGCGCTGGAACGGCTTGGCTGACTCCTTCCATCCGTATAAATCTTTTATTAATTGGGTATGTTGATATGGATCCCATTTGAAGAAATTGCCGATGTACAGGCCGCGCACCCCCGCTTTCAATATCTCATCGTCGTTCGGATATTTGGCCCAAGCCATGTCGGCTTCGGTCAGCGGATCCTGTGGGTCATTTAACATGTCGTACCATTCAAAGCCACGCAGGCCATGTTCATGGCGCACACGGGCGGAAAATTCGACATAGTCGTCCGGCTCATACATGCCGGATATATCCCAAGCGATCTCGCCCCAGACCATCAGCGGGATATTGAATTTGGTGGCTATCCGGATGGGATACGTGAAGATGCCGCAGTGTGCATGCCAGTTCATGTCTCCCATTTTGCGGAAACAAAGGCGGTTCAGTTTTTTCAGCACTTCAACGCTCGGTCCCATTACCAGATGGTCGGCGTTAAATACTTCGCGCATCCGGTCGCGGTTGTAATTGCCTTCCGGTAGGTAGTTATTACCGTGATAGGTGACTAGCAGCGGTTTTAAATTGTATTCCGCCACCATAATATGGGTCTGGTAATAGCTATCCTTGCCGCCGCTGACCGGGATAACGCAGTCATACTCGGACACTTTGTTTTTACGCAGTTCCTCGATATTTCGCTCAAAAATTGTCTTGCGGTGTGCCCAAAACTCCGGCGTGAGTTGTTCAAACGCCTCGGCGGTGCGACAACTGGCACAAACGCCCTCGTCATCCACCGACAAATTGACCGTCACAAAAGGGTAGGTACAACGGCTGCAATATTGCATTTTTCGATAATTCATCGTCGCTTCTTCCTCAGATTTCCAATAATTCAGCCGGCCTTACGTTTAGGCCTTGTTCAAAGAGATATTTTTTTGCCAGATAGACACTCTGATCGCTGTAATGGAAGATATTCGCGGCTGCAACTGCATCGACGCCAGTCTGCCTTAAGGCTTGCGCGAAATGTTCCCAGTCACCGACACCACCGCAGGCAATTACAGGAATTTTGATAGCGGAGCTAACCTGATCCAGCAGCTCCAGATCGTAGCCATTTTTCATACCGTCACGGTCGACTGAATTGAGCAGGATTTCACCTGCGCCCAATTGCTCAACTTGGCAGGCCCAAGATAAAGCGGTGTTTAGGGTGACTTCGCGGGTGTCGGCACGCATGACTTGATGTACGCCGTTGTTGAGTTTTGCATCAATTGACACGACCACGCACTGTGCGCCAAACTCCTTGGCCGCTTGTTCGATAAACTTCGGATTATCCAGAGCCAGAGTATTTATCGCAATCTTGTCGGCTCCGAGCGCCAGACGCTTCTCAATGTCGTGTAGCGAACGGATACGCCCGCCGACGGTGATCGGCATGAAGGCTTCTTTCGAGACATCTTCGATGATCTCGAAAATGCTGTTGCGGTTCGGATGACCCAGATCGTCGCGGCGCATATCATGCGTATCGTCGCTGGAGATATCAAGGTAAATCAGTTCATCGGAGCCCCACTGGCTGAGCCGTTTAACGGCAGAAATCGGGTTGCCGAGATTCTGATAACGTTTGAATTGCTTGCTTTGCACCAACCAGCCATTGCGCAGCAGCAGGACTGGGATCACGCGATTCTTCTTCATGAGAGCGCCAAGAAGTTTTTCGCCAGTTTTATCCCCGCTCTCTGGCTTTTTTCAGGGTGAAACTGGACACCGTAAATATTATCGCTTTGAATCACGCAACAAAATTGCCGGCCATAATCGGTCGTGGCCAGTATCGTTTCAGGATCGGTCGGATGAAAAACAAAACTATGCACAAAGTACAGGTCGGGTGAATTCTCCAGCCCGGTCAGTAAAGGGCTGGCTTGCCGACAGTCGATATTGTTCCAGCCGATATGCGGTAAAGGAAATTCTTTGGAATCGAGTTTTTCAATGCTGCCCTTGATCCAGCCTAAACCGGCGGTTTCACCAAACTCGAAACCGCGCTCGGCCAGCACCTGCATACCGACGCAGATACCCAGGAAGGGCTTGCATTTCGTTCGCACTACGCGATCAAGCGCGTCTAGCGGCAAGTTCTCATGGATGCGTCGCATTGAGGCGGCAAAAGCGCCAACGCCGGGCAGCACGATGTGGGTGGCGTTTTCAATATCGGCCGGCGTGTTGGAAATGGTGACGCTGTCAGCCAGCGAAGCAAATAAGTTGTACACGGATTTAACATTGCCGGACCCATAATCGAGGATGCATACACGACTCATCATTGTCTCTAACTGAGTAAATCCCATGTAAGCGCAGTTCCTTTCGCTAACGCCACTTTTGCTTTCCGTCCCAACACTACATCGAGATGCTTGGGGGCTAAGCCCATGCCGGGGCGGATTGCTCGCACATTTTCAGTCGTGAATACCTCGTCGGCGGCCGTATCCTTGCACACATACAGCGAGCGGCGAAATTTCAGCGAGGCTTGTTCGGCTACAGTGGTGCCGTATGATACCTTGCCCAGCGCCTGCCAGGCGCGTTCGGTCTCGATCACTAACGCTTGCATTTCCTGAGGTTCCATCGAAAACGCGGAATCGACGCCGCCATCGGCACGATTTAGTGTGAAGTGCTTTTCAATAACCGTAGCACCAAGAGCAACACTGGCCACTGAGACGCCTATACCCAGGGTGTGGTCGGATAAACCCACTTCGCAATCAAACAACTTACGCAGATGGGGAATGGTCAGAATGTTGGCGTTTGTGGCGTTAGCGGGATAAGTGCTGGTGCATTTGAGTAGGATTATGTCATTACATCCCGCCTCGCGAGCTGCACGCACGGTCTCATCCAACTCAGCCACCGTAGCCATGCCGGTAGAAATGATTAGCGGCTTGCCGGTGGCTGCGGCGCGGCGTATCAACGGCAAGTCGGTATTTTCGAACGAGGCAATTTTGTAGGCCGGTACTTCCAGCGTTTCCAGAAAGTCGACGGCGCTTTCGTCGAATGGTGTACTGAACGGAATAAGGCCAAGTTTACGCGCATGATCGAAAATCGGCTTGTGCCATTCCCACGGGGTGTAGGCTTCATCGTAAAGCTTGTAAAGAGATGTTCCGCTCCATAAGCTATTAGGGTCGTTAATATGAAATTCGCGTTCGTCCAAATCAAGTGTCATTGTGTCTGGAGTATAGGTCTGGAGCTTCAGTGCATGAGCGCCTGTTTTGGCGGCAGCATCAACGATTTCCAAGGCGCGTTCCAGCGACTGGTTATGATTGCCTGACATTTCGGCAATAATGAAGGGGGGACAATGCCTTCCTATTTTTCGTCCGGCGATAACAGTCGTTACCTCGATCATATGTATTTCTCTTGTTTTGTGGCTTGACGACAGCTTTGGTAAATTTTCCAAAATCAGGCAAGTATGCTTGGGTAATTGAATAGACAATAGCCCAATTGATAGCCATAGTCTTGGACGGCTATGTTACGAAGCCCAGCCGTCTTTTTTATGCGCACAGCCAAATCGGCAAAAAACATCGAAGTTTGTCTATTGTGTCAGGTCCGTTCCGGGCAATGAAATGTGCCGCTCCAATATCAACGCAAACTTGAACGGCATAGGTAAAGTTTAGCGCGAGGAAGTCGTGAGTATCAACAACTTTCTCCAATGTATAGGCAGCTTTGGGGTATTTTTCTTCATAAAACCTTTATCTGCGAAAAAGAAAAGCCGGTTTCGAACCTTTCTTGATTTGCCTAACGATAGTTCCAAAATAACCGGTTATGGTTGCTTGACGCCATTGGGCGATGATAAAAGGCGTATGATTTTGACCGATTGACCGGTCAGCAATTTTGAATATCTCAATCATATTCAATGCAACCTCTTTGTGTAGATGCTGGATTCAATTTGATAGCCGGCGCCAACAAATAGCCTTTGTGAGCGCACATTCACCCCAAGTACATGAGCACGAATACGATGAATTTTTGGGTAGTTGGTTAAAAGCCATTGCTCAGCGCTTTGCAGTAGACTCCTTCCTTGTCCGAATAGTGCAGCATCAGGGACAAGATAAATCGAAACCTCCGCTTCGTCATTTTGCAGATCGAAACGAACCACCCCAACGGGCGATTCCGCACGGTGCCCAATAAGCAGCATTTTTTCCGGATCCGCCAACACGGAGGCAAACCATCTTTGATGGTCCTGCCAATCGATCAAGCCGGCGTTACGCGAAACCGCCCTGATACTGGAGTGATTCCGCCATTGAAATAACTTTTCTGAGTCATTTGGTCCTGCGATCCTCATTTCGATGTCGCCGCTCCCCATGCTTGTGATGACGCGCATTATGCCCCGGCCATCCACAGCTTGCAGGTTATTACGGGAGATCAACTGTCTGAGATAACTATTATCGATTAACGCATGAATATGTCTTTGAAATATTTGATTCAAGTCACCTTTGATTGCCGGTGAATACAGCAAGCCCTTTAATGCGGCATCCGCAACCTGTCTTTGCTGATTATCCGCCGTACAAATGGCTAAAGTAGGCAAGCCTAGACAACACCGCTCCCAAGTCGCCGCTCCCCCCGCGCCTATCGCCAAGTCGGCGGCCGCCATCAATTCCGCCATCCGGGTGGTTTGTACATGGCAAAAAAATCCATGTTGTGCACATGCTGCTTCGATTTGCTCACAACAAGGATGCTGCGCACCTATCACCACATCGACAGAGAGATCGGGAATGCCAATCTTAGACAATGCTTTAATTGCATGTCCTGTGTAGTTATCGGCGTCTACGCCGCCAAAAAATACCAGTATGCGTTTGACAGCTTCACTACGTGGTTTGATTTGTTTATGTAATTGCCTGAATTCATCTCGCAACAAAGCATAGCTTGGCCCCAACAATAATTGACAATCGGAGGCTACTTTGCCGAGATACCGGCTATCCATGTCTGTATAAGAATTTTGGTCCAGCAATATATCGCAATCATGCAGGCGATCGGCGATGTCATCAATGACCAGAATCTTTTTGGCTGTTTGCCTCAGCATCGACTCCCAGCGGGAATCCAGCGCATAGTGGTCAACAATCAGCCAATCCCACGATTGGTCGGACAGTGCCTGAATGGTAGCTTGCGCATCTTGTGTTTGGCTGGTGCCCAGCCAATGTGCGTGCGCCAAGCCGTTGTTGACCGGAGACGAGATTGCATCACTAGCCGGCGATATGTACTCCATATCTTTTGCCGCCAACATGTCGCACAAATGCGCGGGCAGATTGCGACTAACAAAACGAATGCGCGCGCCACGTTGCTTCAATCCATCCGCCAAGGTCAAGCAGCGCATGAAATGGCCGGTACCGATTTGGCTTGAAGCATCGACACGAAACGCAATCTTCATTAATTAATCGCTTTTGCTATGCTTTTTGCATTAGAAACCATGTAATATCGTCCTGAGGAAAAGCGGGGTCTCGGCGATAGGAAAAACCGTAATCAACCAGCATTAAGTCAGGATATTTTTCCAGCATTTCACCGGCAAAGTCTCTTTTGAACAAACGATCCGCATGTCCCCGGTAAGAAATAGAGACCGGGGTCGGATTGTAATATTCGCAAATTAAAATTAACCGGTTTGAGGCTTGATATAGTTTTTCGTAAACGGTGTCCAGCAGGTCAGGATCGATGTGGATCAGCACGCCTTTTATCAATGAAAGATCGACTTTTGTCGCTACCGGATATTCGAAAATCGAGCCTTCAAACACATGACTTTCTCCAATCAGGCTGGTGAGCTGCTGTGCGGCATCGGGGTTAATTTCAATAGCTTCCAGATGCATGCCGGGATAAAGGAGTTGAAGCGCCTTCAGGTTCATCCCTATGTTTGCTCCGAATTCAAGGCAGGATGTAAGTCGGCCGGCTTGTTTAAGCGCCTTTGTGAAAAAATTCAGGTTCGACGCCAGGAGTTCTTCGCTGTTGTTTCGACCAATATAGTCGGTACCGAACTCGCCCGCCCAAAATTCCTCTTGCGGTGTTTTAAATTTTGTATTCATATTTATCTCAGGCAATTATTTTCTTAAAAGATATTTAGGTAGAACGATTTGCGGCATTAAATGCCGTGTACATCAATTCGGCTCGTTGCCAGTCCTCGGCTGTATCAATATCGATCACGCGCCAGTTGGGAATTACCAACCCCGCACCATGCCGGTGCACCGTTTTTCCTTCCAGCCATGATTGTGCAAGCCCCCAATAAAATTGACCGACATCGTAAAAGGCAGGCTCAAGATCTTGAGTTCGGGTCGTAGCATACTGACTATAAAACGGTTCCATTAAGCCATTCGGTAATTGGCGTAATGCCCGTTGGATAGCGGAAGGGTAGGCGGCAACAGGAAATACATAGCTTATGTCATTCGTCTCCAGCATATGCAATGCCGCGACAAGATCATCTTTCTGCATAAGCGGCACGGCAGGATAGATGCAGCATACCTGATCTACCGGCCAACCCAGTGCCAGGCATGTGCTTACAGCATGGGCGATTACAGGAACTGTGGCGGCGTGATCGTCCGCCAGTTCCGCCGGCCGCACAAAAGGGCTTTCCGCTCCATATTCTGTTGCGATATGGCTGATTTCATCGTCATCGGTTGAGACCACAATATGATCAAACAAGCCGCTGCTCTGCGCTATGCCTATGGCATGGGCAATCATGGGTTTGCCGGCAAACAGTTTGATGTTCTTGCGCGGAATGCGTTTGCTGCCGCCCCGCGCCGGAATGATCGCTATTCTCATGTTAAGGCTCCTTTCACGGCGACCACCGGATCCTGCTCCGATTCACTCAAGTCGTGTTCGCCTACTCTATTGTTGGCGGCAACGAACAGCTTATCCGATGCCGGCTTGGTTGCGTCGTAAATAGTGGTTTTGATGCGTTCCATCCGATTGTATTCGTTCACCGGTACGCGATTATTAGCGTCTAATCGAATTTATGGCAGCTATCAAAAAACGACAGCGTGTTGTTGCGCCGCTGTTTAAGTCGTGTATATATTGATGGAAATACTTGATAATCCTATTGGAATAATATCGACTTTATGATTGGGATGGTCCCGGAATCCCCAAAATATCTAGCGTGTTTTTTTGTAGGGGACCGATTGCTTTTCCTGCCAACACTTTTTTCCGTCTGAATTCGTTCCTATTAGCAGATCATGCCGCCTTGGCAGTCTGCCTTTTTCGAATACGATCATACTATCGTAAAAGTGCATGCCGTAGGTGGAGTTTGTAAACTCGCTGACTTCATTGGCGCCCCGAGTGTGGTAAGCATTCAGTTCGTCGATCAGGTTTTTTGCCAGTTCGATAAAGGTCGATGGTTTTTTATAGCCTCCGCCGTAATCCGGCCAATAATTTGTGTGCAGATCCTCCAGCGCGTACAGCCCCAGATCGGTAACATGAGGATAGAGCACGCTAAATGATTTTATTTGATGCTCGCAGACGTGACTGCCATCGTCAATAATGATGTCGAATTTGCCGAACTCTTCAACCAGACTCAACAGGAAACTTTCGTCGGATTGATCGCCAATACGGATATGCACTTGATCTTCTTCATGATTTCTTGCATTGGGATCAATATCAATGGAAACGATCGTAACATGCGGCCCCAGAAATCTCTTCCACATTTGCAATGAGCCGCCATGAAGGCAGCCGATTTCGAGCAGTGTAATCGGTCTGTTGACGTATCTGCTGAAATGATGCTCATAAATAGGCAAATAATGCGTCCATTTGAACACGGTTTTTCCATCGTTGGCATTAAATAGCGACCATAAGCTCATGTTGTACCTCGCCTAAAGAAAATAAAAAATACGTGGGCTTTCGGTCTTATGCCGATTCAATCAAAAAAGCCGCGAATGACATCGCGCACGTCGCGCCGACTGAAGACATCGAAACAGTCACTCGCATACTGCGTTCTTAAGTGTGGGTCTTCCAGCAGCTCAACACAGCTATTGCCCAGTTCCGCTGGAGCAGCGAAACGCAGCACCTGCTGCAAGTCCGGCTCGATATAGGTGTCGGGACGAAGCTCGCAGACTACGGCTTTCCGGTTAGCCAAATAATACGAGATCCGCACCACCTCGAAAATGGTAAGCAGCGGATTTTCATTGGAGATATTGAGTAACAGCTTTGAGCGCCCGATAAACTCATCGCGTTGTTTGCCCCAGATGCTCGACAGGGACACCAACGAGGTGCCGTAGCCTGCCGAGGCGCAAGTAATCAATTTTTCCGCGCGTTTGAGACCCAGGCTGCCGATGTACAGTACGTCGATATCTTCCGGCCGATCATGCGGAATGCGCATCAGGTTCGGTGCGAAGGCGACTTGGGCATGATAGACCGGATATTTCGGATTCAACTCTTGCCAGATGGGTATATTGGCCAAACTGTAGTCCCATATCTGAAAATGGGCGGCCGCCGCCTCTAACATCGGTTTGCCGATCATTGAGGTCGCTGCATACTGCTCCAGGCTGTACAAAATGGAATTAGCCGGGAGTTGATCTTGCGTGCCCATATGAAAAAGAGGGAGCCAGCCAAATACAATATTGACGGCATTATGGTCGATTTCGTTGATGAAGAGGCGGGATTGATAGCCGAGACTATGTAAACCCCACAGCAGACTGTCGATTACTTCGCGGTAAGAGTCAAAGATTTTAAAGCGGGGGTGAGCCGGTTGGAACAGCACTATGTTTATTTTTTTCATACATTATCCGTAATGAATATACAGACTCCTCATTCGTTGTTTTACCCGGTTGTCAAAAAATAACGTCTATCGAGCATCGGCTCATCAAGATTCGAGGACAGCAGCGTACATGCGGGCGCTAACTATGTCGAAACAGCCGTCCTCCACTACAGGTTTTCAAACGGCTTAACGCTCATATCGCCTAAGTCGACAGGGGCCGCGCGCAGTTTGCTATGTTCCTGTTAATCAAATAATACGATAAGTAGGAGGCCAAAAGGTAATTATTCAAACGCTATCTTTAATTTGTTTTGTTAAATTAACGTCCGGTAGTCCCGGCAAATCAATGCAGCTTGATTTTTATCAATGAGTTAGGGCGGTGCATGAAATACCCCGAGCGTTCCGCTCAACGCTCTCGACTACGACTCTTGCGTCGCTTACGGGAAGTGATAATAAATTCAGCTTTAGTCGATAGCCGTAACCGAAAAACGCTATACTCGGAAAACATCGCTTTTATTTTACACATCAAGGATTATCTTCATGTCAGACCTTAAACTTTATGATCTCAAACCGGAAATAGCGTCCGCGGCGCACATTAGCGCCGAAACCTACAAAGCCCTATATCAGCGCTCTTTAGCCGAACCGGACGTTTTTTGGGCCGAGCAGGCCGAACGCTTCCTGGTCTGGAGCAAGCCTTGGGACAACATTACCGACTGCGATTTCAAAACCGGCCATATCCGCTGGTTTGAAGGCGGCAAACTCAACGTCAGCGTCAATTGCGTGGATCGTCATCTGGCTACCCGCGCCGATCAAGTCGCGATTATCTGGGAAGGCGACAATCCGGCGCAGGATAAAAAAATCACTTACCGGCAATTGCACGAACAAGTCTGTAAATTCGCCAACGTATTAAAAGCGCAAGGTGCCAAAAAAGGTGACCGCGTTTGCATTTACCTGCCGATGATCAGCGAAGCGGCGGCGGTGATGCTGGCCTGCACCCGTATCGGCGCGGTGCATTCTATCGTGTTCGGCGGCTTTTCCGCGGAAGCGTTAAAAGACCGGATTCTGGATGCCGATTGCCGGTTTTTGGTCTGCGCCGACGAAGGCCATCGCGGCGGCAAAATCGTGCCCATCAAGACTAATGTTGACGAGGCCGCCGCGTCCTGCCCCGGCCTTAAAAAAGTCATCGTCATCAAAAACACCGGCCATGCTGTTGATTGGCACGAGCAACGCGACGTCTGGTATCACGAAGCGATGGCGACCGCCTCGGCCGATTGTCCGGCTGAAGCGATGGATGCCGAAGATCCGTTATTTATCCTGTATACCTCAGGCTCCACCGGCAAGCCTAAAGGCGTGTTGCATACCACCGGCGGTTATTTGTTGTACGCGGCGATGACCCACAACTATATTTTCGATTACCACGACGGCGATATTTACTGGTGTACCGCCGATATAGGCTGGATAACCGGCCATTCCTACATGATCTACGGCCCCTTATGCAACGGCGCAACCACCTTGATGTTTGAAGGCGTACCGACTTATCCCGATGCCGGCCGTTTTTGGCAGGTCATCGATAAGCACCAAGTTAATATCTTCTACACCGCGCCGACCGCTATCCGTGCGCTGATGGCGCAAGGCGATAAATTTGTCGCCAGCAGTTCGCGCAGCAGCTTGAGGATTCTCGGCAGCGTCGGTGAACCGATTAACCCGGAAGCCTGGGAGTGGTATTACCATGTCGTTGGCGACGGTCGCTGTCCAATCGTCGACACCTGGTGGCAAACCGAAACCGGCGGCATTTTAATCACCCCATTGCCGGGCGCAATCGCTTTAAAGCCGGGTTCCGCGACCCTGCCTTTTTTCGGCATTAAGCCCGAAATCATGGATAACAGCGGCCAAATCCGGGAAGGCGTCGCCGAAGGCATTTTAGTGATCGGCCATTCCTGGCCGGGACAAGCGCGCACCGTTTACGGCGATCATCAACGTTTTATCGACACTTATTTTAAAAACTATCCCGGTTATTATTTTACCGGCGACGGCGCGCGCCGCGATGAAGACGGCTATTTCTGGATTACCGGGCGGGTTGACGATGTGATCAACGTTTCCGGCCATCGTATGGGCACGGCGGAAATCGAAAGCGCGCTGGTATTGCATGAGCATGTCGCCGAAGCGGCGGTGGTCGGCTATCCGCATGACATCAAAGGCCAAGGCATTTACGCTTATGTGACCTTGAATGTCGGCATCGAACCGACGGAAGAACTACGGAAGGAGCTGATCGAACTGGTCAGAAAAGAAATCGGCCCGATTGCGCACCCGGATATTATTCAATGGGCGCCGGGCCTGCCCAAAACACGCTCAGGTAAAATCATGCGGCGCATATTGCGTAAAGTGGCGTCCAATGAGATTAGCAGCTTGGGCGATACTTCCACGCTGGCCGATCCGGCCGTGGTTGACGATATTATTGAGCATCGGGCTAATAAATAATCATCGTAACGACGACTTGCTCTGGTACTCCATCGTTTTTGTTTTGTCGAGTAAGGTTTTTAGTTTACTGCAAGACCTATGAGGTTTTAAAAACCTTGTAGGTCTTTGTTACACCGGTCAAAACTAAGGAACGAGCGTGAAATAACTTGAGCATTTGATCCTCTTCACACAACCCTCTCCCGCTGGAGAGGGTTTTACCTCGCTTTATCAACTGAGGTATTTATATGCTGGTATCGAACTCTTGCGCTAATTGAGTTGGCACACCAAAGCCAGCGAGGTCGCCCCCTTATTTCAAGTTTTCCGTACACCGGATTTATTTATACCTCGCATAAACCTCACCGAAGATGTGATGCGACGGTATCCCTGTTTTAAACCAAGCAATTCAGTGAACCGTGCTTTTTTGCCAAGCCGAATTCCTCAATGGCAACCCGGTTATCCGTGCCACACATCACCGCGCAGATGCTGATAAAAAAATATCCTGGAGCAGATACTTCTTTTGTCTGTTTACTCCGGGGTCTTCAATGCTTGAAAAATGATGGATAATAGAAGGGGGTGCTTTGGCTATCATATTTGAATCAAAACGATAACTTTACTACCTTATCTAAATTCTATTTTCAAGTATTTTTAAGCGCGATTGCCTTGTAATAATTCCGGTATCTATGCGCTAAGAAATACAGTCTTTACAGAACTTGCGCCAGTTTTGGCTATTTTGAGGAATATGTGTGAACGCTTGCCCTACAACAACGATTAATTTTAACGCTATTAAAAACTTAACCTGTGATGAGATGATTGCAGTTGACAAGCTTATCTTGGCAACACTTAATTCCAAGGTTGAGCTTATTAACAACATCGGTTGCTATATTATCGGTAACGGCGGTAAAAGATTGCGCCCATTACTGTTATTGTTGACGGCTAATGCCTTAGGCGGCATCAATGAATGCCATATCACCATGGCGACAGTTGTTGAATTTTTGCATACCGCCAGCTTATTGCATGACGATGTGATTGATGAAGCCAGTTTGCGGCGGGGCCGTGAATCAGCCAACTTGGTTTGGGGGAATGCTGCCAGCGTATTGGTTGGTGATTTTTTGTACGCGAATGCTTTTCAGATGATGTCTCGAACGGGCGATGTTCAGGTCATGGATTTAGTATCACAAACCGTGTCCACGCTGACTGAAGGTGAAGTATTACAATTGATAAACTGCCACAATCCTGACACAACCGAAGCACAATATTTGGAAGTTATCAGTTGCAAAACCGCCATTTTATTTAGAACCGCCGCTCATCTTGCCGCCCTGATTTCCCATGCAACGCCTGAACAAACACAAGGCTTAATTGATTACGGTCTCGCTTTAGGCATGGCTTTTCAGTTAATTGATGACGCGCTGGATTACACGTCGAATGTGGCGGAATTGGGTAAAAACTTGGGCAATGATTTAACCGAAGGTAAAACTACTCTGCCTTTAATTTATGCCATGCAATATGCGCGGCCTGATGAAGCAAACATTATTGCCGAGGCGATTAAAAAAGGCTCTGCCGATGCTTTTCAACAAGTGTATGCGATTGTGATAAAAACCGATGCAATTGCCTATACCTTTCAACGCGCCGAGGAACAGGCCGAAAAAGCGATTGCAGCGTTAGTGTGTTTATCGGATTCTGTTTATAAAGACGCGTTGATTGATTTGGCAAGATTCTCGGTACAGCGTAATCATTAGTCGCTGTGAAATTAGTCGTAACATTAAACGATGGTCGCGAAAAAATACCGTTAGAATTTATAAATTGTGCGCAATCTTAAGAAATCATTATTCTCCCAGCGACCGAATATCGTATCTTTAGGGCCGTCAAACAAGGTACTTTCCAGGCGTAAGCTTAAATTATCGGTTGGTTTATATTGCGCTCCTGCGGCAAGTGCGGAATTGCCCTCAACATTGTAGGCGGCTGAAAAATAGTAGCCCCACTCGTTATTTTGCTCAATTTCAATTTTTGTTAGCACTGTGTTGCGAAACGGCCTGGTTTCTCTGGAACTAACCGCTATTTTTAGCGCATTTACAGGATTAACAGATTCATCACCTGACCATTGAAGCGTGGTGGTAATTTGATTGAATCCTAAAATATTGGCTAACTGGCTGTCGTTATAACTTGTTCCGACACTGTAGCGAATAAAATCTTCGTCTGTGTTGCTGTCCGCAGCTTGATAAATAGCTTCCCCATAAAACTTCCACTCCTCAAGCACTTTCATGATTCCCGTGCTGATTGACGTTGTCAATGGTTCGGTTTTAATGACCTGATTGGCTTGGTTGCCATAAGCCAAGGTTGGATACATTGACGGGCCGTGATGTACCAGGCCAAAAAAATCATAACCGGCGCGTGAGCCTTTGTATTGCAATAAATAGCCGGTATTTTCAATTCCGACCGGACGAAATTTTTCTTCTACCTGTAAATTAGCGGCTAATGCGGCAAACTCAGGATCATTGGTATTGCCCAGCCAGCGTGAGTACGGTGATGGAATAAGATTTTTTTCTGTTACCGGCATAACCTTGAATGTCACGGTATCGTCATCGATAAAATATTGAATACCCGCTTGCCACACCCCCGTGCGATAAAACTGACTGGGATTAGTCAGGTTATAAAGCCCAAAACGATCGACTGGCGAGTAAATTTCCGATAACCCGGTTTGCAAATAATCCTTACCCGCCAAAATCTCAAAATTATCCGCTTCATAACGCAACCACACGCTATTAAAATCAACAATTCCAGGTTGCCTGACTTGATGATCAGGGTTTCTAAATACACCATAATATTCTTGTTTCTGGCTGGAATAGTTCGCATAAAGCTCCATACCCGTACTAAAACTACCGTTTAACTGCGTTTGGGATTTGGCAGTAAGACGGGTAAAAAAAGCGACATCATCATTATCGGCTTTATTAGATTCTACCTTTTTAAAGTAACCTGTGGCGGAGCTATCCGACTCGTATTCAATGTTATTAACAAATCGAGTCAGTGGGTTTTGTTCCGCGGCGAAAGTCATTGAACTAATCAAACAACAACCGGCAAAATATAACGAGAGGGAGCTTTTTGACATGGTGTAACGCCTGGGTAATTTAACTAGGAGGCCTCAGAGATTTTGATCTCCCTGAAGCCTTTCTGGCCGGTTATTAACTAACGGAATGCTGTAATTGATTGTTCCTAGCAAGTAGTCGCGCTAACGCTTTGCTGATATTACTATTGAGTTTGGCATGAAGCCTAGGATAAAAGCGCATGGCCGACTCGACCTGATCTTGATTTAATATCACTGCGCGGAATGGCTCGCTGTCTGCAGAAACACTGACGGTTGCGGTGCGAGTGACATTACCGGCATAACCCGCTTCGCCGAAACTATCGCTCCAGCCTAACTGGGTAAGCATTTTTTTATGATCGCCCTCGTGATAAAACACGTCCGCTTTGCCCGATAGAATAATAAACAATTCACTGCCCACACTGCCTTGTTGCACCACCACGTCATCAGGTTGGTATTCACGCATTTTGGACAGTAAAATCACACGCTTAATTTGGAAGGAACTCATGCCCGCAAAAATTTCGCTTTTTCTAAGCGCTTCTTTATCAAGATCAAGCGCAATAACATCCCATAGACCCACCAGTCGAATGCTTTTAAGTAATACCGGGGTTAAGAATAATTCCGTAATCATCGCGATTAACATCGTTAAACCTGCCAATATGCCGAACTGACAGATGAAAAGAAAACTGGAAAATTTTAAGGTAAAAAAACCTGCCGCTAACGAAAATGAAGTGGCAAGCACTGCAAGCGCTTCCGCTCTGATCGAGCGCACCGCAGCCGCTTGTTGATCACCGTCAACGCGACACTCTCGATTATAAGTGCTGAAAATATGGATGGTGTCATCAATGGCAATACCCAGAGCAATCACCGAAACCATTGCTGTACCTGGATTTAACGGAATATCAAACATCCCCATAATACCAAACATCAATATGATGGGAATCACATTCGGAATCATCGAGATGAGACCTGCAACCGGCGACGAATACAGCAATGTCATGATGATACTGAACGCTACGATTGCCAACAGTAACGAATAGCCTTGACTGGTGAATAACGAATCCGCGGCTTCATTGGTCATCAGGTTTTTACCGGTTAAGTAAAAGCGATTGCTGTTACCTAAAATTTCGCCAAGTTGCGTTTTTAACAAGGCAATTTGTTTGTTTAACACATTGGAATTAGACATATTATGTCTGACTATAAAGTTCACGCGTCGCGCATCGCTACTAATAACGCGCTCTAAATCACTGCGTTGAAACAGCATCAAATACTGCTCAACCAACTCGCGCGATTGGGGCAGGATATAAAAGTTTTTATCGCCTTGGTGCATCTCTTGATTGACCAGTTTTAAATAGTCCGTCATACCAATCACTTTGTCATAGACACTTTGCTTAAGCATGACTTGCTGAATGGCATCCAGTTTTTCAAGTTCCAGCGGGTTTTTAAAATCGGTATTACGTGTTGCTTCTATGGTGAGAGTAAAAACCTGCATTCCTGCAAGGTCTTGATGAGCGGTCTTATTATCAATCACCAATTGATGGTCTGAATTAAAATACGCAAGCGGGTCGTTACTGGCGGTAATTTGTAACGCGAATCCGCCAAACACAAGGACAATAACGGCGGTAACACTGAGAATCTTACCTTGATGAAACTCGACCGCATTTTCTACAAAACGTACAAAACGGCTTTTCCATCCATTAGAATCGTGATTTTCAATCACATTTTCAGCGGTTTTAGGGCCGCAAATACTTAACAATAACGGAACTATCAACAAGGTACTGACTGCTGTTACCAGCATTCCTATTGAGCTGGCGATGGAAAAATCCCTAATCAAGGTAATGTCGGTTATAGCATTCGATAAAAAGCCGATAATGGTACTAAATGAGGTGATAAAAATCGGTACGCCGACATGAGACGCCATATAACGGATGGCGGGGAAGCGTTGCCCTGTATTATCGTGTTTTAATCCCTGTAAATACGCTGCCACAATATGGGTATCTTCAGTCGAGCCGATAACAATAATTAACGCGGGCAAAACAGCAACTAATAAATTAACAGGAATATTGCAATAACCGACGATACCGAAGGTCCAAATAACACTGACAAATGAAGTAACCAGCGGTATAAACGCAGCCCAAAAAACCCGCAGCATTAATATCAAGGTAATCAGTAAAACGGCAACATTCAATGGTGTAATAAATAATATATCGTCAAATAAACCATTGACAAGATCGGAATTTACTCTAGGTGTTCCTACTTGAAATACATGGCTAAACTCAGTCTTTAACGGCTTAATAATGTTTTCAATCTGTGTATAAGCCGTGCGATTAAATTCCGATTCGTGAAAGCTGGGTTTTAAGGTAATAATAAGCGCCGCTTTAGTGCCGTCTTCTGACAGTAATTGTCTTTTAATAAGCGGACTATAAAGCGCGTTATCTTTAATAGCGGCAATTTCTTCTTTAGTTTCAGGATAAGTATTAACCAACGGATTAATTTCCAAACCAAAACCGTTGTCACGAATACTCAATGCAGTTGACAAGGTTTCAACTTTTTCAACGCTGTCCAGCTTTTTTAATTGATAGGCAACTTCATCAATTAGCTTTAGTTTTTTAGAGCTAAAAATATCGTCACCCTGATAATGTACCAATACGATATTATCAGAACCAAATTCTTTGACCACATTTTGATATAACGGCAACATTGGATTGCTATTATTAATAAGACTGTCCGGGTCTGCATCGATTTTAAGATTTAATAAGCCATAACCGGTAATTACGGTTATAACTAATGCTATTAAGAAAGCAATGACAGGTTTTCTTGCTCCAAAAGTCATAATATTTTCAATAAAACCACTGGAGTATTCTATGTATTTTCCGGTGTTTGCTTCGGTTTGTGCGGCAGGCTTTGAGCTAGACATAATTTTCTCTTGAAAGAAGTATTAGGGTTAAATATTATTTAGTCAGTCTGACTTATTGATATAAGCTTAGCAATAATCCATTTTTTATTATAAAAATACAAAGATATAAGAGGTACAAAATCCTGTTGCACCAAAAAACCAAGGATCAGCCGAAAATCCTTTAAGTGTTTTGCTCATTGCAAAACCACCAATCGCGTAAAAAGGTACAGCAAAAAGTGACGTTAAGTGATAAAGATCACTGGGGAAATAATAGAATATAAACGTGTCAAGGAACAAAAGGCCGCAGATATTAATAAGTGCCTCAATTAATAGGCCATCAATTGAAACTGAAATAATAAAAATATAGTTTTCATATTTAAAATTAAAAGATTTAACTTTCTTATGAAGAAAATAAAGATGATAGCCATAAATCCCCCATTCAATCGTTGAAATTAATGACGTATCACTATCATGTACAGGAAGTACTTTATATTGCCAAAGTGTATAGTCGAATACCGCTCTACAAAAATGATTGATAGCTACCTCAGCAATGGGACCTAGCATCGTCATCGCCCCTGCATACATAAACACATCTTTAGGTATTGAACGCGTAGTGCCTTTAATTAGAGGTAAATCAATTATGCAAATAATAACGGTAAAATATAAGAAAAAAAGAGCAATCCCGGTGGTCATTAAAATAGCTCATGATTAAGAAAAAAGGGTAATATTATATTGAGGTGTCGGCAATTAAAAATAGACCCCAGGCATTTTAAAAACGACTGAGGTCTATTTGTTTCTTATATTACGTTGTTATTGCATTGTTATTGCAATAAAGCACCATCAATAATACTGCGCTCTTTAAAATTTTTCTCAGGCACAGCCGCTTCTTCAAAACGTCTTTCGCGTACTGTGGTTACTGTTTTATGTTGATTAATAATATGATCCATTTCTATTTTATTGGCACGCCATGCTTGTCCTTCAATATTAACAGGCTCAAAATTACGTTGTCTTTTAATTAATTGCTGATGTTGATCGAAAAACTCAACTTGTATTACCATAAAATTATCTTGTGTAATCCAGAGTTGGCGATAACCATAGCCTGTTTCTTTTTGTAATTCGGGATCTGTTGCTACGGATTTAATCACAAAGGATTTAACACCATTTAGCGTCTCATCAGGTAAGCGTTCATAACTAAACTTATCGCGACTCTCAGAAACCAAATCTTCATAAGTGTAATCTGTACCCATAAAATAGTTTTTGCGTCCGCCTTTAGCAATGCGTTTCATCTCCTTGCCATACGCGGGTAGATAAAGCCATTGATCATCACTCGTTCCTTGATGTTGCCAAGTTAAAAGACTGACGCCTTTAACGCCTGAAGGTGCTGAAAAAACCAACACATAGCGTGTTTCTTCGGAATTGATTTCACGCTTGTAATGGCGCATTTCACGTTTTTCAGCATTATTAGCCTTGTCAATTAACGAGACTTCCTGAATTTCACACTCATAGGGTCTATCATGGCGTTTTGATGCCTCATCGAGAATTTGCCTACCCGAGAGATTGCTTGTTTCAGATGATATATGTTCAGTGTCCGCGGCTTTTGCAGGACTGACGAGAAGCGATAACAGCATCACAATTGACACTAAAGAAACGGGATAAATGGTTTTCACAAGGTGTACTCCAAGTTAAAAAAATCGTAACGACTCAATGTATTAAAAATCCATTTTCTCATTGCTTTACGATGCATCACGGCTATTAAATTAGGTGATTTTAGGAAGACAAAAATTGATTATAAGTAATTTTGCTTGCAAAACAGCGTGCAATAATCAGTTAGTCTATGAAAACGGCGTCATCATTGACTAAAAAATTTTTATAGCATGAATTTTTTTAGATTATACCTGACGTTTCAGTCATTTTTAGACTAGTTCTATAGATTTGCACGAATTACAGAGGAATAACGGGAGTTTTCTATTGTCCCATTCCCGCAAAAGCAATCCCTGTAGGAATGGACGTCAACAGAAACAGCCAATGGTTCATATATGTAAACCTCGCAGGTTACACTATTCGCTTGGGATTAAAGCAATGCTTGTGGTTCCCCCCCCGGCACGCGATAGAGTAAACGTATCCTCCGCCCTTACTTACGTAACTTTAGGTAGTTACTCAAAAAGCAACTCATGGACATTATATTTAAAGAATACAGCCGGGTTATCCGGCAAAAAAAGTGGTTTTTCCTGTTGGCTTTATGCGCTTTGACCTCGACCGTGACCCTGGACTTATGGGCGCCGATTTACTATAAAAACATCGCCAACGGCTTGGTACTGCCTTATTCGGACGCAACGCTGAGTCTGTTGATAGATAACCTGAAGCAGGTAGGAATCATTTATGCAGGCATTTGGCTGTCCTGGCGCTTGCTGGAAATCGCTGTTGTTCCGCTGGATGGCGGCGGCGTTAACCTGCTGGAAAAACGCTGCTTCGATGTGCTTAAAAAACAAAAATACGTCTTTTTCGAAAACAGCTTTTCCGGCAGCTTAATCAAGCAAGCCAACCGCTTTTCGCGTTCATTTGAAATCATCATGGACTGGTTTTTATTCCAGTTTTTCATGAACATTGTCGCAATCGGCATTGCCTTTACGATCTTCTACCGGCAACAGCAAGAGTTTGCTTGCTATTTCCTGATTTGGGTCGTGCTCTTTATCGGCTGGAATGTCGCCTACTCGATCTGGAAACTGCGTTTTGATAAAGCCGTAGCCCAGGCCGACTCGGAAGTCGGCGGCGTCTATTCGGACGCAGTCAGCAATATTTTCGTGGTCAAAAGTTTTGCGATGGAAGCTCGCGAACAGGCGCATATCAATCAAGCATCGGATAAGGTTTACCGCAAGAAAAAAATCGCCTGGACGCTACAGTTTATCTCCTTTGCCGTACAAGGCTTGATGACCTTCGGTATTGAATTGCTGCTGGTTTATTTGATGATTCAAAAATGGAAAACCGGCAATTTCCAGGTCGGCGAATTTGTGTTGTTTCAATCGATCATGATCATGCTGATTCAGCGTTTATGGGAGTTCGGCCGCAATTTCAGGAACTTTTTTACCGCCCTGGCCGACGCCTCCGAAATGGCCGATGTATTCAGGCAGGAAGATATTGAAACCGATGCCGATAATGCCCAAGCACTGACCATCAGTCACGGCGCTATCGACTTTAACAATATTTGCTTCACCTATAACAAAGAAAACCCGCGTCAAAACCCGTTGTTTGAGGATTTTTCGCTCACCATCAAAGCCGGTGAAAAAATCGCGCTGGTCGGCCAATCCGGTTCCGGCAAATCGTCGTTAACCAAACTGTTGTTTCGCTTTCTCGACCCGCAACAAGGCAGCATCAGCTTTGACGGCTTCGATGCAAAAGCCTTTACGCTGAATTCATTGCGCAGGCAAATCTCCATGGTGCCGCAACAGCCGGATTTATTTCACCGCTCGATACGCGACAACATCACGCTGGGCGCGGACATTTCCGAGGCCGAACTGATTGATGCCGCCCGAAAAGCCCACTGCCTTGAGTTTATCGAGCAATTGCCCGAGCGCTTCGATACGCTGGTCGGCGAGCGCGGCGTCAAACTTTCCGGCGGCGAAAGACAGCGCATCGCCATTGCCCGCGCGTTTTTGGAAGATGCGCCGATTGTGGTGCTGGATGAAGCCACCAGCGCGTTGGATTCCTTAACCGAAAAACAAATCCAAACGGCTATTTTTGAGTTGATCAAGCATAAAACCACCCTGGTTATCGCTCACCGTCTTTCGACCATTTTAACCATGGATCGGATTATCGTACTGGAACAAGGCAGAATCATCGAGCAAGGCAGCCATCACCAATTGCTTGCCAAGCAAGGCAAATACTACGCCATGTGGCAGCATCAAAGCGGCGATTTTCTGCCCGTATAGCTGATTTCGCCGTAACTGTTTGGTTTCACACAGGGTTTTTATTATCTCGCCAAAACACTATATATTGTGCTATTCTAAAAATATAAACACTACATATCGGTTATTCACCCTGACGGGCTGAGCCTTAACTTCCACCATCAACAGAGACACCCTAATGCCGACAAAGCTACACGTCATTCCTAACACTGTGACCGAAATACCTTTTCAAGACGCTTCGATGGATATTTGGGACACCAAATACCGCTTAAAAACCAAAGATGGCGTAGCGATTGACGGCACCATTGATGACACCTACCAACGGGTCGCCAAAGCGCTGTCCGCCGTAGAAAAAGGTAAAGCCAAGCAGGAACAGTGTTACAAAGACTTTTTGTGGGCCTTGCGCCAAGGCGCAATTCCGGCCGGGCGTATTACGTCTAATGCGGGCGCACTGGAACACAAACCGGCCACATCAACGATTAACTGCACGGTATCCGGCACTATTGCCGATTCTATGGATGATATTTTGCATAAAGTGCATGAGGCGGGGCTTACGCTAAAGGCGGGCTGTGTCGCGCCTGATACGCTGGTCTGTACTGAACAAGGCTACGTTACAGCTGAGCGAGCGGTCACTGAACAGCATCAACAAATTCTTAGTTATGACCGCGAATCGCGTCACTTTGAAATGCGCCCTATTTTAAAGCACATGACTACCCTCGTGCCTAGCGATGAAAATATTGAAATAGGTTCTCATCTGGGCACCTTGACCACATCCATCAAACATCCTGTGCTGGTCTACCGAGACGACACATTACAGTATGTTCGCGCCGATGAAGTTAACCAAACCGATGCCTTGGTTCATTATCAACTGCCTTGGTTCGCTGATCAAAAATCGGCATTAAAAGCATGGTTTGCCGGGGCGCATCTAGGCGATGGGTCGGCTTACGAGAAGCACATCAATTACGCATCCACGCGTGAAAAGTGGCAGGTCAAAGCCAACGCCTACGGTAAACGATTGATCTTTAAAATACGCGCGGCGGAACGCGAAGTGGTCGAGCGTTACGCACTGTTTTTTCAGGAATTTTGTGATTGCCACGCCAAGGTAGTACCGGCAATCACGCCTAACAATACTCCGGTATGGGATTTTACCGTCGCCAGTTTTAAAGCCAGTGCGGCCAGTGAACTGTTTGACCACCAAACCGGAAAAAAAAGCCACACTCTAAAAGTACCGCAATGGATAAAACAAGCGCCGGACCGTCACTTTTTACCTTTTCTGGCCGGCCTTATCGACACCGACGGTACTATTTCCACCGAACGCGGCAGCGCTATTTTAAGCTGTCAAAGTGCGGCTTTTGCCGACGAAATTCAAAGCTTATTAGCTTTATTCGGGGTCCATGGCGCAATCACCGCAAGAAAACAGCGTGCGCATGAGTATAACGGCACACTCATTAACGATATGGGCGGCTACAGTATCAAGATATCCGACTCGGAATTCTTAAATAATGTTGCCGTCTTTATGGCCGATAGCGGCAAAAAAAGCCGCATTAAAAATCATCAATCCCAGGCCGGGCAATACGATCATTATGTGATGAGTTCCGCCTTACGAACCGCGCTTCAGAACTGCATGTCCGAATTAACCCATGCGGAAAAACAAGCGATAGGTTTTTATCACGGCAGACATAATCAAGCCACCATTAGCCGAGTTTATTTGGATAAATGGGCTGAAAAATTCCCCCAATTGCGCAGTCAAATCGACTTTGTGCGCCAACTGCGTCCGGTAAAATCCATCAATCGCAATTTGGAGATTGGCGAGATTTTTTATGATTTTACCGTTGATAAACATAATAATTATTTAGCCGGCAACAATGGCTTGGCGGTTATTCATAACTGCGGAATCGGTTATGAATTTTCGACGCTAAGACCTAAAAACGCTTACGTCTCCGGCGCAGGGGCTTATACCTCCGGCCCGTTATCGTTCATGGATATCTATGACAAAATGTGTTTTACCGTGTCGTCCGCAGGCGGCAGACGCGGCGCGCAAATGGCGACCTTCGATGTCGGCCATCCCGATGTCGTCGAATTCATCCGCGCCAAGCGCGAAGACGGTCGGCTGCGTCAATTTAACCTGTCGCTGCTGATTACCTCGGAATTTGTCGAAGCGGTAAAAAACGATCAGCCTTGGTTCTTGTCATTTCCGGTCACCGAAAAAGAAGTCAATCTTGATAACCTGGATTTAACCGACGCCAAACAAATCATCTGGCGCGACTTGCCTTATATCGACGGCTATATCCTTAACGAAGACGGTCAGGTTGCCTGCAAAGTAAATAAAACCATGCCCGCACGGCGTCTGTGGGACATCATTATGAGTTCGACTTACGACTATGCCGAACCGGGGTTTATCCTGATCGACAAAGTCAACGAAATGAACAACAACTGGTTTTGCGAGAAAATCAGGGCGACCAATCCGTGTGGTGAACAGCCGCTTCCGCCTTACGGCTCCTGCCTTCTAGGCTCCATCAACCTAACCCGTTTCGTTAAAAAACCGTTCACCGACGATGCGCATTTCGACTGGGAAAACTACCGCAAAGCCATCAAAATTTTCACCCGCATGTTGGACAACGTGGTTGAAATCAACGGCCTGCCGCTGCCCCAACAACGCGAGGAAATTCTCGGCAAACGCCGTCACGGCATGGGTTATCTGGGCTTGGGCTCAACCGTCACGATGATGGGTATGCGCTACGGCGATGCAGAGTCGCTGCAATTTACCGAGGAAGTCACCAAAGTCCTGGCCGTCGAAGGCTGGAAAGCCGGACTTGCGCTGGCCAAAGAAAAAGGCCCGGCCCCTATCATGGAACAAATGTTCACCGTCACCGGCGAAATGCTGCATAAACGCCCGGAAATGATTGCCGACGGCTATCAAGTCGGTAACCGGGTGCCCGGAAAACTGTTGCACAGCAAATACAGCCGTTATATGCAGCAACTGGGCAGGGAAGAACCCGAACTGGTCGCCGAACTGATCGAAACCGGCGCCCGCTTTACCCATCACAGTTCGATTGCGCCGACCGGCACGATTTCCCTGTCGTTGGCTAATAACGCCAGTAACGGCATCGAGCCGAGCTTTGCCCATCATTATTCGCGCAACGTGATTCGCGCCGGTAAAAAATCCAAGGAAAAAATCGATGTGTTTTCGTTTGAACTCTTGGCTTACCGCGCTTTGATCAATAGCGACGCGATGCCGTACAGCGACCAGCCCGAGCAGCAATTGCCAGCTTATTTTATCGCGGCGGATGACGTAAGCCCGAAACAGCATGTCGATATCCAGGCGGCCGCGCAAAAATGGATAGATTCGTCGATCTCCAAAACCGCCAACGTGCCGACCGATTATCCGTATGAAGATTTCAAGTCGATATACGAGTACGCCTACGATAAAGGTCTGAAAGGCTGCACCACGTTCCGCTTTAATCCCGAAGTGTTTCAAGGCGTGTTGGTTAAAGAATCGGATCTGGAAAACACCACCTACCAATTCACGCTGGAAGACGGCCATGTGGTCGAATATAAAGGCAATGAAGAAGTGGAATACGACGGCGAAATCCACAGCGCCGCTAATTTGTTCGATGCTTTGAAAGAAGGTTATTACGGTAAATTTTAATCCCTCAAACAATGGGCATAAAAACCGAAAGTTTTTTGCAGCACCAAGGCTAACCATAATGGTTAGAAAGGGGTTGTAATTTTGCCATTCTTCAATCTTGATAAAATTCGCGCAGCCGCTGCACAACATCACATCAGATATAAAGGGCTTAAGGTATCAAAAGATATAAGAAATTTAGGTTACACATTAGAAGAGGTTTCAACTTGCGTTATTTCTTTAACCCCGGCTGATTTCCAAAAAACTATCGAATATCCGGATCAAAGCGCTCATGATGTTTACATTAAAAATGTTGCTCAAGAAGAACGAACCGATAGGATTTGTATGAAGCTACGGTTGCTCGAAAATGGAGAAATTCAGATAGTCGAAATCGGTTCGTTTCATTTGTAAATTTGACAAGAAATCTTTTATAAAGGAAGACCACGAAAATATGAAATTCGTGGTCTTTTTTTGTAAAAAACCGAATGTTTATTTAAAAGCTCTCGATTGGTTATTCAACAATAACGCAACAAAATATAATTATGAATAAATGCGCTGAATGCGGCTCTTCAGATTTTGAAGTCCGTGTAGAACCTGATGAATCTCAACGAAACGGTCAATCCTACACCGTTGATGTAGAGTATTCGGTCTGCCGTCAATGTGGCGATATGGTTATTTTTTCGGAGCAAATCAAACGCAATGATTGTGTGTTACGTGATGCTTGGCGAAAAATAGACGGCCTGTTGACGGCGCAGGAAATTGTCGCCCTGAGAAACAAATTAGGGCTCACCCAACAAGATGCCGCAAAGATTTTCGGCGGCGGCACGAATGCGTTTTCAAAATATGAACGTAGCGAGGTTATTCAAAGTGCAGCGATGGATAAACTCATGCGAGCCGCATTAGCCGTACCGGATATGTTTATTTGGCTCAAACGACAAGCGGGGATCAATGAGAAAAAATCGCCTGCTTCGGATTACGATAATATTATTCCGGTAACCCATCGAATTATTGCCGATTTACAAACCAAATCGCACAAAACCTTATTTTCAGAACACGACGATTACCATGAGACGGCAGATTATGGATAAAGAGCTCATAGCACAAGCATCGGAAAATTTAAAACTATTGGATATTGTTTTATATGAATCCGGTTTTAAACAGTTTGTAGGTAGCCATGATCAAGTTCAGTTAGGGCAACAAAATAAATTGGCCGTTAGAGCTGAACTAGGCGAAGCGGTTAACCATCAAAATAACGCCATTAATTTTTTTAGAGTCTTCGTTGATTTAGGTATTCGAGTTAATGACATATCGAACGCGGAGGCCGAACCGCAATTGCTTTATCAAATTGAAGCGACATTTAGAATAGATTACGAACGAACAAATAATGTAGATGAAAAAGCCTTAACCGAGTTTGCTCACTGCAATGCAGTGAGCAATATCTGGCCTTTTTGGCGGCAATTTGTTTTCTCTACAACAAATCAGGCGCATTTACCTTGCCCCGATATCCCTCTTACCAAAACGCCCTAACAACATGACACAGAACGTCAGTAAAGAAGCGTCGCCTTCAACGCAAGGCTCAGCAACCATGATTGAGACTACAGACATGACCCATAAAATCACTAAAAAAATCGTCAGCTACAAAGTCCTGAGCAAAGACGATGTCGAACCGCTTAAGCAAGAGCAACAACAGCCATCGCTGGAAAGCATGAACGAAAACTTGGCGCGCCCGGAAGTGCTGCTCGGGTCCACCTACAAAATTAAAACGCCGCAGTCGGAGCACGCGCTGTACATCACCATTAACGACATCATCCTGAACCAGGGCACCGCCTTTGAGGAACGTCGGCCTTACGAAATCTTCATTAATTCCAAAAACATGGAGCATTTCCAATGGGTGTTGGCGCTGACCCGGCTGATCTCGGCGGTGTTCCGCAAAGGCGGCGACGCCTGCTTTTTGGTTGAAGAGATGAAAGCGGTATTCGATCCGCACGGCGGCTATTTTAAAAAAGGCGGCGTGTTCATGCCGTCGCTGGTCGCCGAAATCGGCTATGCGATTGAATCGCATATGAAACATATCGGCATGATCAAGCCGGATAAAATGACCGATCATCAGAAAAAATTTCTTGATCAAAAGCGTAAGGAATTTGAAGCCCAGCATGGGGAGTCGGAGGGGCAGGCGTTTCCTGAGAAGGCCGTGTTATGTAGTAAGTGCAGCACTAAGGCGATGGTGTTGATGGATGGGTGTATGACTTGTTTGAATTGTGGGGAGAGTAAGTGTGGGTGATGGGGCTGGACTTCGTTCCTTCGTATCAATTCCAAAAACGTTAGGGACGAGGTTGCAAACCCCGTCCCGCTTGGAACGAAAAGTTGAGCATGGCGTTTTCATTTAATTTATTAAAGAAGGTTCAAATGGTTAATAATAAAAACGATCTAATTCACCCCAAAAAAAATCGTTCTTCTGTACAAGACCAATCTTGTGAAGCATTACATGCACAGACACGCCTAGCAGAACAAGCTTTACAAGCTTCAAAGGCACAAAAGGATAGTCAAAGCAATGTGAAAACAAAGGAAAATAAAAAATGACCGACTACGAAACCCAATCGCTTCAAATAGCAACTGATACTTATCACGTTTACTTTTGGGGTGATGTTATAGCAACGATTACGTTATTAGCTGCTATTTGCGCTGGTTGCATTGCCTTTTTCACTTTGCGTAAAATCGCACAGCAGCTTGAAAGTGCAAAATGGAACGCTTTACTTTCGTTTGAGCAAGATATGAACGCTCGTCGCCACCGTTTAAGCGACATAGCGCAAAAAGTAACTTCTGATCCAGCAAATAATGAAGCAAGTTCTTTTGAAGAAGCAAAAGAAAGCTATCTTAATGCGGTAGAGCGTTTAGCTTCGGCCATTTTGAATGGTCAATTCCCTGAATCTGAAATGAAAACAAGTTATCGAGAATATATAACCGATACCATCAGGGAATATGACGATAAATTTAAAGCAGGAACGCATTATCCTAGAATTGTTAAGCTGCACGAAAGATGGCAAGATTAAATAATTTGCGCTCATTCCGGCCTAGGGCCGCACCATTCGCGTCGTTTCGATGCGGTTTTTATAGGGCCGTAGGGTGCGGTGAGGAACGAACCGCACCATTTGCGCGGTCATCGATTTTATAGTTCCCACGCTCCGGCGTGGGAATTCAGTCCGCAACGCTCCAGCGTTGCGGGACGCTGGAGCGTCTACCACGGCATTCCCACGCCGGAGCGTGGGAACGA
>JAPLRU010000013.1 GCA_026399025.1 Methylobacter sp.
CTTGAGTTTTTTTTTTTTTTTTTTCGGCACCGGTTATTCGTCGCTGTCTTATCTAAAGCAATTGCCTTTGGACCAACTGAAAATCGACCAAGGTTTCATCAGAGATATTCTGATCGACGCCAACGATGCGGCCATCGCCAAGATGGTGGTCGCCTTAGCCGAAAGCATGGGGTTGGCGGTGATTGCCGAAGGCGTGGAAGATGAAGCGCAGCGGGAATTTCTCGATCATCACGGTTGCCATGCTTATCAGGGCTATTTGTTCAGCTGTCCGTTGTCGCTGGAAGCGTTTGAGGCGTTTTTGAAGCGGGAGGATGCCTGTGCTTCTGTATTAAGCGTACAGGGCGAGTCAGGATAAGGAAGTGCGATAGCGAGACGGTGTGAACACTACGGCATTTGGAGTGCAAGCTTTGCTTGTGGAGTAATTATTCAGTCCCCCTCTTTGAAAAAGAGGGGTTAGGGGAGATTTTTTAAATAAATCCCCCTCGATCCCCCTTTTTCAAAGGGGGAGGTGAATACTTACCTTGTGGACAAGCAAAGCTCGTATTTCGGCTTCCTAATTTAAGCCGGGACGCATAAAAGGCTTAACCTTAAACTGTCCCGGCTTAAGCGGGAACAGCGGGTAGGCAGGAAATCTACCCGGCCGCCTAATCGCTATTAAAGCGGCAATTGATCGTTCGTGGTTGCCGGCGATGGTTTTGCATCCGATTTGGGCGCATCGTCGACAATGTCGAAACCGAACAAGCCGGTAATCATTTCCCATAAGGATTTTTCAATATCCCGTTTGGGCACATCGACTGTTGTTTCTTCCGAGACTTTAACGACAGGCACGGCGCTGGGTTTAAAATCGCCTTGTATGCCGCTCAGTTGATCATTCTTGAAGAATAACGAAATTCTTTTTTGCTGTCTGTCGTCGCTCCCGATTTTCGCGGAGTACAGATAATCCCAACGATCCTGATGAAAAAAATCGGCCAACATCGGCGATCCCATGATATAGAGCACTTGGCGTTTGTTCATCGCGGGTCTGAGTTGATCGACCATGCTTTGATCGATCATATTGCCTTGCTGGACATCGATGCTATAGACGCCGGGCAGGTTAGTCAAAATGGTGGTGCAGGAGGCGAGCGTCAGGCTTGCCGCGACGCTAAGGATGCGGAGAGAGTGGCGTCGGCAAGGCAGGTTTAAAGCGAAAAGCGGCTTTCTCATTTAAGGCTGCGGATAGGTTAAAAACGCGAAATCATACAGGATGTTAAAAGATTATCCTATAAAACTGTCATGCCCATACTGTCAAAAAAAGGCTACAATGCGCGCAGTTCTTTATAAAACGGCCTGCACTTAAGGCATAAACGGAGATTAATATTGGAAACCAACGATTTAAGAAATGCAGGACTGAAGGTGACTTTACCTCGAATCAAGATTCTGCAAATTTTAGAAAGCCAAGCTAATGAGCGCCATTTAACTGCCGAACAAGTTTATAAAATTCTATTGAGCGAGGATGAGGAAATCGGTTTGGCTACGGTGTATCGCGTTTTAACTCAGTTTGAAGCGGCGGGTCTGGTGACCCGGCATCATTTTGAAGGCGGCAACTCTGTCTTTGAGCTTGATAAAGGCTCACATCACGATCACATCTTATGCATGAAATGCGGCAAGGTCGACGAATTCACCGATGAAGTTATTGAGGTCCGGCAAAAAGAAATCGCCCAAAAGCTGGGCTATGAATTAACCGATCACGGCCTTTATTTATACGGCTTTTGCGCTAAATGCAGGAAACAATGATTTTTTGCTAACTCGCTTAAAACGGGACAATCGCTCGTTCCCACGCTCTCCAGCGTTCCGTGCTGCATTTCCAAATTGGAGCTTTGGGAGCGGCACGGGTTAAAAAGCGACATCGTTGCTACGCTCCGGCGTGGGAACGC
>JAPLRU010000072.1 GCA_026399025.1 Methylobacter sp.
GGTGAATGCTTTTGCTTTTGTTTTAAAACGAATACTTTCACAGTCTCTTTAGCGTTTGAACGTTGCAGTTAACTGAGTTATAGAGTTCGTAGCTAATATAGTGACATTTGCTCCTTCTCCCTCAGGGACGACTCCATGGATGGAGGAGGTAGAGCAACGCATGGAGCAGTTGCCGAGAAGGTTGGGATGAGGGGATATAAATAAGCATTTTTCCTTATTTTAAATCCCCTCACCCAACCCTCTCCCGCTGGAGAGGGCTTTGCGTCGCTTTATCAACTGAGGCATCTATATCCGTGGGTGAACAGTCAAAGATTTTGTTCGAGATCATGTCCCTGCTTTCAATGCCGAGCGCATGGCGGCTTTTTCCCGAACTGTTAATCTCGGGCAGAAAGCTAAGACGCACCTCGATTTTGTCCAGACTCAGCATTTTCATTAAATGCGGCACAAAAGCGTCGTCGCCGATAAAAGGCGCATGTTCTTTCGCGGCGCCTTGATATTGCACAGCGACGGGCTGAATAGCCGAGCGGGTTAACAGCGCAGGCTGAAATAACGACGAATGAAAGTGTAAAACCTCATCGCCCTTGGTCGTGGTGCCCTCAGGAAACGCAATGATGTTGCCGTTTTGCTTTAACAGCCAGACCATTTTTTCTGCGGTTGTTTTGATCTGTTGTTTATTGCCGCGACTGATAAAGACAGTGCCGCCCTGTTTAGCCAAGTAACCGACCACGGGCCAACTTGAAATATCGCTTTTGGCGACAAAGTAAGCCGGTAAATATTGACCGATAACGATGATGTCCAGCCATGAGATGTGATTGCTGACCAGCATCGCGCGCCGTTCCGGCAGTTCGCCGTCCACGCTGATATGCAGCTGGACAATAGCGCCGAACTCCCGCAGCCAGCGGGTTTTCAGCGCATCGCGCCGGATTTTCGCGGCGCGTGCCGAATATAAAAAGCCGAGCACGGGAAACACGCAGCCGGCGATGAACAGTCCTTTGATAAACAGGATGACGATCAGGACAAGTTTATAGTACAGGCGCATGTTCAATTTCATTAGCCGTCTGTGCGTGATTCGATTCTTGTTTGGCGGCGTCATAGCCTCTCATGTAGTGCTTGCTGTAGCGCTCTTGCAAATGATCGAGCGGCAACAGCATGAATAAATCCATGCAATTGAAGTCTTCATCCCAGAAAGGTTCGCCGCAAACGACAGCGCCGAAACGAAAATACGCTTTAAGCAACGGAGGAATGCCCGATTCATCCCGTTCGCATCTTAATTCGACGGGGACGGGAATGGTGGGGCTGACTTGCATTGAACTGGGGGCAATATTTTTAGCGTCGATATTCCGATACACGGCATCCACCGCAAAGCCGCTAGGGCCGGGGGTAACGCTCGCGCAACCGAGCAGATAATTGAACTGTCCTTCGAGCGCGTATTGAACCAACGCAGACCACAGCGTGGTTAAAACCGCGCTGCCGCGATAATCGGGATCAACGCAAGTCCGGCCGATTTCCAGAAAGCGGCCGGGCAAGGTTAAAACCTGATCCAGATTGAACTCGCTTTGAGAATAAAACCGGCCCAGACGTTCGGCTTGATCTTGATTAAGCAAACGCGTGTAGCCGACTATTTTCTTATTAAGGTTGTCATAGACCAGCAAATGATCGCAATAGCCGTCGACTTCATCATAGTCCAGGCCTTCCGATTCGGTTTTCAGCTTGGCGCCCATTTCTTTGGCAAACACACGAAAACGCAATGCCTGAGCGTCTTTTATTAAGGTCTCCGAGTCTACCTCTGCACCGGCTCCCGACCGGCTTGCAGAAAACGCGCCGTTCATGGCGACAATAAAACACTCCAACCGTTTGGCCGGTTTAACCTGTATCGCTGCTTCTGCTTTTTTCATGAGTATCCACATAGCTAAAATAAAGATTCGGATACAGTAGTTAATAAAGGTTTCAGTTTCGTGTCGGATTGATGATCATCGGATGACAGAAATATTAAGTTTTGGTGACAGCCTATGCTTTGTTTTCAATTCCTGATTAAATACGGCGTTACCTATCATCCGTCGCGCCGGCACGGCTCGATAACATTATTTTCTTTTTACTTTATATATAACAATGGCAAATCCAAATGCAAAAGGCGTTAAACGCTTGATTAATGCTTGTTTTTTCTCTGTCGCCGGTTTTAAGGCAACCTGGACGCATGAAGAAGCTTTCAGACAGGAAGTGATTCTGTTTGTGCTAACGACGCCTCTGGCCATTTGGCTGGGGCAAACGAATATTGAAAAATTGCTGTTAATCGGCAGTATCGTTTTAGTCATGCTGGTCGAATTATTGAATTCGGCGGTCGAGGCGGTGGTCGATAGAGTCGGGCTTGAGCATCATGAATTGTCGGGCCGCGCCAAAGATATAGGTTCGGCCGCAGTAATGATGTCGTTGATTTGGGCGGCGGTAACCTGGGCGCTGATTCTGCTTTAAAAAATGAAACATAATCGGCGTAAATTAAGCGGCAATGTTTTGTTCGCCGCAGAGGACGCCCCGCATTACTTTCGGATCGCGGCTGAGAACCGAAGGGAATAACAGGACTGTAACGCAAACTTAACAGTTCTTTAACCTATGTGACTTATTAGCTCGTTAGAATCCGGTTTGGAAGGTAAACCTCCATCTTCATGTCAACGAATGCGCTTATACGATATGGCAGAGGCAGCATCGAAGGCATAACCCCTAAACCGGAGAATTTTTATGAAATTAAAACTGATTACAACAGCTGTTGCCGCCGCTTTATCCGCCGGCACCGCTGTTGCCGCTACGCCCGATTCATTTCCCGCGCCCCATTCGGATCGAACAACTTGGTATGCAGCGGGAAACGCGGCTATTAATAAAAATGCCGCATTGAAACCGAATTCCAGACAAGCTAAAAATATTATTCTGTTTATCGGCGACGGCATGGGCATTTCTACCGTCACTGCGGCACGTATTCTGGCAGGTCAACAGCCGGACATTATCGATGCCGGCAACACGACTCCGGGCAGCAGCGGCGAAGAAAACTCCCTGAGTTTTGAATTATTCCCCTATTTGGCGCTGTCGAAAACCTACAGCGCCAACCAGCAAACACCCGACTCCGCGCCGACTATGACGGCGATGGTAACCGGCGTAAAAACCCTTGATGGGGTGCTGTCGGTCGATCAAGAGGTGACTCGCGGCGACTGTGCAACCGATCTTAAAACGCACAAGTTAAAAACCATTCTGGAAATTGCTGAAACGCTTGGCAAGTCTACCGGCATAGTTTCCACGGCGCGTATCACCCATGCGACACCGGCCGCCAATTACGCGCACACGCCGGAACGTAACTGGGAAGCCGATTCAAATCAACCTACCGGCTGCGCGGTTCCCGACATTGCTCGTCAATTGATTGAATTTAAGGGAGGAAACGGTTTAGAAGTTGCTTTAGGCGGCGGACGTGAATATTTCAGACCGATTACCGAGGCCGATCCTGAAGATGCGGGCAAATTCGGTAGACGTAAAGACGGTCGCGACCTGACTGCCGAGTGGACCGGTAAGTTCGGCGCAAACAGCTCATTTATCTGGAATAAAAGCCAATTTGACGCTATCGATCCTGCTACCGCGACACATGAGCGGATCGTTTAAACGATACCGCCGGTGAACCGAGCCTTAGCGAAATGACTGAAAAAGCGATTCAAGTTCTGCACAAGAACAATAAAGGCTTTTATCTTCAAGTCGAAGGCGGACGCGTCGATCACGCTCATCATGCCGGTAACGCATACCGCGCTTTGACCGATACCATCGCTTTATCCAATGCCGTAAAAAAAGCGGTCGATACTCTGAAAGCCAATGGCGAATTGGACGACACCTTAATTATCGTATCGGCCGATCATAGCCATGTATTTACCATCGGCGGTTATCCGCAACGCGGCAACAACATTCTGGGTAAAGTGATCGATCCAGGCAGCACCGACTACACCAAAGCTTCCGACGGCGCTCCTTACACGACATTGTCCTACGCCAACGGTTTGGGCTATCACACCGGCGTGGCGGGCGATGATGTGTATGCGGCTCCGGTTCAAGCCGGCCGTTTCGAAGATATGACGGCTGTAGATACCACCGATTCAGGCTTCCATCAGGAAGCTACGGTACCCATGGCGGGCGGTGAAACTCATGCCGGTGAAGACGTGGCCATTTATGCGTGGGGACCGGGTGCTCATTGGTTTCAAGGTACGCTTGAACAAAACGCGATCTTTCATGTTATGAATAAAAAAATATCCAAGAAATAACGACCTGGATATTCCGACTTGTAGCTATTCAGTCCCCCTCTTTGAAAAAGAGGGGTTAGGGGAGATTTTTTAAATAAATCCCCCTCAATCCCCCTTTTTCAAAGGGGGAGGTGAATAATTATTCCGACTTTAAAACGGAAATTATTTTTGGCGGGATGCTTAACAAGGGTGCGCAATGCACCCTTGCTTGTTTTCGGCATCGGAGCTACCTCTTATCTGGAACTGTTTAATGAAAACTCTACTGACTTGTTCGCTTATTTTTTCTTTGACCGCGTGCGCCGGTTTAAGCCAAAAAACGTACACTTTGCCTGAAAAAATCGGTGCACTTGACGCCGGGAGCCCGCTTGCCTGCCGGTTCCAAAAACAGACGACTGACGGAAACACGCAGCAAAACTCAAACTGGTATTTTTGGCGACAAGCGCAACGTACCGAAACGCGGGATGAGCGTTCTAATCAAGGAGAAATTTGGACGAAGAACAACGCCGGGCAATTTTTTTATACCCGTTTATTTTATAACGAGCGGATTGCCCTGGAATTTGTGCCGGGCGATTTAACGGCGACTGAAGCGGCGCCCTCTTGGCAACAACTGACCTCCTTGATCGATCCGAACACGCTGGGCAAAGAATTGCCATTATTAAGCAAGGACAATTCGGGCAATACCGCGGTCGAATATTACCGCGGCACGGTAAAAGGCGTTCCGACCGAAGTGGACTGGCTTCCCGCTTTGCAACTGCCGTCCCGAGTTGTCAAAAAGCTTCCCGAAGGCACGCTTAGCCTCAGCTTATCCGAATGTGCAAAAGAAGCTGAATTTTCGGTAAAGCCGAGAACCAAGTTGGAACTCGATAATTTACGTCATATCGATTATACGGATTTAGGTGATATGGAGGACGATCCCAAGGTTCAGCATCTCGAACAACTCATGGGGGAACATCACCACGCCGGACATTAGTCAGTCGAGCGTAAGCCGAGATGGTTGCCGCTTGCTATTGTTCCCACGCTCCTGAGACTGTGAAAGTATTCGTTTTAGAACAAAAGCAAAAGCCTTCACCACGAAGACACGAAGGACACGAAGTTTTTAATGCGTTGAGTTTAATCAATTATTTTTTCTTCGTGAACTTCGTGTCTTCG
>JAPLRU010000032.1 GCA_026399025.1 Methylobacter sp.
CCTACGGTCGTGCATTCGCTGTACGCTTCTTTCAGGTTGGCCTCGCGGCTTCCCCCTTGCGTTGTCGCTACGGTTGTCGTTACTACTTCCGGTTATCTCCTTTCAGATAACGAGTTTTAGCCCATGCTGGGCACACTAGGCAGCTTAGAAAGCGCAAAAAAATGGTAGCGCGTATTGAATCTAGTTCTCTGCCGTATAGGCAGCTTAGAAATAAAATCAATCCAGCCTATGGTGGCATTACGCGTTCTCTGCCGTATAGGCAGCTTAGAAAGGTTGCAACCGCTCTTTTCGAATAATAGCCATGTTCTCTGCCGTATAGGCAGCTTAGAAAGTTCTGATTGCAACAACATTCTCAGCGCTTGTGTTCTCTGCCGTATAGGCAGCTTAGAAAGACTGAGACTGTATTCTTTTCTTGCTGTTGCTGTTCTCTGCCGTATAGGCAGCTTAGAAATTCAACCAGTCCAAGCAAAAAACCTCTGATATGTTCTCTGCCGTATAGGCAGCTTAGAAACAATGGGTCGAACTCGTCTGGATCTGGATCATGTTCTCTGCCGTATAGGCAGCTTAGAAAATCCGGCTTTAGCTGTTCCATTGCCAGTGTCAGTTCTCTGCCGTATAGGCAGCTTAGAAATCTTGGTCGTAATACTCGCTGATGTTATTCATGTTCTCTGCCGTATAGGCAGCTTAGAAATGCGTTAGTATACTGAGTGTTTGCGCTGATTTGTTCTCTGCCGTATAGGCAGCTTAGAAATATTCAAGCGAGTAGATGTTGCTAACGCTAAAGTTCTCTGCCGTATAGGCAGCTTAGAAAAATTGGAATGCCTTTTTGCAATTTCTCTTTATGTTCTCTGCCGTATAGGCAGCTTAGAAACAGGTGTACTGAAATGGCGTCGATTACCAAGAGTTCTCTGCCGTATAGGCAGCTTAGAAAAGGTACAGCAACTACAATTAATTCAGTTTCAAGTTCTCTGCCGTATAGGCAGCTTAGAAAGGGCTTGAAGGCCTGCGGCGCTATATCGACATGTTCTCTGCCGTATAGGCAGCTTAGAAACGGCGAAGCGCTTCTAGCGATTGATCCCAACCGTTCTCTGCCGTATAGGCAGCTTAGAAAAGTCAACTTGTGAAAAAGAGCCGGCGTTTCGTGTTCTCTGCCGTATAGGCAGCTTAGAAATGCATTAAGGCATCCAAAGCCGGCAAGCCCATGTTCTCTGCCGTATAGGCAGCTTAGAAATTTCGCTGCGTTGAAAGCTATTTTATGATCTTGTTCTCTGCCGTATAGGCAGCTTAGAAATGCTGGTTGCTAAGGAGCCATCAAGTACAGTCGTTCTCTGCCGTATAGGCAGCTTAGAAAAATGGAAAAATAGACAAGTCATTAGCGTTCAAGTTCTCTGCCGTATAGGCAGCTTAGAAAAGATAAAAGAAGTTTCTAAAAGTGTAGTGTCAGTTCTCTGCCGTATAGGCAGCTTAGAAAGTCAAGCGTCGCTATGCCGTCAGGCAGACTGGGTTCTCTGCCGTATAGGCAGCTTAGAAAAAAAGTCGAAGAAGCGGAATAAGTGGTATCAGGTTCTCTGCCGTATAGGCAGCTTAGAAACGGCACTGTCATGCGCATCGTTAGCGCCCTGTGTTCTCTGCCGTATAGGCAGCTTAGAAAAGAGTCTAATGTCGCAGCTCCAACATCAGCTGGTTCTCTGCCGTATAGGCAGCTTAGAAATGAACAAAAATAATAAGGCTTGCTACAAACTTGTTCTCTGCCGTATAGCCCATGGACCCGCTTCCAGTGGGCTAAAACTCGTTCATATTAGGCTGCCGAATTGTGAAGAAGGGTAAGCAAGGCTACAGCTGTATTCAAATTTTCCCACACTGCCTTTTACGTTTGTCGGCTTTACGACAATTCTATTGTCTTTGCGCCGCATTGTTCTGTCGGTATTGCGCCAATCAAGCTTTTCCTCCCGCTGTTTCCGGCGAATAAACAGTTGGCAAGTGTTTTGCATAATCCCTAATAAAGGCATTTTGTTTCGATCGTAGCTATTCAGTCCCCCTCTTTGAAAAAGAGGGGTTAGGGGAGATTTTTTAAATAAATCCCCCTCAATCCCCCTTTTTTAAAGGGGGAGGTGAATAATTACTTTCGATCTTTGTAACCACACTTATCACGGTTTAAACCATGAAAACTTCAACCCGCACTATCATCATCGACGACACCACGCTCAGGGATGGCGAACAATCGGCCGGGGTGGCTTTTTCGCTGGACGAAAAGCTGGCGATTGCAACGCAGTTGGCCGGCTTGGGCGTGCCTGAACTGGAAATCGGCATTCCGGCCATGGGCGCGGTGGAACGGGAAGAAATTAAGGCGATTGCAGCGTTAGGCTTGCCGTCAAAGCTGCTGGTTTGGTCGAGAATGCGCCGCGATGATTTGCATGCTTGTTTGGGCTTGAATGTGGACAAGGTCGATTTATCCATATCGGCTTCGGATCAACATATTCAGCACAAGCTTAAACAAAGTCGGCAATGGGTGTTGGATACGCTGAGCAGTTGCGTTCAGGAAGCGCGAAGTTTGAATATGGAAGTGTGCGTGGGCATGGAAGACGCCTCCCGCGCCGATGTCGATTTTTTGATACAGATGGCCGAAGCCGCGCAACGGGCCGGGGCGAGCAGAATCCGTTTCGCCGATACGGTCGGTATTATGGAACCGTTCGGCGTGTTCGAGACGATTAAAAAACTAAGAGCGGCCACCGATTTGGAAATCGAAATGCATGCGCATGACGATTTAGGCTTGGCTACCGCCAATACGCTGGCGGCGGCGTTGGCCGGTGCGACTCATGTTAATACTACGGTTAACGGCTTGGGCGAACGCGCGGGTAATGCGGCATTGGAAGAAGTTGTGGTGGGTTTAAAGCAGTTATACGGCATTGAAACCGGGGTTAATCTGCACAATTTCCCCAGCCTTTCCGAGCAGGTTGCCAGCGCCTCGGGCGATGCTATCGGCAGCCGGAAAAGCCTGATCGGCAAAAGCGTGTTCAGTCATGAAGCCGGTATTCATGTCGATGGTTTGTTAAAGGATCCGAATAATTATCAAGGCGTCGATCCGGCGATTGTCGGGCGTAGCCATCAACTGGTGCTCGGTAAACATTCGGGCACCCAAGGTGTGATTCACGCTTATCAGCAAATAGGTATAGCGGTCAGTCGAATACAGGCGCAAGCCTTATTAACCCAGGTTAGGCGCTTTGTCAGTGATACCAAAAGATCACCGAAAACCGAAGAGCTTAATCTTTTTCATCAAAATCTTTAGAGGGCGATCGTCATGAACGAACATAAAGAACTGCCATTAAACGAGCCGGAAGTTAAAGATACTTTGGAAATACCGGATCAGGACGATCTTTATCCCGGCTCTTTTTTCAGGATACCCGGTCCGCCGAGGTTGGGCAAAACAGGTTGGAGTTTAAATTAATTGTTGTATGTTCCTACGTACTGAATTTCAGCCGTTAAGTTAAGAAAGTATGTAACAAAAAATGTTAAGCAAGTAGGGCGTGCCAAAGGGATACAAGCGTTTTTCAGGCATTCGAAAAGGCGCGCACGGCACGCCCTACAGCAGTGCGAATTTTTGTTTGATTTAACATTAACTTTCACAACATTCCCATGCTCCGGCCTGGAAATGCAGTATTCGGCGCTCCAGCATTGTGATGATTCGGCTGTCGTTTGGAAACTAGATTGATCACCTCCGCACTCAACAGGAGCATAAAAATGGTTATGGCTATATCGGATAACATGATAACTAAAGCACAAAAGCCGCAAAGCTTTCTGGCCCAATGGCATGAAGATGTCTACTGTGTGTTTGGCCGCGACCCCGCGGCGCATAGCGTTTGGGAAATATTGCTGACTTATTCCGGCGTTCATGCGGTGCTGATGCATCGGATCAGTCACCGCTTATGGAAAGCGAACTGGAAATTGACCGCCAGGATTTTATCCGCGTTCGCCAAAATGTTTACCAATGTGGAAATTCACCCCGGCGCCACTATCGGTAGACGGCTGTTTATCGACCATGCTTTAGGCGTGGTGATCGGCGAAACCACGGAAATCGGCAACGATGTTACTTTGTATCATGGCGTGACGCTGGGCGGCACCACCTGGAACAAGGAAAAACGTCATCCGACCTTGGGCAATAATGTGCTGGTAGGCTCGGGAGCCAAAATTCTCGGACCGATTACTTTAGGTAACAGTGTCCGCGTCGGCGCTAACTCGGTGGTGATTAAAGATGTGCCGCCTTGCTGTACGGTGGTCGGTATTCCGGGGCGTATTATCCAAACTAAAGGTACGCGAATTCAAAATCGGCACGGCATCGATTTGGATCATCATCTGATTCCCGATCCGGTCGGCAAGGCGATTGCCTGCTTGATCGAGCGGATTGACGAGTTGGAAGCTAAACAAAGCGAATCATCGAAGATTGTGATTGAAGACAGTTGCGATCATTGCGAAGCCGAAAATGTCTGCACTCCGAAAAAAGACAGTCCGGTAAAACTGTCGGCGAGGTTATAAATAATGGATTTGTTGGATTTTGAAGCGCAAGGGCTGTATTTCGAGCAACCCGATGTCGCCGGTGTTGAGCAATTAATCGCTGCGGCGTCCGAGAATTACGCCAATGGCGAAGCCGAGTTGTTTTTACTGCAAGCTTACTTTATTGCACCCGAGTCGTTAAATGTATTAATCGCTTTAAACCGTTTTTATTATTACCAACACCGGCTGGAGGAGGCTTTAGCCGCAACCGCCAAGGCTTTGGTGGTGATCAGGCCGACGATAGCTTTTCCGGACGACTGGCGCGATTTGCACATCGGTCACATTACCGAGGCTCCGGCTAATTTATTGACCCATATCAGGATGTATTTATTTACCCTGAAAGCCATCGGTTTTTTGAATATGCGCTTGGAGAATCTGGATTTGAGTCAGGCGATTTTTGAAAAGCTGGTCGAGCTTGATAGCAAGGACAGAATCGGCGCGCAGGGATTATTGGAGCTGGTGATCAAGCGTAAAGCCGATAGGGTCGCGTAAGGCGCTGTTGAAGCCGGACGGTAGATTTATCGTTCCCACGCTCCGGCGTCACTGCCATTAAGTTAAGAAAAAGGCTCCCTCTCCTGCTGGAGAGGGTTGGGGTGAGGAGAATAAAAATAAGGAAAAAAGCCTTATTTGACCCCCTCATCCTAACCTTCTCCCTAAGGGAGAAGGAATTGTCCATCCTTAACTTAATGGTAGTGACGCTCCGGCGTGGCAATGCAGGAGTAGACGCTCCAGCGTCACGAAACCGTGTGGCGCGAGTGTTTAAACGTAAAACAGATGTAGGTTGGGTAAGCGCAGCGTAACCCAATATTTTTGACCCCGATTGTTTGAGTTGCGCTGCGCTGACTCAAGAACTAACTGGAGTAAGATCATGATGAAAAAAGAGTTAACCGAATCATTTTTGACCATTATGCCTATAGTGGCCTTTGTTATTCTGGCGCTTTATCTTTTACTGCAAGATACCTCTTCAGTCGGTCCCCTTTAAATTACCGGAGAAAACCCATGAGTTTTGAAGAAGAAATGGAAGAAATGGAATCGGCGGAAGATTTCCTACAGTACTTTCAATTGGACTATGAGCCTAGCGTCGTGCATGTCAATCGTCTGCATATTCTGCAACGCTTTCATGATTATTTACAACAAGCCGCCGATGAGATGCCGGAAGAGGAAGCGCCGAAACGGGCGGTTTACAGTAAACTTTTACAACGGGCTTATCAGGATTTTGTCGAATCCGATGCGCAAACCGAAAAAGTTTTTAAGGTGTTTGGGATGGCTGAAGCGTCGCAAACAGCGTTTGTGTCATTAAGCGATATAAAAACATGAACCCCGATCGCTTCGACGAAGGTCGATTTGAATTTGGCGAATCGGTCCGGGTGACCAGAAATGTCCGTAACGACGGTACTTATCCCGGCATGGACGTCGGCACTTTATTAGTGCGCCGGGGCAGTGTGGGCAATATCCTGAATGTGGGCACTTTTCTGCAAGATCAAGTGATTTATACCGTCCATTTCCTGTCTGTTGACCGGATGGTGGGCTGCCGACTGGAAGAACTGATCGGCGGCGATGAACCTTGGAATCCCAGCCGTTTCGAATTTAGGGATAAAGTTGTTTGTACGATTAACTTAAGTCTTCAGGGTAATATTGTGTTTCCTAAAGGCAGCGAAGGCGAAGTTTTTAAGGTTATTCGGGATAACGAATTGATTCAATACCATGTCGCTTTTCAGGGTAGAGTTCTGCAAGTACCCGAGACAGCACTTGCTCCAGCGCACCCTGAGTCATTTAACGAACCAGAGCTTTGATATGACTGTACTTGAAAAACCTATCCAGCTGGACACTTACAATTTATTAAGGGCGGCTTTAAGTTTATTCAAAAAATCGCCTTATGAGCTGGAGGAGGCTGAGTTACAGCAAGCCAAAACTCAAGCTTTAAATGAGTTCAGGATTGAGAGCCGGGTATTGAATGCGCCCGAAGCGGCAGCCGTCATCATTACCGAACAGGAATTGCAACAAGCCTATCAGGAAATTCGCGGGCGTTATGATGATGAGGACGCTTTTTTCAGCGATTTGGAAAAAAACCAACTTAATCAAGAAAGCTTGCAGGCGGCATTGTATCGTCAGTGTAAGGTCAATACCGTGTTGGAAGTGATTGCCGGCCGCGCGCCGACGGTCAGCGATGTCGATATCGGCATTTATTACCAGCTGCATCCCGAGCAATTTCATCGCCCGGAACGGCGCGAAGCCAGCCATATCTTCATCAGCATTAACCCTGATTATGCTGAGAATACTGCCGAAGCGGCTTTGCTGCGCGCTCAGGAGCTTTGCGATAAATTGCGCAAAAAACCGCACAAATTTGCCGACTTGGCGCTAAGGCATTCCGAGTGCCCTACTGCTTTACAAGGCGGCGTTCTGGGTATAGTGTCTCGGGGTACGCTTTATCCTGAACTGGATGAGGTGCTGTTCAAGTTAAAATCCGGTGAAGTCAGCGAGGTCGTCAAGTCGGAAATCGGCTTTCATGTGTTGTTATGCAAAAGCATACAAAAACCTGAAACCCTGTCTCTGGCTAAGGCGACACCGAAAATACGTCAATTAATGAACGATCGCGCCCGGCGTACCTGCCAGCGCGCTTGGATAGCCGGTTTATCCGGTCCTGAATCAGGGGGAAACAGATCATGAGCGATAAAGAAGTCAAACACTGTTCTTTTTGCGGCATAGAGCAATCTGCGTCGGTACCTTTAATTGCCGGTAGCGAAGGTTATATTTGCGGGGCTTGTGTGTCATTAGCCAATCAGGTGGTCAGCAATTGGAGTCGGAAAAAAGAGCTTTCCGAAATGCAGGGCGCATTGCCTATCCCGGCAAAAATAAAAGAGCATCTGGATCAATATATTATCGGACAGCATCTGGCTAAAGAAATCTTGGCGGTGGCTGTTTATAACCATTACAAACGTTTAAAGCACGAAAGCGGCGACGTGGGCTTGGGCGAGTTCGACAAGGATGTGGAAATCGGTAAATCCAATATCTTGTTAATCGGGCCGTCGGGGACCGGAAAGACCTTATTGGCCAGCACCTTGGCTAAAATCGTCGGGGTGCCGTTTGTTATCGCCGATGCAACAACGTTGACGCAGGCCGGTTATGTCGGCGATGACGTGGAAAATATTCTGGTCAGATTGCTGGATGTTGCGGATGGCAATATGACCAATGCCGAATGGGGCATTGTTTATCTGGATGAAATCGACAAAATCGCCCGTAGTCCGGAACAACAAACCGGTACCCGCGATGTGTCCGGCGAAGGTGTGCAACAGGCCTTGCTGAGATTGGTTGAAGGTTCTCAGGTTAAGATTCCGGCGAAAGGACGCAACAAGGACGGCGAGACCACGATGGACACGCGCAATATTCTGTTTATTGCCGGCGGTTCGTTTCCGGGTCTGGAAAAACATGTTGAAAAACGTTTGGTGCCGACTAATTCCGCTATCGGTTTTCATGCCGAAGTGAATAATCCCGATAAAAAACCGGCATTGGAAGATATGCTGAATGCGACGCAGCCCAGCGATTTACGCAAGTTCGGCTTGATTCCCGAGTTTATCGGCCGCTTCCCGGTGCTGGCGCCGTTGGAGCCGCTGGATGTCGATGCCTTGATTCAGGTGTTAACCGAACCTAAAAATGCGTTGGTTCGTCAGTATCAGCAACTGTTTGCTTACGAAGGCGTGGAGCTGAAATTCGAACATGAGGCTTTGATTGAAATCGCCCAAAAAGCCATAGAACGCGAAACCGGAGCACGCGGTTTACGCAGCATCATGGAGCATATTTTGCGTAAAACCATGTTCGATATTCCATCCGTCGATGATGTTGAGCAATGTATTGTCGACGCCGATACCGTTAAAGGCGAAGGTGAGATCAAGTTGGTCAGAAAGGCGGAAACCAAAATCAGGCAGCAGGCGGGCTAGACTGCGGGAAGGCGTATTGATGAATAATGGAACACGGATCAAACCGATTTATCGTTTCCACGCTCCGGCGTTACTGCGATTAAGTTAAGGCTGGACAGTCCCTTCTCCCTCCGGGACAAATCCGCCGGGAGCGGATTTGCACTCGCCCGTAGGGTGCCGGACAGGAGAGTCAGGCATGATTAGGTTAGGATGAGGGGATTAAATAAGGCTTTTTTCCTTATTTTTATTCTCCTCACCCCAACCCTCTCGGCAACTGCTCCTGCGTTGCCCTACCTCCTGCATCCGTGCAGTCGTCCAGCAGGATGCCTACATGGATGTAGGTAAGTAGAGCAATGCAGGAGCAATTGCCGAGAGGGAGCTTTTTTCTTAACTTAATGGCAGTGACGCTCCGGCGTACCCTCTGGGGCATAAATGGCAACGCCGGAGCGTTGCCGACCGAATTCCCACGCCGGAGCGTGGGAGCTATCTAATAATGAGAACCTTATGAAAACCGAAGATAAAATCCACAAGCAGCTGGCAGAAAATCCGATCATCTTGTACATGAAAGGCGTACCGACGAATCCTCAATGCGGTTTTTCAGCCAAATCGGTGGGCATACTCAATGAGACCAATATCCCTTACGCCTACGTAAATGTGCTGGAAGCGCCGTTTATTCGCGAAAAATTGCCGAGCATTTCCCATTGGCCGACTTATCCGCAACTGTTTGTTAACGCCGAACTGGTGGGCGGTTGCGACATTATCGAGGAAATGTCCAACAACGGCAGCTTATTGCCTTTATTAATCGCCGCCGCGCCGAAAAAAGCGGAAGCGGCAAACGAGGCGTTGAGCGCCGGCGAAGTAACCCAATTGGTGCAACAGGGCATTAACGACGCCAAAGTGATGATCGAAGGCGAGGGTTGTGATTTAACGATCACGGTGATCAGTTCGCAATTTAACGACTTATCAATAGTCAAAAAACAGCAGTTGGTATTGGCTACCTTAAAAGAACCTTTGGCGTCCGGCAAGCTTCATGCCGTCAGCGTAAAAGCGTTTACGCCGGATGAATGGCAGGATAAGCAAAACGCAACAGGCTTGCTGCAAATACGCCATTAAATGACCGATGCTATGCAATGGATAAGGGGTTTTTAGCGGGAGGGCAAAAAATAGACTTCCACCTTCCAGTCCTCGTCTTTCGTGGATATTTTTAAACTTTTTAACCTGTTTCGTTGGGATTATTAAGGCTCATGAAGACATTTATAAAAGTTGTGGAAATATGGGTTCCCAGCCAAGAAGGGACTCAACTGGAACTGGCTACCGGTCTATACGGCGCGTTGACGGATTTTAAAACAGCCAGTGAGCAAACCCGGTTCGGTTACGGTCAAGGCTTGCCGGGGAATGCTTGGGCCGCGGCGCATCCGGTGGTAACAACGGAGTTTATACATTCCTGCTTTGAACGCACCCAGGCCGCTAAAACAGCCGGTTTAACTTGCGCTATCGCGTTACCGGTATTTTCGGGCGAGTTTTTAACGGCGGTGATTGTGTTTCTATGCGGAGGCGATGAACTCCACGCAGGCGCTATCGAAGTCTGGGCCAATCATCCCGATCGGGACAATGAGCTGGGGGTGATAGACGGTTATTACGGCTCGCTGGACTATTTTGAGTTTATTTCAAAAAAAACCAAAATCATGAAAAGTTTCGGTTTGCCGGGACAGGTTTGGGAAAAAGGCTTACCGGTACTGATGCCCGATCTTGGCGAATCGCAATCTTTTATCCGGGGCCGGGATGCAAAAAATGCCGGAATCACCACGGCGCTCGGTATTCCTTGGTCCGATAGGGCAGGGCAGGTTTATATCATGACCTTTCTTTCAGCCAAAGCCACTCCTATCGCTAAACAGCTTGAAATATGGCTGCCTGACGATAAAAGGGAGCGTCTGGTTTTTAATGACGGTTTTAGCCATAAGGCAAGCGATTTAGCAGCCGTTTATAGCGCAAAAACGTTCGTCAAGGGTGACGGCGTAATAGGACGCGTATGGCTGACCGGGGTTCCGGTTATTGTCGATGACTATGGCGTGGAGGAATCGACGGCTGCTTTATTAATGCCGGTTATAAAACAAGGCGAGTTAACGGCGGTGATTGTTTTTTGTTTATAGAAAGAAACAAACAATCTAAATCGGTTTAAAAAACTTATTCGCCCCAAAGGCACGAAGTTCACGAAGAAAAAATAATTTTTAAACTCAATGTATTGAAAACTTCGTGCCTTCGTGGTGAAGGCTTTTGTTTTAAAACGAATACCTTCACAGTCTCTGCGGCGTGGGAGCGATAGCACAGTTTTTTATTCACTCGGAAGGTCGCGAATTTTATGGTTCGCGCCTTAGCGGTGAAATTGTTAAATGGATTGAGCTTATCGCTCAGCGAGGAAATTATGGCTAAAGTAGGCGTTTTTTTTGGCACCGACACCGGCAATACCCGGCGCATTGCAAAAGATATCAGCACGGCATTAGGTTCGGCTATTGCAGCCAAACCGGTGAATATACGCAACGCCGAGGTGGCGGATTTACTGAAGTACGACACCTTGATTCTCGGTACTCCCACTTATGGCGAGGGTCAGTTGCCCGGCTTATCGACCGGTAATGCCACGGAAAGCTGGGAGGAGTTTTTGCCGAAGTTGGCGGGGCATGATTTTAGCGGCAAAAAAGTGGCGCTTTACGGCTTGGGTAATCAAAAAGGCTATCCGACAGAATTTGTCGATGCGATGTTTTATCTGTACGAGTCGTTTAAGCAATGCGGTGCAACCTTGATTGGCGCATGGGATAGCGACGGTTATAACTTTAAGCGGTCAAAGGCCGTTGTTGATAAGCGTTTTATCGGCTTGGTCTTGGATCAAGAAAATCAGAAAGAACTGAGCCCGGCAAGATTGGACGCTTGGTTAAAAATGCTGGCAGAGGCTTGGGTTTAAAGTCAGGATAAGGTATGGCAAACGACAAACTTAAACCGGCCTGTACCCGTCATGAACTGGATCAGGCCGATTTTTTAACGCGTTCTATTCAATTTAAAAAACAGCCGGTTTCGGCCATTATTTTCGCCTTTGAAGATAGCGTCTATGCCTATGTTAATCATTGCATGCATATGCACAGGCCGTTAAATTGCGAACAGGACGCTATTTTTGATGAAACCGGCAAATATTTGCGCTGCTCAATGCACGGCTTTATCTTTGATCCTAAAACCGGAGAATGCCAAAGCCCGGTTTGTTTCGGGCAACGTTTGCAAGCGTTACGCCTGGAAGAAATTGACGGCACAGTTTATTTTGCCGAAAAGCATTTGACCCTTATCGATTGAACGGTGCGCGCGATGATAGAAGAATTAGCGGTCGTGGTGAAAATAGAAAACCATCAAGTCTGGGTTGAAAGCGGAGCCAATAGCGCGTGTGGCGGATGTCTGCAAAAAGCATCGTGTACTACCAACGCACTGGGCAGCGTTTTGAAGAAAAAATCGGTGCCGGTCGATAGCGATATTCAACTGAAAACCGGCGATCAGGTCATGGTCGCCATCGATGAAAACCTGTTGCTGCGCGCTTCTTTATTGTTATATCTGCTGCCGTTAATCGCTTTGTTTACCGGCGCGGGCCTTGCCGACTGGTTGGTGACGGATAATGCGGATGTATGGATTGCCGGTAGCGCCATGCTGAGTTTTTTGTTTTCGTTGTGGCTAATTAATAAAGCGCAAAGTCTGTTGATAATGAACTATTACGCCAGGCCTGTCGTCGTAAGAAAGATTTAATCGTGTATCGCTATGAATGTTTGGTCTATCAACAAAGATACCCCGCTTAAGCTGCTGCTATTGGAATTGGTGCATCGTTACGGCGAAAATACCTTAGGCTTGAATAATCGGGAACAACATTTTCAGGCTATCGAGTTATGCCTGCTTAACGATCCCAGCCTTTCCGCTTATATCTATACTTTCGGCCAAAACGCAGGTCGTTACGGCATTGATCTGAGGTATCCGATTTCCACCAATAATATTGTCGGGGAAAGTGAAAACCTGAGTTTGGATCAAGTCATAGAGATTATTTCCATTCATTTATTTTCTTAACATCCAGCCATTATGAATCAAGAGCAACAACCTGAATTTCGTTATTTTGTCAGTTACAGCGGCGTTAAACTGCCGTTAAAGTTGGTTAATGAAATTACCGAAGACAGCTTGAATAACCGAAATACTTATTACCGTAGTCATTTCGATGCCGAGGATAGAATGCTGCTGTGCCAGAAAATCGTTTACGGCGAAGTTGAATCCGAACATCAGTATCAGTATTACCCGAACGGTGTTTTAAAGTTGGCTCGGATAACTGAAGATGATGAAGTCAGGGAGATTCATTTTAATGAGCAGGGGGAGATGGTGTGAGGCGACCAACGATTAGGCTGTCCTATGCCTGTAGGCCTTGATTAAACAACAGCGCATGCTGTTGTTGTCCAGGTAGTCCTAAACGCGCTCCCATTTGCGTACAGCACAACGCGCCTGCGGCGCCGGCGTAACGAAGCACTGCTTGCCACTCAATACCGGTAGCCAACGCAGCCGCAAACGCGCCATGAAAGGCATCGCCTGCGCCGGTGCTGTCAATCGCGGTAACCGCATAAGCCGGTAGCGCGCCTTGCTCGTTGCCGCGTCGCCAAATCAACCCACGTTCGCCCAGCGTGATAACCACGTTCGGCGCAAGTTCGGCGAGTCGGTTTAAGGCTTTGTCTTCGCTATCCGCGTACTGGACGGCAAATTTTTCCGAACACACCAAGTAATCGACGTGGCTCATTAAGGCTAAGGTTCCATCATGTACGGAGCCGGCATCCAATACGGTCGGAATTCCGGCTTGCTTGGCGGTTTGGGCAAGAGGCAAGGAGATGAAGGGTTCATGTCCGTCGAATAACACAACCTGGGCCCGGACATTGCTAAAGTTCAGCGCATCGACCGGCAATGCCAGCGTATCGCCTTTATAATTGATTAAACAGCGTTTGCCGTCGGGTTTGACCAATACGGTCGATAACGGGGTGGGGGAATCGCCGCGCATGATCAACCGGGTGTTGACACCGTAATCCTCGAGTTCCTGAAAATGCTTGTCGCCGTAAAGATCGCGCCCCAAGTAACCGACAAATGCCGAGCTTAAACCCAGCTTGCTAACGCAAACGGCGGCATTCGCGGCAGGTCCTCCGCCGCAACCAAGCAGGCTGTCGGCGGTGATTTTTCATCGGCGCCGGGATGCCGGCTTACCGAAAAAATGAGATCGTAAGAGGCGTGTCCTACGCACAGCACGTCAACATCAACAGTCATGGTTAGCCATCTCGCTATCAATAAAAAGCACGGTAAATCCAGTAAAAATAAAACGCTGATGCCAAAAGTGGGTACTGTAGGCTACCGTTCCATTGCCTTGGTCGGTTTATTTTTTGCGAATCACATTAAATTTGTGTTTAACCGTTTCCGGGCTTTTTTCCGGCTGGTTTGCTTTTTCTCGGGCAATAAAAAGCCCGCATGAAGCGGGCGTGTTGAGTGCTGTTATTGTTATTATTGAGCTGCGATTTTTTGCAACTTGACCCAAGCAGTGTCACTTATTTTATTATTATTATCAGCTAGTCTAAAAGACTATTTTCCCCCTCTTAGCCGGTAATCAAACCGAGCTCACTCCCTTAAGCCGGGCAAATTCTATTCAAATACGATTCTATTGTCTATTTAAAAATGGGGTTTAGCGGGAAAAATATAAATCGTTCAAAAAAGCCTAATAAATACAGTTTACTGTAGAGCATCACCTAGTTCTAATAAAAAAAATGACCGGCAAGCACTGCTTTTCGTTCAGGTAACGTTCAGACTTAATGTAGTTGGTTTATGCCAAGCGGAATCGCTCAAGTGATTAACCGCTTTGTTCGATGTTCGGGCTTTCAGCGGTTGCGTCTGGCTTCTTCTTCCTGGTTGATAAAGAAGGCGAGCCGTTCATTAAGAATCGAAGATAGCTGGAAATTAAGGCCTTGGGATTGTTGGGCCAGTTTTATTTGCAGGATCGCGTCTCTGGTTTGCCCGGTTGCATAATAGTATTCGGCAAGATAACGATGAGACTCGGCCGGTTGATTTAAGTCGCTATACACTTGCGCCAGCAGTTGCGAATAAATCGGTTGCTGCTGGGTTTTGGGGCTTAACAGCAATAAGTTTTTCCGTGCCGATTCGGCGTTGCCGGCTTTTAGCAATGAGCTGATATATTCGAGCTTGATCGCTTCGTTTTCGGGAAACTGTTCGGTCAGCTTCTTGTAGCGGGCCAGCGCGGTGTTGTAGTTTTTGGCTTCCAACGCAGTGCGGGCAAGGCCGGTCAGGTATTGCTCCTGGTTTGGATATTCTTTGCTTAATTGCTGAAAAATGGCTTCCGCTTCCATGTATTTTTGCGTGTTAAGCGCGCACAGACCAAGTCCGTAGCGGGCAACGATACGTTGTTCAGTGGTGCCTTGGGTCGATCGGGACTGGAAATATTTAAGCGTTTCGGCATTGTCCGTGCCGGTTATAACCCGAATTTTTGCTTTGGTCAGCTGATAACCGAGCGAGTCCGGATATTGTTTGTACGGATAGGTTTCCGCGCGCCCACGCGTGTCGGAAATACGTGAGGCGGTCACCGGGTGAGTTCTTAAAAACTCGGGAACGCTTTGTCCGTAATAGCGGGTGGATTGTTGTAGACGCTCGAAAAAGGTGGGCATGCTGCGCGGGTCGAATTGCGAGCCCGCCAAGGTTTGCATACCGACACGGTCGGCCTCTGCTTCGTTTTCGCGAGTGAAATCGATTTGAAATTGAACACTGCCGGCTTGAATGGCGACGATGGCGGCCTGTCCCAGCGCGGGGGATTGAGTGCCCAATAAAATGGCGGCCAAGGTTGCGGCGGCGGTCGGGATCGATAAGCGGCTGGCGGCCTCGTAAGCACGGTATAAATGGCGCTGGGTGACGTGGGCGATTTCGTGCGCCATCACCGAGGCCAGTTCGCTTTCGGCTTCGGTCATTAAAATCAAGCCGGAATTGACCCCGATATAGCCGCCGGGCCCCGCAAACGCGTTAATGTCATTTTCCATGACCACAAAAAAATGAAACGGATTGCCCGGTGTGTCGCTATTAGCCGCTAGTTTTTCACCGATAGTTTGGATGTATTGCTGAATTTCGGCATCCTGGTTGATCGAAATTTGCGAGTGCAGACTGCGGAAAAAGGCTTCGCCAAACTCTTTTTCTTCGGCGGGTGTAATCAGGGTGCCGGAGGAATCGCCCATATCGGGTAATTCGATTTTGGTGATTTCAACGGCCTGCGGCGGAGCGGGAAACAGGGCCAGGCTTAACGCCAATGTGAGTGCGGAGGGTTTGAATTTCATACGATGAGACTGAATAAAATTTAAGTAACTACCCGGCTATCAAGGCCAATGGAGCGCGGATGATGCAGATAATGACGATAAACACAGCTAAGCCCCAAGGCGATAAATGGGTTTTTCAGGGCTTTTCAAAAAATCTTATTCACTCATAATCATCCGCTTCATCAGTGTTCTATTTTTCTCACTGCAGAGTAGATTGAATATCTATTGTTCCAGATACTCTTCGCTTTCGCAAAGCGGAAGAGAGATGTAGCGGTTACGGCCTTTTTGTTTGGCTTGATAAAGAGCGGCATCGGCTTTGTTTAACAGGTTATCATCGCGTTCAGGAATGCCGGTGCAAAGACCGATGCTGATGGTGACCCGATGGAAGGGGCTGGAATTGATATGGGGTATGGCCAAATTAAAAACCGCGCGTCTTAATTTTTCGGCAATTTGTTCGGCAACTTGTTGAGGTAAATGAGGCATGACCAGCACGAATTCTTCTCCGCCGTAACGGGCCACTATATCGGTGGCGCGCGACAGCTGCGCTTTTAATGCATCCGCAACCTGTTTGATAGCATGATCGCCGGCTATGTGTCCGTAATAATCGTTATAGGGTTTAAAAAAATCAATATCAATCATGAATACGGATAAGAGATGCTTTTGCCTTTTTGCATCGGCTACCGCTATTTCGTAATGCGCATCGAAGAAGCGGCGATTGCAGATGTCGGTCAGGCTATCTGTTATGGCTTCTTTCTTCAAAAGTTCCGAATGAGAGCGCAGTATTTTTTCCCGCTTGATTGAGGTACTGGAATCGGTTATCTGAATCAGGCAGCAAGGTTCATTGAGTTGCGAGCGAATGGGAGTAATGGTAATGGATTGGTACATTCGGGCCTGCTGCCGGGTTGTCTCGAATACGCTGTAAAGAGGCAGCGGCGTGCGATGCAGGGCGGTGGATAAAACCACGGGTAATCTATATTCCAAGGTATTTTTAAGCGCGGCCAAGAATGCGGAAGAGACAGGTTCTGAAAAAGCCTGTTCAAGTGGCCGGTTAAGCGCATTGGCTTCTTTAATGTTGCTGTATTTGGCGATCCAGTTATTCCAAAGCAACACCTTGCCTTCGGCGTCGACTACGATCAGCCCGAGGTTAAGCGCGTTGGATATGTCTTCCATATCGAAACGTTCGGCTGCATAGGCGCAGGAGGGAGAGGGCAAAAACCGGATGTTTTAGTTGAGGCGGAAGAAGAGGTTGGAATTTCACTCATGAAAGGTTGCCCAAAAATTGATCGACATGGGTAACAAGATTGGTCAAGGAGGCTGAACTTAGCAGGAATACCAGATTACCCGCAGTATGTCGTTTTTCGATGGCGAGATCAATATGTAATACCATAACGTAGGGTTGATTGGAATCCTCTTTGAGCCGCTGTAATATTTCATCGGCCGATGCGACCGTGTAATCGGGTAAAGAACTCTCCAGAGTCAAATTAAGTATGTCGGCCATTGCAGACAAACAGGCGTTTAAAATGATGTTGCCCAATTCGCACATGGCTTCATGCTCAAATTCGGCAAGCTCTTCAAGACTCATCTGCGAGCCCATCATATCGCTAACGATTTTTAACGCTTGCTCTTCAGTAAATAAAAGCACCGCCTCGGCATTAAAAGGACCGCTAAATTTTTGGTTTACCGCGCCAAAGCGTCCATTGCTTAACGATAACGTTGCCGAATTTATGTCTTCCGAATTGATAATTTGCACCGAGGGCACGGAAATGCGCACTTCGTCCCCGACTATTTCGCTCAGGCTTAATGCGGCCCGGCCTGCGCCGATGCTGAATACCTCTGTTAGCGCGTCAAGATGAAGTTCGTTGAGATCGCTCATTTTGAATCGGCAAAATAGTCTAGCGCCAGAGCAATTGATTTTTCTGTGACCGGTTTTGCAATGAGTATGGTGCCTAGCTCGCGGGCACGGTTTTGGTGTGTTTCTTGAATATTTGCCGAGAAAATAACGAGCTTTATTAGGGGGTATTTAGATAATATCCGTTCCGCGGTATCGGTCCCTGAAATGCCCGGCATATTAATATCCATGGTGCAGTAGTCAGGAAGATCTTCATCAACCAGTGCAATAGCCTCTTCGCCGCAGACGGCTTCATAGGTTATCCATTCCGGGTATTGAGCGAGGATATGGGTGCGGATTAACATTCTTGAGACTTTGCTATCGTCGACGATCAGAAGCTTTTTTATTGAACAGTCCGCAGGCATGATTGATGTTTTGTTTGATTTGAATGCAAATATTTTACATGAAAAGATCAAACTCGCGAAGCTATTCTACCGCTCAGGCTTTGAAAGTATAGAGCGAGAACGCTTATCTGAATGGGATTGGATTTGGAGTACGGCATTGCCGGCGCATTGCGCTGCGGTAATGCAATAAACTTTACATGATGAGTCAGAGGTAACAAGCGGCCTAGATCATGAGAAAAAACCAGGCTGCGTCAACCTAAACTCAGCGCAATGATTATTTGCGGCACAGAGAGGCGTCAATAGGTTAGTACCGCGCCAGTGACTGTTCGTAACCGGCGTCCTGCGCGGGCCGCTTGCTCTCTGCCTTCTCGGCTGTGCCGCTTCGTTTCATGGTCGGTAAACTGGATTTTCACGGCTCAAACATTAATCAAAACGCGGCGGCAGAAATGTCCGTAAAGGCAGGAAACGGCTGGATTTTTTACGTAACACAGGAGGTGAACATAATAAACCTCATCATCTTGTTCAGGTCAGACTACGATATACCTGCACAACTCTTAATTATGCATAAACTCCAGTGATTTTATAACTGTTAGTAACCCGATTGAAGTGGAAATGCTGTAAGGACATTTTTATTCTGCTGTATTTTCTTTTATACTTGTAGGGTTAAATACATAAAGGAGCCCCCATGGAAAAGCCATTCATTTTACACATGTTAACCACCGCTAAAAATCTCAGTCCGTTCGATGTCAATATGGCATTGGATGCCGGCTGGGTTTCCGCTTTACCCTATATCAATGTTGAACCCAGTGAAGTTCAAGGCTTGGTGCAGGATGCCATTTTTTCCCGTAGCCCTAAAAACTTAAAACGCACCGGTATCTTCATTGGCGGACGCGATACCAAGCAGGCGATGGACATGTTAAAAATGGCCAAACGCTCAATGTTCCCTCCATTTGAAGTGTCCGTGTTCGCCGATCCCAGCGGCGCATTTACTACCGCTGCCGGCATGGTTGCTGCTGTCGAGCGTGAATTAATGGCTAAATTCGATACCACCTTGGAAGGAAAAAACATTCTGGTACTGGGCGGAACCGGACCGGTAGGCCAAGTAGTTGCAGTAATTGCCGCGCAAGACGGAGCTAAAGTTAAACTCATCGGCCGTCAATTGGAGAAAGCTCAAGCGATTGCCGATATGTGTAACAACGAGTTCGGCGACGGTAAAATTACTATCGAAGCCGGCGCGGATGCGGATAAAGCGGAATACATTAAAACGGCTGACGTTGTTTTTGCCACCGGCGCAGCCGGTATCGAATTATTAAGCGCGGAACTCATCGCCTCGGCCTCACAATTAAAAGTTGTTGCCGACGCCAATGCCGTGCCGCCTGCCGGCATTGCGGGTGTTGACGCTTTCCATAACGGCACACCGATTGAAGGTTCAATCAGCGGTGCAGTCGGCTTGGGCGCCATGGCCATTGGTAATATTAAATTTCAGACTCAGGTTCTTTTGTTGAAAAAAATGATCAATAGCGACAAGCCTGTTTACTTGCATTTTGAGCACGCCTTTGATACGGCAAGAGAATATATCAAATCCAGCGCTTCAGTCTGAATTTTGGATTAACCTGCATAATAAAAAGGATCTCACTAATGGCGAAACGAAGCATTCTTCATATGCTTGACCCCATGCCGAATAACAGTCCATTCGATATTAATATGGCGCTGGACGCAGGATTTGATGTACTGATTCCGTATAATAACGTCAAGCTGGATAACGTTTACGGGCTGACTCAAGACGCCACTTTCTCACGCAGTCCATCCGGCGTTAAGCGCACCGGAATTTTTATTGGCGGCCGTGATTTAGGTTTAGCCATGGATATGCTGAATACCAGTAAGCAAGCCATGGTTCCGCCTTTTGAAATTTCGGTTTTTGCCGACCCTAGCGGCGCTTTTACTACGGCTGCGGCCTTAGTGACATGTGCGGAAAAAGAACTGAAGGCAAAACACGACAAAGACCTGAAAGGTTGTTCCGTCGTGATTTTTGGCGGTACCGGTCCGGTGGGTATTGCTACCGGCATTATTGCTTCATTAGCTGGCGCCGATGTGACATTAACCGACCATTTATCCATCGATACAGCTCTGGATGTTGCCAAAGCCTACAATCGGCGTTTTAAATGTACTTTAAAAGGGGCTTTAGCTCATTCCGATGCAGATAAGGCCCAATTGGTCGCCAACACCGACATTATTTTTAGTACAGCTAAAGCGGGCGTTCAGGTTTTAAATGCCAATGTACTGAAAAAGGCAACGCAACTTAAAGTGGCCGGTGATGTTAATGCCGTTCCGCCTTTTGGTATAGAAGGCGTCGAAAATAATGATTGCGGAGCACCGCTTATCCATGCAATAAACGCGCAAGGTGCAGTAGGAATCGGTGCTTTAGCTATCGGAAATGTTAAGTTTCAACTGCAACATGAACTATTAAAAGCAATGCTGGGAACCGGACAGCCTTTGTTTATTGATTTTAGATATGCGTTTAATAAAGCCCGAGAAATGCAATTCGGTCCTTGCGTAAATTAAACTCATGGATGATCAGTGTCTGAAAGAAAAGTATAAAACCTTGCTAAACTCTCTTTCGGATACTGATTATTTCCTGTCGTTATCCTCATCTTTATCTCTAATTGTAACTACTTAGCTTTATTAATCGCAACGTAGCGCGCAGTTATGTTCTTGTCTTTAGCGCTTGATTTTGCGTTTAGTTAAAAAGCAATTTTTGTTTTCATAGGTTTATTGCCCGAAATGTTTGGCTTCGGCTATTAATCCGGATAATGCTAAACATTATAAAAAACGCTATTTCGTTGACGCAATTGTACACGCTGTAGATTAAGGGTTATAGCCGTTGTCTACGAGAGCCCCGCGTTGGCCACCTCAGATTCCACACCGTTATGTTTTTTGCTGAGCATTGTGTCCGGGCGCAAAACCGGCTTTCGATTCCGGCAATGGCTTAAAAAGAGCTTCACTCAAAGGTTTTCGATAGCCTTCATAATCCGTTACAATGAGTTTTTGTTAATGACTTACAAAATTTCAACGGCTACAAGTGCATCGTTTCGAAGCGTCGGCTGGCATTTTGAAACATATTAAACAAAGCTCATCGGCATAGAGGTCGTTACAGGATGGCGCGCTATTGAGGTGGAACCGGTACAAGTATCATTCCTCCCGGCAGCGTTGCTCAAGTTACAGCCTTTTCCGTTCGTGGGCAACTTGTCGAGGCATATCTTAGATACCTCAACCGGTTAGCTTTTCGCCTGTTCCCAAACTATCGAGACTGTGAAAGTACTTGTTTGAGAACAAAAGCATTCGCCATGAAGGACGCGACGTTTTCAGCGTATTTTATTTTTCCTTCGTGAACTTCGTGCTGAATAGGTTGTTGAACCGATTTTGGCAATACTTTCACCGTCTCTCAGAGGACCTGAATCGAACCGGAATGTCGTTGGCAAGCCGCTAACTTAAGGCATATAGGAATAACTCGCCTTTAATCGTCAGGTTGACATTATTTACCAAAAGGATACTCATGAAAAAAGCGCTTATCACAGGAATTACCGGTCAGGATGGTTCTTATCTGGCCGAATTTCTTTTGGAGAAAGGCTACGAGGTACATGGCATCAAGCGCCGCGCCTCATCATTTAACACCCAGCGTGTAGACCATATTTATCAAGATCCGCACATCGAGCATCAACGCTTTATTTTGCATTACGGCGATTTAACCGATGCTTCGAACCTGACTCGGATCATTCAGCAGGTGCAGCCGGACGAGGTGTATAACCTGGGCGCGCAAAGTCATGTTGCGGTCAGTTTCGAATCGCCGGAATATACAGCCGATGTCGATGCGCTGGGTACTTTGCGTTTACTCGAAGCCATCCGCTTATTGGGGCTGGAAAAGAAAACCCGTTTTTATCAGGCCTCCACCTCGGAACTCTACGGGCTGGTGCAAGAGACTCCGCAAAAGGAAACAACGCCGTTTTATCCCCGTAGCCCATACGCGGTAGCCAAGCTCTATGCTTACTGGATGACGGTGAATTACCGGGAAGCTTACGGTATGTATGCCTGCAACGGTATTTTGTTTAATCATGAATCGCCGCGCCGGGGGGAAACTTTCGTCACCCGAAAAATTACCCGCGGCTTGACTAACATTGCCTTGGGTTTGGAGCACTGCCTGTATTTGGGCAATATGGATGCGTTGCGCGACTGGGGGCACGCCAAGGATTATGTGCGTATGCAGTGGATGATGCTGCAACATGAACAGCCGGAAGACTTTGTGATTGCCACCGGCGTACAGTATTCGGTACGTCAATTTGTCGAATGGTCGGCTGCCGAGCTGGGTATTACGCTGCATTTCGAGGGGCTGGGTGTAGATGAACAAGGCGTGGTTAAATCGATTGTCGGCGATAAAGCGCCGATGCTGAAGGTGGGCGATGTGGTGGTCAGAGTCGATCCGCGTTACTTTCGTCCTACCGAAGTCGAGACTTTATTGGGCGATCCGAGCAAAGCAAAAGAAAAGCTCGGTTGGATGCCGGAAATTAGCGTGCAGCAGATGTGCGCCGAAATGGTGGAGGAAGATTTACTAACCGCTCAGCGGCATGCGCTGTTGAAAACGCACGGTTATCACCTGCCGGTTTCAGTGGAGAACTAAGCATGACTCAACATTTAGAGCAGCTTGTTTTTGTTGCCGGACACCGCGGCATGGCCGGTTCGGCTATCGTGCGCCGGTTGCAGGCCTTGGGTTACGCCAATATCCTGACCGCAGACCGGAATGAACTGGATCTGACTCGGCAGGCGGAAGTGGAGCTTTTTTTCAAGAGGCATACGATAGAACAGGTGTACGTTGCTGCGGCCAAAGTAGGCGGAATTCATGCCAATCATACTTACCCGGCGGAATTCATCTACGAAAACCTGATGATCGAGGCGAATCTGATCCATTCCGCTCATTTGGCGGGCGTACAAAAGTTGCTGTTTTTAGGTTCTTCGTGCATTTATCCCAAGCTTGCACCGCAACCGATGAAAGAAGACGCCCTGCTCACCGGAACGCTGGAGCCTACCAACGAGCCTTACGCCCTTGCCAAAATTGCCGGCATTAAGTTGTGCGAAAGTTACAATCGTCAATATGGGCGCGATTACCGGAGCGTGATGCCGACCAATTTGTACGGCACGAACGATAATTTCCATCCGCAAAACAGTCATGTGATTCCTGCGATGATGCGGCGCTTTCATGAAGCGGTGTTGGCTCATGCCGATGAAGTGGTAATCTGGGGCAGCGGTACGCCGCTGCGGGAGTTTCTGCATGTGGATGACATGGCCGCAGCCTGCGTGCATGTAATGAACTTGCCCCCGGCAGTCTATCAGGCGAACACTCAGCCGATGCTGTCTCACATCAACGTAGGTTCGGGCGTGGATTGTACGATTCGCGAACTGGCCGAAACGATGGCTAAAGTGACAGGCTTTAGCGGCAAACTGATGTTCGACGCCACCAAGCCCGACGGTGCGCCGCGTAAACTAATGGATGTTTCGCGGCTTAAAGCGTTGGACTGGCAAGCCCGGATAGGATTGGAAGACGGCTTGCGTGAAACTTATACTTGGTTTTTGCTTAATCAGGATCGTTACCGGCAAGCTTGAGCGTGTTATGCATTCACTAGCGCCCCGTGCAAGCCATTAATCCCTCACGTTATTATTAAAGGACTATTACTATGACTCCAATTATCTTATCAGGCGGTTCCGGCACGCGTTTATGGCCGTTATCGCGTAGCCAGTACCCTAAACAATTTTTACCTTTAATTTCCGATAAAACCATGTTGCAGGAAACCCACTGCCGGTTGCAGGGGCTGGATGATTTACAGCCTCCTATTGCCGTGTGTAATGAAGATCATCGTTTTATGGTGGCGCAGCAGTTACGCGAAATTGGCGTTAAACCGGCGGCTATTATCCTGGAACCGGTCGGTAGAAATACAGCCCCGGCCGTGGCGCTGGCGGCATTGGCCGCTGCCGCCGATGAGGTGTTGTTAGTGCTGCCTTCGGATCATACGATTATTGATATACCGGCTTTTCAATCAGCCGTTAATAAAGCTGATGTGCTGGCCCGACAAAACTTTCTGGTGACTTTCGGCATTGTGCCAACCGGTCCGGAAACAGGGTATGGCTATATTAAACGCGGCTCAAAAGCGCATGGCGGGGCTTATTCAGTATCCGTTTTTGTTGAAAAACCGGATCTTAAAACGGCTAATGAATATGTCGGCAGCGGCGATTATTTTTGGAATAGCGGCATGTTTGTGTTTAAAGCCAGCGTGTTCCTTCAAGAGTTGGCAAAGTTCAATCCGAAAATGTTGGAGGTGTGTCAACAAGCTCATGCCTCCGCCGAAACCGATGTCGATTTTATCCGGGTTAACGCTGAAATTTTTTCGGCTTGTCCATCCGATTCCATTGACTACGCGGTGATGGAAAAAACCGATCGGGCAGTGATTATTCCGTTGGATGCGGGCTGGAACGATGTCGGTTCGTGGTCTGCCTTATGGGACGTCGCGGAGAAAGACGCTTTCGGCAATACCATTCGCGGCGACGTAATGACGGTGGACGCCCATAATTCGTTTATTCATTCCGAACGCAAATTAGTCGCTGCGATTGGCATCGACAATTTAGTGATTATTGAAACCGACGATGCGGTGATGGTCGCGCCGAAAGACCGCGTGCAAGATGTTAAGCTGATGGTCGACCAGTTAAAACAAGCCAAGCGGCCGGAAGCCGATTTGCATCGCAAAGTTTATCGGCCTTGGGGCTATTACGATTCAGTCGATGACGGCGAGCGTCACAAAACCAAACGCATCGTGGTTAAGCCGGGCGCGAAATTGTCGGTGCAAATGCATCACCATCGCGCCGAACATTGGGTCGTGGTTAAAGGCACGGCCCTGGTCAGCAAGGGCGATGAAAAGATGTTGCTGTCGGAAAACCAATCGACCTTTATTCCGTTAGGCATTGTGCATTGCCTGGAAAATCCAGGCGTGATTCCGTTGGAGATGGTCGAAGTGCAGTCGGGCAGTTATTTGGGAGAGGATGATATTGTGCGCTTTTCCGACCAATATGGGCGTGCACGCAAGGCTTGATTTCAGGAAAAAGCAAACTTATCGCTCCATACGATTACTGGCCCTACATAAAAAAGGGACCGACAGTATTGCCGGTCCCTCTCATTATGGCTTCAATTCCAACAGGCTATTGCCACTCAACAACCCACTGAAATAAACGCCGGACTAGATGACTAAGAAGTCTGCGCTAGTTAAACCTAGATCCGCACCGATAACAGCGACTTCGACAGCTTCGCCCGGACCGTTGCCGTCGGCATCGTAAGACAAACTACCGGTGCTGCTGTCGTAAATCAAATAATCGTTAGCGTCAGTTGCCGCACCGTCAGTTACAAGATTATCCTCGGTAATGGTTTCTTCTGTATTAACAGACGTGAATATTGAACTATCGAGACTGATAGTGTCATCCGTTACGGAAAAATCCGCAAAAGTATCAACGTCCACATCCGAGTTGATGATAAAGTCGTCTTGTCCTGCGCCGCCTGAGACCGTATCGCTACCTGCGCCTCCGCTAAGGGTATCATCGCCGGCCCCAGCCGTTACGATGTCGTTGCCGGCTCCGGCATCCACCGTATCGTTGCCGGCTCCAGCCGTAACCGTGTCGTTACCCGCGCCGCCGTCGAGATTATCGCCGAGCGCATCGGTGCCGCCGGTAATTCGGTCATTACCGGCGCCGCCGTCGATAGTATCGACACCGGTGCCGCCGGTAATAGTATCCGCACCTCCTCCAGCCGCTATGTCGTCGTTGCCCGTACCACCGTTGAGATTATCGCCGAGTGTATCGGTGCCGCCGATAATTTCATCGTTACCGGCTCCGGCATTGATAGAGTCGCGGCCGGTATCGCCGGTAATAATGTCCGCTCCGCCCCCGGAGGAGATGCTGTCGTTACCGGTCCCGCCTGCAACGGTATCGTTACCGCTGCCATCGATAATAGTGTCGTTACCGACGCCACCGTTCAGGTTATCGCCGATAGCATCGGTGCCGCCGGTGATTTTGTCGTTACCTGCGCCGCCGTCGACACTGTCTGAACCGGTTCCGCCGGTAATGGTATCGACACCGCCGCCGCCGGCGACCACATCGTTACCGGCTCCGGCATTAAGATTATCGCCTACTTTATCGCTAGCCTCCGCGCCTTGAATGATGTCGTTACCGGCGCCGGCCTGAATAGTGTCGCGGCCTTGACCGCCGGAAATGACGTCATCGCCGGCTCCGGTGTCTACTTTATCGTTGCCTGCGCCCAATTGGGAATAATCGCGTCCGTCCGAGCCAAAAAGCACATCGTTTGCCGCTGTTCCGGCTTCGTTAGCAAAAAGACCGGAAATAGCGGTTTCTCTAGGTCCGATGGCGTCGTTTTGATCGGTTATCCGGGTCAAATCGACGCTGTCTAAATTGGTCAGGAAAATGCCGGAATCCAAGACATGGTCATTGGTGTCGGCAATTGCAATCGAAATGTGATGAGTCGTTAGGGAGGTATCGATCGGCGCCAGTACGCTGATTAAACGGCTGATACCATTGTATTCAGTAGGATAAACGCTGGTTCCATCGGCTAATTGGGTATTGTCGTAAAAATAGCCTTTATCGATGTTGCTTTGGGTGACGCTTAATATCGATTGAGGATTGGTTTTGTCGAATAAAGCGTAATTTTTGCCGTCGACGATGATCACCGCGCCATCGACATATTGATCGGCAAACAGCGAATACTCTTCGGAGCCAAACAGCAAATCGAAGCTGAGAAAATTGCCTTTGCCGGTAACGGAAACATCGAATGACAAGCTGGCGGCATCGTAAACAGCGGTAATCGGATCAAGTTGATTCTCTGCATTGAGCACTTTATTTTGATCGGTGACTAAGCCATTGACGGCTTTAAACACATTATCGTTATAACCGGCCGTATTACCAGCAGCCGTGAGCGGTTGCATGCTTTGGCTATTGCCGCCGGTATTGGACCAGTTATTCACCGCGCCATTGACGGTGTCGGTAAACGAGGATGAGGTGCCTTGTTTTTGGTTGTAAGTGTGTCCCAAGATACTTTTTGCACTGCCTGTGGTCAATAAAATCCCGGCATTGACCTCGCCTGCAAAGTTGTTGACGATAGCGGATTGATCTATCTGTCCGGCATAAACGGCATTGGATACGGTAAGGGTTTCAGGTTGGGTGCTGTTGTTGAAGTTAAAGGTTTCCGCTAAGCCCGTCGCGTTGCCGTTAAAGGCGCGGAACTGAGTCGTTGGCAACACATATTGTTTGGCGCTCATCGATAAATCATAGGTTGCTACGAAATTGGAGCTATCCGGGGTACTTTGCAAATTGCTGCTGCCGACAAAACCGGCGTCAACCCAATAAGTTCCCGGTTTCAGGTCGGCGCTAACCGTATCTGCCGCTCCCGTGTCATTAAAGCTGCCCTTGATTTGGCTGCCTTGACTGTCGTACAACGCTAAATCCACATTGCTGTTGGCATCAGGAGTTAAAGTGACGGTAACCGTAGTCGGTTTATCTATGGTAAAAGAGTAGGCGTCGTTCATGTCGCCTTTATGCTCGTTAAAATCGATAACAGTGCGGCCATTACTGACTAATTGATGATCGGGAAGTGCAGTGGTCTCAATTGTTGAACCCCAATCAAGCGCACCCAAGAAATAACTGTTGTTTATGCCGAAATCCGATGAATCCTGATTAACTTGCGGATGATAAGTAGCGGTCAAGGTGTAATCGACCGTGCCGATGAAAGGCAGCGTTTCCAAGCGATAATCGCCGGGAGTTAACGCGACATTGATCACATCGGCTTCCCCGGTAATGCCATCGGAGGCCGCTTTAAAGACAGGGACGCCGTCGATAATTTGATACAGATTAAGATCGGCGTTACCTTTGCTGACGCCGGGAGTAAAATTAGGTGTTGTGGTGAAGGTATAAATGTTATCTGAAGTGACGGTAAAATCGTAATAATTGCCTGAGCCTGCAACTCCGCCGCTTACTGTGCCTGTTATCGATGTGGGGGGGATTAAAACTGTCGTTGTCATGATATTTCTCTTGGGAGTGGAGATGAATTATTATTTTTCAAGCATTATGCACTCATGGCTATCGGTTTGACGTGTTTACAGAACGCATGAGTTTTTGCATGGGTTTAACGGTAGCATTTTTTTACAAAAATGGATAATCTAAATGCCTGCGTTATAAGTTCGGATTGCCGCTAGCGCACCGTGTTTGCTACTTCGGCGCTAGATTCGTTCCGCGCTAACAGGTTCGGCTTCCATGCCGAAATAACGGTAACCTTGTAACCCGGCTACGACTTAAATCACCACAAAATCCGCAAAGGTTAAAGAGAGGTCCACGCCTAACAGCGCGACTTGCACGGCAACGCCCGAGCCGATGCCGTCGGCATCATAGCTCACCGCGCCGGTAGCTGAGTTATAGAGAATATAATCGTTGCTGTCTTGTGCCGTAGCCGCCTTCGTAAAATTATCGGCATTCAATACGCCGGTTGCTTTGAGTTTGGTAAAAATGCTGTTTTCCAATTGAATCGTATCGTCGACGACAATAAAGTCGGTGATCTTATCGGTGTTGGCTTTCAATGGCGCATTGAATTTGAATGTATCCTTACCGGTCCCGCCGCTTAAGGTGTCATTGCCGGTACCGCCTATCAACACATCGTTACCGACGCCGCCGAATAACGAATCGCGCCCTACCGCGCCGTTTAACATATTATTGCCGTCGTTACCGGTTAAGGCGTTGTTGCCGGTGTTACCGGTAAGACTGCTGGCCCCGGTGCCTTGAGCAATAGTGCCTTGTTCGATACCCGTCGGTAAGGTGTATTTGCTTAATTGATAAGGCATGATCACGACATCGACATCCGTTGGCGCGCCTTGATCGTTAATCACATCCGCGGCATCGTAGCCTAAATAATAGGTGTCGTTGCCTGCGCCGCCGATCAGGGTATCCACGCCCAAACCGCCGTCCAAGGTGTCGTTGCCGTTGCCGCCTTCCAAATAATCGGCATCTTGTTCGCCGTAGAGAACATCGTTGTCATCTTCGCCAAACAGCAAGTCACTGCCGTAGCTGCCGTAAATCGTATCGTTACCCGCGCCGCCGGATAAATCGTCATCGCCTGCTTTGCCGAGTATGTAGTTGGGTTCCGACAGGCCTTGCAAAATATCGGTGTCATCGGTGCCGTTGAGGGTTACCACATTGGCGACGGGCGTATCTTGATTGGTCAGCGTTAAACTGCCGACGGTCACTTTTTTATAAATCACATCCAAGGTGGTGAGGTTAGCGTTGATGGTGTAGGCAATATCGCCGTCCACCAGACTGTCGTTTTGTCCGGTTACGGTGAAGGTTTGCGCGGTAGCCCAATTGGCTGAGGTGAATTTCATGGTGGGATTGCTGATAACTCCTTCGCTGGTATCGCTGCTGGTAAACGCAAGCGTGACATCGCGGGTGGGTGCTGAGTTTAATTTGACGCTGAATACCGCCGTATCGCCTTGCTCGCTGGTGATAAGGTCGCCGGCGGTAATGCTTACGCCGGGTGTTCCGCTCACGGTGGCGTCGGTTACCGCTGATGTTGCTGCACTGCTCACGCTTTCAGCTGTGCCCAACAAGTCGGTGTATTGGGCCGTGGCGGTAACGGTTTTGCCGATCTCATTGCCGGTTAAGGTGTAACTGTTGCCGGTGCCGATGTTGACGCCATTCGCTTGCCATTGGTAGCTGATTGCGCCTAAGCCGTCGGCATCGGCTAGAGTGTTTGCTGCGCTTAAGGTTTGGCCTTTAACGGCATTGCCAGTGATGGTGACCTTGCCGGTAGGTGGATTATTAGTAGTGTCAGCGACAACGGCCGTTGCTGTGCTGCTGACGCTTTCAGCCGTACCCAACAAATCGGTGTATTGGGCCGTGGCGGTAACGGTTTTGCCGATTTCATTGGCGGTTAAGGTGTAGCTGTTGCCGGTACCCAGATTGACTCCGTTCGCTTGCCATAGGTAACTGATTGTTCCTAAGCCATCGGCATCGGCCAAGGTGTTTGCTGCGCTTAAGGTTTGGCCTTTGACGGCATTGCCGGTAATGGAGACCGCGCCAGTGGGTAGATGATTGACGGTGCCTTTGCCGTTAAAGCCGGTGTCTAACGAGCCGTCGGTGTTGTAGCGGACCAGCGCAGAATCGCTATCGGTGGTACCGGCTAATAGAATTTTGCCGTCGCTTTGTACGGTGACGCTGTTACCGGTTTCCCAGCCGCCTAAATCGGTGGTGACTTTGCCGTCAGTATCAAAACTGGTGTCAAAAGAACCGTCGCTATTAAAGCGCATCAGCACCATGTCATTGTTGCCGTCGGTGCCTGCGGCGAGGAATTTGCCATCGCTTAATGCGATCAGACTGTTCAGCGTTTCAGTACCGCCTAAATCGGCGACCAACTTACCATCGGTGTCGAAACTGGTATCAAGACTGCCGTTAGCATTATAGCGGACCAATGCAAAGTCGCCGTCGCTGGTGCCGGCCGCCAGGATTTTACCTGAGCCTAATACCGTGACTGTTTTGATAATGTCTGTGCCGCCTAAGTCAACAGCCAATTTACCATCATCATTAAAACTCGTATCCAAGTTACCATAACGGTCCAGTCGTACAATGGCAAAATTATTACCACTTATACCTGCTATTATGGATTTGCCATCAGGTTGTACGGCAACCGCAGTGGCATACATACCACCACTATTACTATCATAAGCCCCCCATTTACCATCCCTAGAAAAGCTAGTATCTAAGGTGCCATCAGCATCATAACGTGCAACTGCACCATAGTTAGAGGCTGATCCTCCTACCACTACCAGCTTACCATCCGCTTGCACCGTAACAGCACTGGCAGAATCATTGCTATATATACCGGTCGTTACCTTACCATCCGTATCAAACGTCTTATCCAAACTACCGTCATTGTTATAACGGGTAACGGCAAACTTGTTATTGCTTGTACCGACTGTAATAAACTTACCATCGCTTAACGGACGAACAGCATTAATAGTCATAGTCGCTTTAGCGATTAATTTACCATCGCCGTCAAACGTGTTATCCAAACTGCCGTCAGCGTTGTAACGGGCAATTGCCAAATCATCGCTGGTCGTGCCTGAGGTTAGACCTATCACGGTAATTTTCCCGTCCGCTTGGGTAAAAACATACTCGCCTATGTCGTAAGAACCGAAATCGGTAATGATCGCGCCGTTGATTGTGGGCATCGTATTCACCTTATTAATGTTATTTGAGGGTGGGGCAAAAGAAATTCGTGCAATGTTATAACATGAGTAGGTGTTTTTACTAGAAACATTCCGCGTTAGATGAGTCGCTATGCTTAAAGCCCTGGCGGAACGGGATTTACAACCGTATTCCTAACTTTTTATTGTTCTCACGCTCCGGTGCTCGTCTTTATACACAAGTGTCTTGCGGACAAACACGAGCCTCGGAGCTTGGCAATGCGCGGAGGGTACACCTGCGTAGGGCGTGCCGTGCGCGCCTTGGGAGCTTCGCAGGTGCAGGATTTAACGCCAGCCCAGTGCCTGCCGTAACGCTAGCGTTTTAAGTCGCTCAATGGATGTCATGCGCGTAACAAGGCGCGCACGGCACGCCCTACGCCAGCAAGTCCGATCTAGCGATATAACGAGGCTTGAACGGCGTTGTGTATAAAGACGAGCGCTCCGGCGTGGGAATGCAGGAGTAGACGCTCCAGCGTCCCGAAACCGTGGGAACTCTGTTTTATGCTCAAGTGGGACGGGATCTGCAATCCTGACCCACTGAAGCGATATGGTATGATTTGAGTCGATTCAAATAGGAGGCTCCAGATGATTAGCAAATACTTCAACCCCTACACCGATTTCGGTTTTAAAAAGCTGTTCGGTGAAGAAGCGAGCAAAGACTTATTGATCGATTTCTTGAACCTGCTGTTGCCGCCCCAACATCAAATCGCCGAGTTGAGTTTTAAAAATCCCGAAGCGTTATCGGACACGGTTGAGGAACGTAAATCCATTTTCGATATTTATTGCCAAAGCGGCAGCGGCGAACGCTTCATCGTGGAAATGCAAAAAGCGAAAATGCAGTTTTTCAAGGACCGCTCCTTGTTTTATTCAACCTTCCCGATTCGCGAGCAAAGCCAAAAAGGCGTCTGGGATTTTCATTTGCTGCCGGTGTATTTCATTGCGATTTTGGATTTCAAATACGACGAACAAGAAGAGGAGCGTAAATTCCGCCGCGATGTTTGTTTAAAAGATCAGGACGGCGATGTGTTTTATCACAAACTGCATTTCAAATTCCTGCAAATGCCGTTGTTTACCAAGCAAGAACACGAATTGGAAACGCATTTCGATAAGTGGGTGTATTTCCTGAAACACTTGGAAGATTTCGATCATATTCCGGCGATTTTGAACGAGCCTATTTTTCAAAAAGGCTTTGATATTGCTGAAGTGTCGCATCTGAGCAGCGACCAATACGACGCTTACCTGAAAAGCATTTTGGAATACAACGAGGCCAAAGCTGCGCTGGATACCGCTTTTATCGAAGGAAAAACCGAAGGTAAGATCGAAGGCAAGATCGAAGGCAAGATCGAAGGCAAGATCGAAGTCGCCAAAACCATGCTGGCCGAAGGTTTTGAGATTACTGTGATCGCAAAAATAACGAAATTACCCCCCGATGAAATCGAAAAGCTGCCTCAGAAAAATCGATGATGCCAACCATCCATGCCGGGCGTAATCCGACATGGCGGCTTCGATACGTCGGGTTACGCAATTGCCGAGAAGGTTTTGCACGGCTTAAGTCAGCAACATTCCCACAGTAGAAAACTAAATAACGACAAAATCCGCATGGGTGAGCGCCAAGTTCATGCCCAACAATGCGATTTGCACGCCCGCACTGGCGCCGCTACCTCATAAAGATTGAAGTTTAAATGATGCCGCTCCTCCAGCTCGTCCCAATCCAGTTTAAACGCCGCAGCCGTTCGTTCACGGATATGATGATTCCAACCGTCGGTCAGCAGCAGGACGCCGCCGATGTCTACAAACAGACAGCTTATGGCGGTTGTTTCGTTCATTGAAACATCACTGTTGCCATAGAACGCGCACCTCTTCCAAGGGGATTGCGATGCCGTCGAAATAGGGTATCACTCGCGCCGTATAATCCGTGGCAGGGCGAGACGCAGGCACCGCAGTGCTGTAAACGTAGCCGTCCGATGCGCCGACCAGTTGGCGAATCAGCGTCATTTCCTGACATAGCGAAGGATTGTTGATGACGCCGTCGGCGTAAAGTTCTACCCGCACTGTCTTGGGGTCGAGGTTATGCAGATAAAGCTGAAGCTCAAATAGATGATGGTTATTACGAGTTTCACTCTTTATCTTGCTAAAGTGCAGGGCGGCCCATTTTTGGTCCAGGTCGTGTTGCCATTCGACTATTTGCCTACCGATGGCGCAATCGCCTGCGGCGCGCGAACGGTAAGCGGCAGCCGCCGGAAGATAATAGTGCTCAGTGTATTCGCGCACCGTGCGGTTGACTGAAAAACGCGGCGTCAATTGTGCCATGCTTTCCCGCATCCGTTGAATCCACGCGCTTGGAATGCCGTTTTCGTCGCGGTTATAAAATTCCGGAATCACTTCCTGGCGTCTTTTTATTCACCACGAAGGCACGAAGATCACGAAGGAAAAACGTTGTAGGAGCGGGCCATGATTGATGAATCGAACGCTTATGGCTTAGGTTTTTTTATCGTTAACATTGCCGACAATCCCGGCGGTTGCGATAAAACGCAGCGCATCCTCAACCGACATATCTATTTTGACTACATTTTCCTTTGGCATGATTACCGTATAGCCGCCTAACTGATAACTAAACGGCAAAAACACGGCAATCTGATCCTCGGTAATAAAACTCGGCGCTGTCTTTTCATGATCCGAAACCGTGATAAAACCTATCTGTTGACTGTTACTGGGAGCTACCTTGACCAAAACCACTTCTTGAAACTTGCCTTTTTGCTCGCTCGAAAACAGAGAACTCAAATCCCGTATTGCGGTGTAGATGCTTTTAACCAAAGGAATCTGGATAACAAGTTCTTCAAATTGATGAAACAGCCTGCGGAAAGTTTGAGATTCAAGAAAGTTCCCGAAAAAGAACACCACCACAAGACCTAAAACAAAGCCCATGCCTTTGATGTACCAGCTGTCGGGGAAGAATATCTTGAATATTTTACCCAGCGCCAACTCAGCCGTACCGGCCAGCCAAAACAGTAAATAAAGGGTCAGGGTAATGGGGATAATAGCAATTAACCCTTTAATAAAAATCCGGCTGACCGGCTTCCTTAATTGCCATTGAGTGTAATCCGACATTCCGTTCTCCTTATTTAAATAGTTTCTGTCGTCGTTTAGATATAGATGCCATCGTTGATCAAGCAACATTCATTCAGGCATCGGGAGTGCAGGCTTGGCCTGCTTGCAGGCGAAGCCTGCACTCCAACTTGCTTTATCAACTGAGGTACCTATAGCAGCGGGCATTCCTATAAATTGCATGGCCCTAGGCCCACTGCCATTAAGTTACGGATGGACAGTCCCTTCTCCCTCCGGGACAAATCCGCCGGGAGCGGATTTGCACTCGCCCGTAGGGTGCTGGACAGGAGAGTCCAGCATGATTAGGTTAGGATGAGGGGATCAAATAAAGCTTTTTTCCTTATTTTTATTCTCCTCACCCCAACCCTCTCCAGCAGGAGAGGGAGCTTTTTTCTTAACTTAATGGCAGTGGGCCCTAGGCCACAACCGCATCCAGGTCCGGACGCTCGGGAAACCGATGCATCGCGATAGCCGCAATAAAACTTTTGGAAAAAGAGTCGGAGATGGTTTCGGACGATAAAGTAATGACGCCCGGTCCTTTAAAGGCACCATCCGCTACCCCCGCCGAGCGAGCCGCTTGGGCGATTAACAAGGTGCCGTTATGGTGAGCCGCAATCGCTTTGCCGTGTTTGTAAGCTTCCTTGACGAAAAGTACCGCATGTGCATTCGCGCACAAAGTTTCCACGCTTTGCTGTCCGCCCGGAATAAAGACCGCATCGAACAACACCGAGCCGACCGTCGGCAGGCTGTAATTCACTTTAATAAGCTCATCTTCATTGCTTTTGACCTCGCCCAGCCGGGGGGCGATGAATTTTACGCTTGCACCCTCGGCTTCCAAGGTTTTGCAGATCACCAGCGACTCCTCGTCGACATTATCCGCGACCAGCACGGCGATTTTGCGGCCGATGATAGAATTTTTGCGGCTATTGGCGAGACTCAAGGCGGTGTCCATTTCCGGTTCATCGGTATAAGGAAGCGCTTCCGCGCCGTGAGCAGGCGGAGCAACCGCCATGCCCAATCCCTCGGCGACCCGATGGGCCAGAAACCGATCAACTTGGCCCAGCAGCGAGACCATGCGCTCGCGCACGGCGTCAATTTCGACTTTGCCCAGCTCAAAGCAGAATGCCGAGACGATGTGGTCTTTTTCCCATTGCGACTGACTGCGCCAGAACAGTGCCGCTTGCGAGAAGTGGTCGGCGAAACCTTCGCTACGCACGCGTATTTTTTCTTCTTCCATCGGTTCGCCGTAACTGACGAAGCCGCCTTGATCCCACGGTTTTTGCATCGGTAGGCCTTTACCCAAGGAGTTGGGTTCGTAACTCACTCGGCCTTTGACAATCGTTTGGCGCATATGGCCGTCGCGTTGATTATTGTTGACTGCGGCGATCGGGCGGTTGATCGGGATCTCGTGGAAATTGGGACTGCCCAGCCGGGAAAGCTGAGTGTCGGTATAGGAAAATAACCGGCCTTGTAGTAAAGGATCGTTGGTGAAATCGATACCCGGCACGATATGGCCGGGATGGAAAGCCACCTGCTCGGTTTCGGCAAAGAAATTATCGGGATTGCGGTTTAAGGTCAGCTTGCCGATGATTTGCACCGGCACCAAGAGTTCGGGAATCAGTTTGGTCGCATCCAGCAGGTCGAAGTCGAATTTGTATTCGTCTTCCTCGGGGACGATTTGCACACCGAGTTCCCATTCCGGGTATTGGCCTTGATTGATAGCGTCCCACAAGTCGCGCCGATGAAAGTCAGCATCCTTACCGGCCAGCTTGACCGCTTCGTCCCATACCAGAGAATGCACACCGCGCACCGGCTTCCAGTGGAATTTAACGAACACGGAATTACCGGACTCGTTAATAAAACGGAAGGTATGCACGCCAAAGCCTTCCATCGTGGCAAAGCTTCTGGGAATAGCGCGGTCCGACATCAGCCACATGATCGTATGCATGGATTCCGGCATCAGCGAAATAAAATCCCAAAAAGTATCGTGAGCCGATGACGCCTGCGGAATTTCATGGTGCGGTTCCGGCTTGACCGCATGAATTAAATCGGGAAATTTAATCGCGTCTTGAATAAAGAACACCGGCATGTTGTTGCCGACCAGATCGAAATTGCCTTCCTGGGTATAGAACCTAACCGCGAATCCGCGCACATCGCGGGCGGTATCGGCGGAGCCGCGAGAACCGGCGACCGTGGAAAAACGCACGAACACCGGGGTCTTAACCTGCGGGTCTTGCAAAAAACCGGCCTTGGTGTAGTGGCTCATTGATTTGTACAGTTCGAACACGCCGTGAGCGCCTGCCCCGCGCGCATGCACTACGCGTTCGGGGATGCGTTCATGGTCGAAATGCATGATTTTTTCACGCAGGATATGGTCTTCGAGCAAGGTTGGACCGCGAGAACCGGCGCGTAAGGAATTTTGGTTATCGCTAACGGGCAGTCCCTGATTGGTCGTCAGCGTTTCGCCCGGCTCTTGAGCGAGCATCGCCGCGGCTTGCTCGGAACGGTTAAGATCGGCAGGCGACGGATGAAGACCGGTTGGGTTGGTCGGTTTCTGATCTTTAGGCGTAGTCATAGAAAACCTCTTATGTTTTTGATCGTATGATTTAGCTTAAACATGACCTTCCGGTCGATTGCAGCGGAGCGGATGGAATTTATATTTGCAGTATCGCCGTCATGCCGGACGGACGACGTAGTAACGCGCATGAAATCAGTTAAGAAACATGCATAAAATAACTTGAGCCAGTGGCCAAATAGCCGGAGTGCAGGCTTCGCCTGCAAACGCAAGCAAAGCTTGCACTCCCGCTGAAAACTTACGGAATTACTAACCCACAGCCTGTTAAGGTCGGGCGGCGAGAAGCTCTTGTTTGCGTTGAGACATTTTGCTGCCAAGCTCCATCATATCCAGGTCGGTGGCCTTTGCTTTGGGAAACATCTCATTCTGCTCTTCTTTGACATGATGCTTGACGTACTCTTGCATCACCTTGATCTTGGCGTCAAACATCTCGCCATCGGGTTCCACGCCTCTGACCTCGGAGATCAACGCTCTCAGCGTTGCATGTTCGACCCTGGCTTCCGGAATTAATTCCTTATCCTTCAAGGCCTGTTTGACGGCCGGATAAAAAATCTCTTCTTCAATTTGAGCATGTACCGTTAATTCATTGCAGATTTGCTCGGCAAGCTGCTTTTTTTTGTTCTTCGAATCCGCTTCCTGGTATTCGATAAACAGCTCGCTGACTTGTTCATGATCGGCTTTCAACAATGCTGTCGCGTCCTGAGCTTTGGATGAAGTCGATTTTTTTTCTTTACCGGTTTCAGATGTCATCGTGTTTTCTCCAGTTTAAATCAAGCGGGCTTAGCGTTTAACTCATGAATAACGCCAACAGAATAATGATAGGAATCGGGATGCCGAGTAGGTATAAAAGTATTGAGCGCATGATGGGTTTCCTCGTTAAAGGGGTTGAATTACAAGTCGCGTTGCCGACCGCCGTAAGTCGCCGCGTAACTGGCGGTGAAGGCGCCTATCAGCAGTGAGGTGAAGAACCACAACGAGGCATAAACCGAAGCTTTGCGCGCGCTGTCGACGGCTTGTTTAGCGGCGATTTCCGCTTCGTTCAGTTTGCCTTGTACTTGGTTATAGGTTTCAACGACGCGTCTTTCAGCTTGTTGTTGGGTCAGTCCGGTACGTTGGGCGATAACTTGGCCGACATAGCGAACGTCTTCCGGAGGCAAAGGCCCGGTGCGAACGCTGTTCATAAAAATGCGGGTCACTTCGGAGGTGGATTCGGCTGGGCTTGACTCGGAAGCGGCTCCGCTTTCGCCGACGATTGGAACGGCATTAAGGTCTTTTCGGAACAACGAATCCATGAAGTACTTCGTCGGCTCATTGTTGTTGTACTTCGCCACTTCGGCTCCGGCCGCTGCCGCCGTGCCTGCGGTAAGCGCAGCCGCAGCGCCGCCGGCTTGAATGCCGCCGCTGACAATCGAACTAATCATTGATGTGAGCAGGGCGGCGGTCATCAGCGCCGACACCGCCCAGGCCAGAAAACCGTGCGCGGTATCGCGAAAGTAGACTTCGTCGGTATCCGTCGCAACCCATTTTGTCCTCAATCTGCCGGCGAGATAGCCGCCCACCCCTGAAGCAATCAGCTGGGTCAGGGTCAACCACAGGATAGTGGATATGCCGAAGGTTTCCGCAGTGATGCCGGCATAGGCCCAAGGCGATACCGAGGATAAGCCGAAACCGGCTCCCAGCATGGTGAGAATCAGCGCCAATGCGGCGGCGGCGGTGGCTCCGGCCACGATAGAACCCCACGACACGGCGCTCGATGGAGCGGGCAGGGCTTCCGGTTGAATACTGGGTGCGGTGCGTCTACGTCCGAGATCGTCGGTGGCGCGTCTGCGTCCGACTTCATCAGTGGCTGAGATATTAGGAACATTCATAATACGTCTCCTTAGATTAAGTTCGGAGGAATTATGGAATGAAGCGCGGCTTTGCATCTGTACGACATCGCACATAGCGGCGAATAAATTGTTGGGCGTTGGTTGTGTTTTTGTGGGGCCGTGTTATTTCGATTACCCACAATTTTAAGTGAAACCTGTGGACGGGTTAAATAACCCGTCCAGCTCCTTTCTGTTGGCGCACAATTCTCCTCGTTCTATACAAACCCATATCCCCCAGCCATGCTAAGTTCTCATCGTTATACACATCTGGTGGGGCTTGGAAACCAGCGAAGGGGGGCCGTTGCAGTTAGCAGGTGAGGGCGCGGTGTGCTGAAAGCTGTGGCGTGGCGGCTTTCATGCATGGTTGTATTTTGACAGGCTGAGCATAGGCGGTAATATGGCGCTTCCGCGACTGGTTTCTCGAGCTTGATATTGGGAATTAGCGAATATTGATTTTACAGATAACTTTACATGTTATTCTACAATCCTATGTCAATCTCTTTATATACTTTTAAATTAAAGGAAAATTTATGAAATTGTTTAAAATATTATTTGGAATGTGTGTGATTTTTATGGGAGCGCCAAGTTACTGGAACAGGTACCGTTTCACCTCCTATTTACGGCGGTCAAGATCAAGTGATTGTAAATTTTCAGTGAGATTGTTATGAAAATCTCAGATAGCCTTTTAACAACAGTTGTGAAGCAGCCGAAGTCAAATCAAGACAGTCAATTTAAGAGTTTTGCAATAAACGACTTGCTTACAGCAAACGATAAGAATTTAGTGGAGGCTGCAACAACCGGATTACAACCAACATCGTCGTCCGGACTTCATCAAATCAATGAATTGGCGACACGCATTGCCATTGACCGTGATAGAGGGGAGCTGACCGGAGAAATAGATAAAAACTACATCAACTCGTTAATAAAAGAACAGCAGGATAACCACCAAGAAACAATTCAATCATCAACGCTTCAGAAATCGTTAGCCTTTTTAAAACAAGAGCAAGCTGATTTTTTGAGACGGATTTCTGATTAAAATTTTTTAACCCCCACTGTTCGTTGATTTTTACTATCGTTCCCCGCTCCGGTGTGGGAACGATGTCATTTTATTAGCTACGGCTACGATACAAATTCTTTATGAACGCGAACGCGTCCCCGCTTAACCGAGTTGCAATACAGGGAAGCAGCGTACCTATGTTCCGGCTCTACAAGCTTCCTTCCCCGGTCATGTTAAACTTAGTCCCCCAATTCATAAGATTCTCTAACCATCATGCCCGAACTCCCCGAAGTCGAAACCACCTGCCGCGGCATCGCTCCGCATATCGAAGGCCAAACCGTCAAACACGTCATCGTTCGCCAGCCCAAACTGCGCTGGCCGGTGCCGGAAACGCTCAGCCAATCGTTAACCGGACTCAGCATTCAATCCGTCTCCAGAAGAGCCAAATATCTGCTGCTTTCAACCCATTCCGGCACGGTGCTTTTGCATTTGGGCATGTCCGGCAATTTAAGGATTGTGTCGAAAGATCAAAGCGTCGGCAAACACGATCATGTCGATTTTGTGTTTAACGACGAAACGGTGCTGCGATTGAACGATCCGCGCCGGTTTGGCGCGGTGTTATGGACCACGGAACCGGTAGCGCAACATCCATTATTAAAAGATTTGGGCCCGGAACCGCTGTTAGCCGATTTTGAAGGCAAGCTGCTTTACGCCTTATCCAAAAGCCGCAGCATAGCGGTCAAGTCCTTCATTATGGACAGCCATATCGTGGTCGGCGTGGGCAATATTTATGCGAACGAGGCTTTATTTATGGCCGGGATACAGCCTACGCGTCAAGCCGGGAAAGTCTCTTTGGCGCGTTATCAAAAATTGGCCGAATGTATTCGGGTGGTTTTGCTGCACGCTATCGAACAAGGCGGCACAACGCTACGGGATTTTGTCAATGAATCCGGAAAACCCGGCTATTTTCAACAGCAGCTCAGCGTTTACGGCCGCGCCGGATTGCCCTGTGTCGCGTGCAAACAGCCGTTAACGGAAATCCGAATAGCCAATCGGTCAACGGTATTTTGCAGCACTTGCCAGCGCTAAACCTTGTATTGTTCCGTCCAGTGTGCGGCACAAGATAATCATCAAACGCCGGTTTGCAGTGAATGAGTAAACGCCTCTGCCGCTACCGGATAGCCGAAATAGTAACCCTGGCCTTCATCGCACTGCCGAGCCATCAAAAATGCGGCCTGCTCCGGTGTTTCGACGCCCTCTGCAATGATGCGTTTATTGAGGCTTTTACCCATGTTAATTACGGTGCTGACAATGGCCGCATCGTCCTGATTGCCGATCATCCGGTTTACAAAGGAGCGGTCTATTTTCAAAGTATCGATCGAAAAAGTTCTGAGATAACTTAAGCTGGAACAACCGGTGCCGAAGTTATCGACGGCAAGTTTTACACCCAATTCTGCGAGGGCATGCAACACGGAGTTGGTGAGATCGGTGTCTTGCATCAGCACATTTTCGGTCAGTTCGAGTTCCAGGTAACGCGGCTCCAAACCGGCTTCCTTAAGCGCGGAACGTATATTTTTGAGAAAACACTTATCGCGAAATTCAACGCCCGAGATGTTGATTGATACAGGAATAGCCGGTAACTGGGCTTGTTGCCAAAGCCGGGCCTGGAAACACGCTTCGCGCAGCATCCAGCGGCCAATCGGTAGAATCAGTCCGCACTCTTGGGCGATGGGTACGAACTGCTCCGGCGCTAACAAGCCCAGTTCAGGGTGCCGCCAACGAATCAGCGCTTCGACGCCGATAATGCGGCCGCTATGAAGATCTATTTCAGGTTGGTAATGCAATATAAATTCCTGCCGTTCCAATGCGCGCCGCAAACCGGCTTCGGTGTTTTGCCGGCGGACGGCTAAAGCATTCATGTTCGATTCGAAGAATTTATAATTATTGCGCCCGCTTTCCTTGGCGCAATACATTGCGGTGTCCGCACTTTTGATCAGGGTTTCCGCGTCACGACCGTCGTTGGGGTAAATGCTGATGCCGATACTGACGCTGATATGGATATCGTGCCGGTCGATGCGATGAGGCAGTGCCAGCGCGGCGAGCATCTTTTGCGCCGAGAGCGCGGCATCTTCGGCGTGCTCAATAGAGGAAAGCAACAGCACGAATTCGTCTCCGCCATGACGACTGATGGTGTCGGAATGACGCACGCAGCCCTTCAAGCGGTGTGCGACCGACAGCAGCAACTGGTCGCCAACGGCATGGCCTAAAGAGTCGTTGATATGTTTAAAGCGGTCCAAATCCATGAACATCACCGCAAAGTTTTTACTTTGCCGGCGGGCCAATTCAATCGCTTGATTCAGCCGGTCTTGCAGCAGTATTCGATTGGGCAAATCGGTCAGCGCGTCATGGTGGGCTAAATAATCCAACTGATCTTTGGCTTGTTGGATTTGTTCGGCTTGCTTCTGCGCTTCAAGGGTCGCAATGACTAAATGTTCGTTGGCCTGCCGTAATATACTGGTTGCTTCTTGTATAGACTCGGTTGGGCTGCTGTCTTGCCCGTGCAAGGCAGCCGAAAACAGGGGGTTAGCATGTTCACGCAAGGTCACGGTCTCTTCACGTAGTTGCACAGCGTCTTCACGCAAGTCGGCGGCCATTTCCCGCAAATGCGCCGAATCTTCTCGCGCACTAAGCAATTGCTCGCGACTTAAAAGGGGCTCCTTAGCAACGGCGTCGTTTTCGCTGCCGCCATCGACAGCTTCCGGCAATTTGCCGGGCTGCGGCTTAATCGCCGAATCATTACTCGCGGAATCTTTATTATCGGTTTCGCTCATGGCTGTCTCCTATCGTCAGCTTGTGACACTGTGGGGCGGCCGGACATAATGCCTCTATAGTCGGGTAAGGTCTCGCCGATAACGATGCCGGAATCGATGATGTCAAATAAACGAATGTCCTTGCTGTGCGTGCTGCCGCGCACTTTAACAACCGAGAACACGCGCTTGAATTGACTCTCTATTTCGATATAGCGTTGCACAATAATGGCGTCGGCGAGAAATGCGCTGCCAAACGGGCTAAAGCGCAAATCGGTGTAGCGGTCTTCCAGCTCCGAGGTCATTAATATGGTCATGCCCATGCCGGTAAGCTCGGCAACCATCCTATACAACGATCCGCGAAAATCTTCGCTAAACTCGGGCGCCAAGGCCAGCTCAAAGCCGGACAAAGAATCAATGACCACGCGCTTTGCCCGGATGTTCTTAATCATTGAGATCAAATCGTGCAGGGTTTCATCAATCGATAAGTTCAGCGAACGCGTGTCGATGACTCCCACTTGACCGGATTGGATCAGCGTTTGCAGTTTATTGCTGAGCAGTTGGCTGGGGCTTTTTTCAAACGCCGCAATTACGCCGGGTTCGCCTCTTCGCACGCCTTCGGCGAGAAATTCGGTGGCCAAGATGGTTTTGCCGGAACCGGTTGGTCCGACTACCAGTAGCGAATAGCCGACCGGTAAGCCGCCGCCCAGCATTTCATCCAAACCGGGTATGCCCATGGAAATCCGGTCCTCGCCGGCCGCGATCTTCGGTGATGAGTCAACCGCCTTGAACTGTTCGACAATCGCCCTCGGGAAAATATGAAGACCTTGCTTACTGATACGGAAGGTATGCAAACCGGGCGTTTGGGCTTGGCCTCTCATTTTGACCACTTGTATTTTGCGCACCATCGAATTGCGATGCACACTTTGCGAAAGCTCCAAGATGCCATCCGCCACGGTAAACACAGGATTTGACTCTGTTTCCGACGGCCCATATTCGCCGATCAGAAAAGTGGTCGCCTGCCACCCGGCCATTTGCAGGACCAGTTGTTGCAAGAACCGTTGCAGCTCGGATAGCCCGTTTTCCATCTGTTCCGCCGAGCGCGTTAGCGAGCGAAACGAATCGACAAAGATAAAGCTGGGAGCATAATCCTGCACTTCGGTGACCATGCGTGACAATACCGAAGCAAAGTCCCCTTTCAGGAGGTCTTCGGACAGGTTGACGAAGCGGATCGATTGATTGATTTTAGTGAAATCGAAAAACTCGAATTGCTGCTGATAACGGAACATTTTTAAAGCCGGTTCCCCGACCATAGTGAAGAACAGCGCCCGCTTATCCGGGCTGGTCTGCGCGAACATAATCTGGTGGGCGAGCGTGGTTTTTCCGCTTCCCGGCGCGCCGGTAATCAGGTTAAACGAGAACTCCGGTAAACCTCCTCCCAACAGATTATCCAAACCGGGGACGCCTGTGTTCAGGCGGCGTATAGTGACTTTCTCATTCATTTTGAACCTCATTACCGCTTCTGTCTAAAGCGTCATTACCACCCCAAGCCAAGTCTAAAAGATGGTTTGTTAAGGTCTCACCAATTAACGAGGCCAGGATGTCGGTGAAAGTGGTCAGCAGTAAATTATTTGCTTCATTGGCTTGTGAAGGGGGTTGTCCGTCCAGACTCTTTTTTAATGCGGCAAAGCGATGCTCCTCCGGTGCTGTAGAGTCGGCCGGGAGCCAAGGACATGTTGATTGAGTTAGAAATAGACTTCTCGCATAAATTGAACTGAATCCGCTTTCACCGATGACCGAAATGATTTGAGTCGCCATCAGCTCCCATAAGTTAATCGCCGCATCCGTCGGTTTTTCAGGGAGCTGTGCGGTAAGAATTTTAATGATCCGGTGTCGCGGTAAGTCATTCATGCTTAAGCTACTCATAAATGGATCAATGGAGGGCCTTATTCCGGCCTAAGTGTAGGAGCGGGCCGGGTCCGCGATAACCGCTGTTAATGATCCGGTGTCGCGGTAAGTTATTTGCTATCGTTGCCACGCTCCGGCGCTCGTCTTTATACATATCCCGAAGTAGGCCGGAATAAGGCCATCCAAGCGCGTAGCGCGAGGTGGCGTTTCCGGCATTACTCGGCTCCGAAATGCCGGAAACACCCACCCTGGCTATCGCCGGGCTGGCTTACTTGTGCCCTGTGGGTATTACGGCCTACGTCCTAAAGTGCATCGTTCCCACGCTCAGGAGACTGTGAAAGTATTATCAAAATCGGTTTAAAAAACTCTTCACCACGAAGGCACGAAGAGCACGAAGGAAAAATAATTATTTAAATTCAGTGTATTGAAAACTTCGTGTCCTTCGTGCCTTCGTGGTGAATGCTTTTGTTCTAAAACGAATATTTTCACAGTCTCTCCGGCGTGGGAACGCAATGGTAGACGCTGGAGCGTTGCAGACTGAATTCCCACGCCGGAGCGTGGGAACTATAAAACTATAAAAATTTAGGCCCGCTCCTACTTACGATAAACACCGCTCATCCCATCACCACCACTACCCGATGCTGTTGCCCATCGTTCACCAGCAAAATACCGTCAAGCCCGTCTTGCACAACGCTGTCTAATTGAATCGATACCACGCCTTTATTCACGCCGTCGGGATTATTGACGGTAATTTCATAGCCGGTATCTTCATGTCGATAAGTCAAACTGTAACTACGCCATTGGCGCGGAATACACGGATTAAAATGCATTTTGCCCGCCCGGATCGTTAAACCCAACAGCCATTCCAGACCGGCCCGGTAAAACCATCCCGCAGCGCCGGTATACCACGTCCAACCGCCGCGCCGGACATGCGGCGGAACCGCATAAATATCCGCCGAAATCACATAGGGCTCGACTTTATAGGCATACACGCCGGTCCGATTGGCGGCGCGATTGATCGGGTTCAACATATGCAGCAGTTCGAAAGCCTGATCGCCCTCTCCAAGCAGCGCATAAGCGATAACGCACCACACCGCGGCATGGGTATATTGCCCGCCGTTTTCCCGAACGCCCGGCAAATAGCCTTTGATGTAGCCGGGGTCCAACTCGGTTTTATCGAACGGCGGCGTAAACAGCAGCACCAGATCGTCGCCGTGTTGTATCAGGTATTCGCGCACTGAATTCATCGCTGTCCGCGCCCGGTCCGGGTCGGCCGCGCCGGAAATAACGCTCCAGCTTTGCGCCAGCGAATCGATGCGGCATTCGGTATTGGACGCCGATCCCAACGGCGTACCGTCGTCGAAATAGGCGCGCCGGTACCAGGATGCATCCCAGCCTTCCGCTTCCACCGAGGTTTTCAGCCACACGGCATGTTGCCGCCAACGCAAGGCGCGTTCGGTATCGCCTCGCGCTTGCGCCAAATTGGCGAATTCCGGCAAGGTCGCCAGCAGAAACCAAGCCAGCCAGACGCTCTCGCCTTTGCCCTGATGACCGACCCGGTTCATGCCGTCGTTCCAATCGCCGCCGCCCATCAATGGCAGTCCGTGTTCGCCGAGTTTTAGACTCGCATCCAAGGTTCGTGCGCAATGCTCGAACAGGTCGGCTTGTTGCCCGGATTGAACCGGCTCGAAATAAGCGTCTTCTTGCTCCTGTGTCAGCAGGGGACCTTGCAAAAACGGCACGGTTTCATCGAGCACGGCGCTATCGCCGCTGACCTTGATATAGTGAGACACCACATAGGGCAGCCAAATCAGGTCGTCGGAAAAATGGGTGCGCACGCCGCGATTGGACGGCGGGTGCCACCAATGTTGCACATCGCCTTCGACAAACTGATGCGCCGCGGCGCGCAGGATATGGGCGCGGGCCAGTTCGGGACGGGCCATCGCCAGCGCCATGCTGTCTTGCAATTGGTCGCGGAAACCGAAAGCGCCGCCTGCCTGATAAAAAGCGGCGCGCGCCCACAGCCGGCAACTCAATGTGTGATACAGCAACCAACCGTTCAACATCAAATCCAGCGCTCTGTCCGGCGTTTTAACCTGAACTTTTTCGACGGTGCGCGACCAGGATTGTTTTACCGAGGCGAAGATTGCGGCTATATCGGCCGTTTGATAACGCTTGATGAGTTCGTTAGCGTGGTCGCGGTCGTTGCCTTGCCCCAATAAAAATACAATCTCGACGCTTTCACCGGGCGCAAGCCTTAGCCGTGTCGATAGCGCCGCGCAGGGATCGAGCCCTGAACCGGCGCGGCCTTTAAGCGCTCTGGATTGGCACAAGGCTAGCGGCGCATCCAGAGTGCCGTTGCGGCCGATAAATTCGGTTCTATTGCAGGTCCATTCAGTCGGCAGGCCGATTAAATCGACAAACGCAACCCGTTGACCGAAATCCGCATCCAGCCGGTTATAAGCCAACAAAGCGCCGGAGGCCTGATCCGACTCGGTTACGATATAGGGCGAGGTCGCGGTGCGCGAGGCTCCGAGCACCCATTCGACATAGCCGGTGACGGTTAATTTACGGGGCCGGTCGGAATAGTTTTTCAAGGTCAGCGTTGAAATTTTGACCGGATCGTCCGGGCTGACAAACTGCAACAACTCGCTGTGAATGCCGTGAGAAGCATGTTCGAAACGGCTGTAGCCCAAACCGTGGCGAATCACATAAACGGCGTCGTTATCGACTCGGATAGGCAACGCGGTCGGACTCCACAATTCGCCGGTTTGGTCATCCCGCACATAAAATATTTCGCCGGGAGTATCGCTGACCGGATCGTTCGACCACGGCGTCAGTTGGTTCATGCGGCTATTAAGGCTCCAGGTGTAGCCGCCGCCCAACTCCGAAACGGTAAACCCGAAGTCGGCATTGGCGATTACGTTAATCCAAGGCGCGGGTGTCGATTGACCCTTGCCCAGCACGATGACATATTCGCGGCCGTTGTCGGCAAAGCCGCCCAAGCCGTTGAAATATTCAAGATCGGCGGGGACGATGGACGGCTCTTTGAGTTCGATAGCGGGCGCCAGCAACAGTTTAGGCGAGGTAAATTTCGGCGTCGGTTTGGCATGACGCATCAGTTGTTCGGCCAAAGTGCCGCGACTACTCAACAGCACCACGCGAGCCGAGGTTAGCAACAGCACACGTTCCTCTTCACTGAGCTGATCGGCTCGCAACACAAACACCTCACCTTGTCCGCCGTATTCGGGAAGCGCCGAAAAAGCTTGATTTTCGCGCACCATGTTGTCCATTAAGTTCTGCAATTCATTGATATAGGTGATTTCTTTTTCATTCAAAATCACCAAATCGACCGCCAGCCGTTTCATTCGCCAATATTCGTGGGCGCGCAATAACTGATCGGCAATGACCCGGTCTTCGGTCGACGCGACCCGCAACAACACAATAGGACGGTCTCCGGAAATACTAAAACGCCATAAACCGGTGACATTGAGCCGGTTCAACTGCATCAGCCTGCTATCCGCGCGCAACGACGCATCGGCATACAGCAAGCGATTAGCCAGGGCTTGAAATAGTTGGGCTTCATCGGGTTTGATGCGCAAATGGCGCAATTGAATGTGGGCATGGGTCCAAGCCAGATCGGAAACCCGGTCGAAAGTGGCCGCGTTGTGATACTTGTCGGCTAAATCTTCAACCGCCTGTTGCGAAGACGCGATCAAGGTGGTGAAGGTCACATGCACGGTCGCGCCCGGTTCGATGCTGACGCGGGTGCGTAAACTGAAAATCGGGTCCAACACCGCGCCGACCGTATTGCTGAGCGGGCGGCCGTCAACCACTGAGGCGGGTGCGCGCAAGGTTTGGCCCCGGCCGATAAAGCGCACTCGGTCGGTTTCATACTGGAGCCCTTCCAACAGGCCGCTGCAAGCCAGCACATGCGCCGCCCAAATCCGCGGCTCATCGTCCGACCGGGGCCGCCGTTGCGCGATTAAGGCGCAAGATCGCTGTAGGTATTCGGTCTGGATAAACAAATTCGAAAAGGCCGGATGCGCGATGTCGGCGGTCGGCGACGCCAAGACGATTTCCGAGTAGGAGGTCAGCTCGAGTTCCAGAATATGGCTGCCGTTATTGATTAAGCTTAAATGCCGGATTTCCGCATTATCCTCCGGCGAGACAATGATTTCCAAATGGCTGGCGACGGTTTTGTCTTCGCGCGAAATACGCACCCGGTCTTCGAGAAAAGCCACTTCGTAGCGGTCCGGAATCGCCGCGGTCGGCTGGTATCCGGCCGACCAAATGTCGCCGCTGACGACATCGCGTAAATAAATATAACTGCCCCAGCAATCGCGCGTCACATCTTCACGCCAACGGGTGACCGCCAACTTTTCGCAAACGCTGTAGCCCGATCCGGCGGCGGTGATCATTACCCCGTAACGGCCGTTGGACAGTAAATGCGCGGAAGGCACCAACGACATCGGCGACAGCGCGCGGCGTATCGGCGGCTGGATGATTTCTTTAACTTCGGCTTCGGCTTGGGTGAAGTCGGGAATGCCGCGGTCAAAACCCTGCGGAACCCGTTCCTGCAACAGCAACTCGGCGCCCTGAATCATGGCGACGCGGTGGAAGCGGCGGCGCATGATTTCATTGAGCACGACATTGGTTAACGCGACCAGGGACATGCCTTGATGATGAGCCATATAGCAGCGCACGAACGCCACCTGTTGATTTTCCGCCAGCCGCGACGGGGTGAAATCGAGCGCTTCGAAAAAACCGTAACGACCCAAAGCGCCGATTTTTTTCAGGCGCTCGAAATTTTCCACCGCCGCATGGGTGTTGTACATCGCCGCCAAAGCGGTGGCATAAGGGGCAATCACCAAATCGTAAGCCAGCCCGCGCTTCATGCCCAAACCGGGGACACCGAACGCCGAATATTGGTAAGTAAACCAACGGTCGCGGCCGTTAAACGCCGATTCGGAAACGCCCCAGGGGACCTTGCATTGTTCGCCGTATTCAATCTGGCTTTGCACCACCAGACGGCAGGTTTGATCCAGCAGGCTGTAGCGCGGGGTATAAGTAACCAAGGCGGGCATCAGGTATTCGAACATCGAGCCGGACCACGACAACAACACGCTGCCGTTGGTTGTGCGCGTCACCCGGCGGCCCAAATGAAACCAGTGCGCGCTCGGCACTTCGCGTTTGGCGATAGCGATTAAGCTGGTCAGGCGGGCTTCCGAGGCGAGCAAGTCGTAATAGCTGTCGTCGATAACGCCTTTTTCCACGCGATAGCCGAGCGAAAACAAGTGCCGATTCGGGTCGTAAAGAAAGCGAAAATCCATCTCGATGAACAATTGTTCCGCAACTTCAGCCAGGGTGTCGATGCGCCGAGTCAAGGCGTTCCAGCGTTGAGTTTCCGTTTGCTGAAGATTGTCGGCGGAAAGCCCGAAATAGATCGATGGGCCGAAGCTTTCCAAGTCGCGCTGATGCGAGCGGATATCGTCGGTCAGTAGCATGGCCCATGCCAGCACTTCGCTGTTATCGGCAAGTTCGCCGCGCTCCGCCGCATAAGTGCGGGCCAAATCCAGCAGGTTATCGGCGCAGGGTCTGATCAGTCGCCACAAACGGACGCATTCTTCGGGATCGGTCGCCACGCCGGTCAGCAAGCTGCCCAGTTTATCGATTTTTTTGCGCAATTGTTCCTGAGTCACTATCTGCATGCGCTGGCTATCGTTAATGTCGGCCAAGGCGGATACCAGTAGTTTATGGGTGTCGGCAATGCCGTTTAACACCGTGGAAAAGGCATACGGCTGCTGCGTCAAATCTCTAAATCCTTGCACAACAACCAGCAGATGCGCGGCCAGATTGCCGCTATCGACGGTCGATACGTATTTGGGCTCCAGCGCCAGCAAGGTTCGGGTGTCGTACCAATTATAAAAATGCCCATGCAGCCTCGGCATTTTGCTCAGCGTGTTTAAAGTCGCCTCCAATCGCTCAACGGTGTCGGTCAGGCCCAGCCAGCCCAAGTCGTGCGCGGCCAGCGTCGATAAAAGATAGAGCCCGAAATTGGTCGGCGAACTGCGGTGAGCAATATCCGGCTCCGGGTCTTCCTGAAAATTATCCGGCGGCAGATAGTTGTCCTTTTCGTTCACAAAGGTGGTGAAAAACCGCCAGGTGCGCCGCGCCACTTGGCGTAACAGTAAAGCGTCCTCGGCCGATAAGGCTTCGGCCGGGTCCGGTCGCGGCGGCAAACTCAGAATGTAGGCAATGACCGGCGACAATAACCACAACAGCAGGAACGGCGCGGCAATTTCAAGCGAAGCGGGATTAAGCAGCAACACTATCGAAGCGGCGCCAGCGATCACAAGAATCACGCTAAGCATCGGCCTGATCAAATCCTTCAGCGTGTGTCCGGCTGCGGTTTTCGCTTCCAGCGCGGTAACCCATTCGAGCAGTTTGCGCCGGGTGATATACAGCCGCACCAAGGTGTTGATAATGGCATCCATCATCAGCCCGGCCTGTTGCACCAGTAAGGCCAAGGTAACCAGGCTATTGTTCAAACCCATGACTACATTGTCCGCGGTAACGCGCAATTGGTTACGTAACGGTATATTAGTGCGAATTTTCATGCCGCCGACAATGGCCTCGAACACCGGGAAAGCCAGCGCAAACAAGACTATCCCCATCAGCGTCGCCATCGGCGCATTCGGCATCGCCCATGCCGCCAACAAGGTCATCAAGGCGGCGGGCGCGGACAGCGTTCGGCGTAAATTATCCAGCATTTTCCAGCGTCCGATCAGCGGTATGTCTTTGCCGAGCGGGCCTAAAATCCACGGCAATAATTGCCAATCGCCACGCGCCCAGCGGTGCGAGCGGGATGCGGCGACTTCGGTGTGGGATGGGAAGTCTTCGAATAATTCTATATCGCTGACAAAGGCGCAACGGGCGAACACGCTTTCGAATAAGTCATGACTGAGTAAAGCGTTTTCCGGAACGCGTCCGGCCAACGCGGCTTCAAACGCGTCAACCTCATACAAGCCCTTGCCACTGTATGTGCCCAGCGCGAACAAGTCCTGATAAACTTCGGAGACGGAGGTCGAATAAGCGTCCACGCCGCAAGCGCCGGAGAAAAGCTGATGGAATAAGGAATGTTCCCGCCGTTGCGGCAGTGTCGGCGTTACTCTCGGTTGGAGAATGCTGTAGCCGCCGGTCACGCAACCGGTGACCGGGTCCTGAATCGGCCAATTGAGCGGATGCGCGGCGGTACCGACCAATTGTTGCACCGCGCCGATCGGCAGTTTGGTATCGGCATCCAGGGTAATGACATAACGAACGCCCGGCGGCGCATAGGCGGGCTCGCCATTAAGCGGCAGAAATGAGGTGTCTGTTGCGCCGCGCAGCAGCCGGTTAAACTCATGCAATTTGCCGCGCTTACGCTCCCAGCCCATCCATTTGTTTTCGCTCGGATTCCACTGACGTTTGCGGTGGTACACAAAAAACCGCTGTTTTCCGTACTTGTCGTTCAGCGCGTCTATTTCGTTAACGGCGACGCTTAACAAGGCGTCATCGCCGGGCAAGCTTTCCCGGTCGGCATCGACCCAATCGGACAGCAGCGCGAAATACACATCCTCGACCGGGTTGGACAAATATTGAACCTCCAGTTCATTAATTTGGTTTCTGACGTTGTACTCGCTGACAAACATCGTCGGCACCACAACAAAGGTGCGTAACGCATCGGGGATGCCCTCTTTCAGTTCCAGACGCGGTAAATGGCGCGGCGGCACCACGCTGATAATAAAGCGGTTGACCAAAGCCGTGGCAATATCGGAAGCGGGAAACAAGACCAACAGCGTCATCAGCGCAATCTGGAAACTACCTAATCCGGCATCGAAAGCCGCATCTATCGGCAGCGCCAGCAACAGTAAAGTGCCGAGGCCGATACTGGTCAAATAAGCAAACGCGGCGTGAGCGACATAAATACGCAGCAGTTTTTGGCTGAAAGTCGGTTTAAAACCGACTTCTTGCTCGAACTCGTTACGGCCTGCGCCGATCAGGTAATAGCCCGGTTCTTGCCGTTGCGGATTGGTATCCGGGGCTTTAGCGACGCGCTCGATCTTGGCGATAATTTTTTGGGCGATGTCCACCTCGGAATGCGGCGAACGTTTGGCCAGATCCTCAATCGCATGGCGGTAGCGGTCGCGGGTCAGAAAATCCATCGCAGGGTAGGTGGGATGATTGCGCAATTGCTTGTCCACCAAGCTTGAATCTTCGACAAACTGCGGCCAGTCGTAGGCCGATAAGGCGCGCATACTGGTAATGATGTTGCGCACGGTCAGATTGGCCGCAATTTGCGCGGCGTGTTCGCGGTGTACGATTTCATCCAGAGTGACACCCTGTTCGTTCAGCCAGTCGGTCAAAAAATCGAGTGCCGGGGCAGGGCCGGGATTAGGCTCGTGCAAGCGTTGCACAATCTGCACCGCAAAAGCCTGACGGAAAGGCGGGTCGGGTAAAAAGACCGTCTGAGTCGAAAGATCCAACTTGTCGGTTTGATCGAGAAACTCATCGGCCAGCCGCCGTCCGACTTGCGAGCGCATAACCTTTAACGCCAGCCGCCGCAAATTCTCGATCAGCACAATACGCAAAGTGGTCGGTATGGCCCACAGCTCACCGATACTGAGCGGCTGGACTTGTTGATAGGCGCGCATGAACAGTGTCAGTTGTTCCGGAGAAAAACGGCTGTCGGTATGAGCGACCAGCGCCCAGGCGATACCGTAAACACGCGGATAGCCGACCAGGAAGCCGTTGATCAGCTTGGGCAATTGCCGGTAAAATTTTTCCGGCAGGTAGATGTTGATGTCATTGATCTGCTCTTCAATCACATGAAAATTGTCCAGCATCCATTCCGCGGCTGGAGTAATGGCCCGTTGTTCACGCGCCGCTTTGCCGATGGCTTTATAAGCCTCAAACAACAGCCGGGAGTTTTCGCGTACTCGCGGCATCAGTTTGAGTCCTTCCGGAATAATGCGGGCTTTTTGCTCTTGCGCTAAGCTGGTGGCATGCTGCTCCAGTCGTTCGTTACTGAATAATTCAAACCGGATCGGCTCGTCCTCACCGCCGGGATCGGCAAGCCTGGTTTTCCGTCTATGCTCGCGTAGGTTCATTATCATTTGTATTTTCCCCTTGGGATTGCCGCTAGATTTAGGCTTTCAATTTAAGACGGGACGGTTTTAGATTAAGCTTTAGGCATGCCCCGCCTTGTGGGAAGCCGACATTTACAGGTTGTAGCGTTTAAACAGAGTAAAGCGATGAAAGGTCCCGTCTCCTATTGAGACAGGCGGAAGGTGAGGGCATTTCAACTGTCGCTTTACCAATTTCGGCCGCTCTATTCGGCATCCCACCCTTGCAGATTGGGTTATTTATATAGTGTCCGCAGCTAATAGAGTGACATTTGCTCCTTCTCCCTCAGGGACAAATCCGCCGGGAGCGGATTTGCACTCGCCCGTAGGGTGCCGGACAGGATAGTCCGGCATGATTAGGTTGGGATGAGGGGATATAAATAAGCATTTTCCCTTATTTTAAATCCCCCTCACCCAACCCTCTCGGCAACCGCTCCATGCGTTGCTCTACCTCCTGCATCCATTCAGTCGTCCCGCTGGAGAGGGCTTTGCGTCGCTTTATCAACTGAGGTATCTATATGTGAAATACGTGGGTAATTAACTCAGCTTTTTGTGCAGTGGATATGTTTGCACCGAGGATGCCGCTTTTGGACATTCACAGGTTAGAGAAATCAAGGCCTTGAATCAATAAGTAGTGTTACCGAGCGGGCGCGGTTAATGACCGCTTAAACAAAAAAAGCCCGGAGGTGGAAACCTGCCGGGCTTTTGGGTGGCGTCTGCTTCAAACGGATATTCCTTTGTCTTTTTATAGCTCCGATTGCCTTCCTGACGATCACATCGGTAAATATTGATATTTTTCAATAAGAACTTTTATTTCGTTACGGTCAATATCCGGCTTTTTGGAAAACAAGCCCAAGGTATCGGCTTTATCATTGGTTTCCAAAAAGGGTAACACTGTGTGGTAGGCAGGCCGGTTCCAGAAATCATGGATAATGATCTTGCAATCCGCCGGTGTATTGAGAATGCAATTAAGCGTGCAAGCAACCCTGAACCTGCCGTCGATTAAAATCAGGTCATGCTCGCTTTTCTTCGAAAAAATGCTTAACGAGTAATTCGGCCACAAATGTTTTTTACGAAAACCGACCGGATAGCCCCACTGTATGGTTTTGCCGATGTCGATAATATGAAATAACAGTTTTCCCGCCGATAAAGCATGGGAAATGACCGGGTTGGGCTTTAAGTTTTCATTGATAAAAGTTTCCGACGATTCCACCGAATCTATTTGTTTGATGGACGGCACACTCGCCGCATATAACGTACTGGCACCCGAACCGAACTCCAAAAAGCGGGTGGATAAGTTCATATGGTGATGCAATATTTTCAGTTCATCTTTTGTCATGGTCATAATTCATCTCTCTGTAGGTAAAAACAAGCGGCCCGGAATCCTGACTAGGTTTTATCCTGACTGCTTGTTCACAACACATTATTATTACAGCGTTTTCAATTTAAATGAGTGACTAACCATCAACAGGCTATGTCATCGTTATTGCCGTTGGAATGCAGGCAAAGCCTGCACTCCAACTACGCCATATTTTGTTATTTTTAGTGATTAACTGAATTTGAACCGGCGGGATAATAAGCGGTTTAGCCTGCTCAGATTCGAAAAACGGCAGCCGAATGAACAAACTCGCATTCATCCGGCGCGCCAGATAATACTTTAAGCGCCTTGTTCTTCAAAATTAAATGAACGATCATGAAAATGGGGTGTTTTTATCGTCGACGGTCATCTTTCAGTAACATAAAGTTGTGATAATCAAAGCCTTGTAATCAAAATATTTCGAGGCTTTCCATGACACAAAAACATCTGATTCCGCTTTTATTATTACCTTTGTTGACAGTTCCGACCGTTCAAGCTGAGGTTAAATTGGCCGCAGTAGGTCAAGTCAGCGGTCATTATCAAGACATGTCGGCAAGAACGGCAGGCCCGCTTGAAAGCGGCGTTGCCGGTAATATGTTGGGCGGCGTCGGTTCCGGTTTGGCTTATGCCGGCGGCAATACTTTTCTTGCGCTACCCGATCGCGGACCGAATGCGAATGAATACAACGCATTGATCGACAACACCACATCGTATATCAACCGTTTTCAAACCTTTAATCTGGCGCTTGCAGCCAACCCCGCTTACGATGCTTCAGTCAGCGGTTCGCTGCCTTATATCCTGTCTCCTTTCCTGATCGATACCACGCTGTTGTCCAACAAAACGCCGCTTAAATACGGTGTTGACGGCGCGCCGGCGTTGAATGCGGCGGGCAAATACTATTTTACCGGTCGCTCCGATAACTTCGGTGTCGGCAAAAACTCTACCTTTGCTAATAACGGCCGCCTTGACCCTGAAGGAATACGCGTATCCGCCGATGGCAAAAGCGTATTTATTACTGACGAATACGGCCCTTACGTTTATCAGTTCAGCCGTTCCACAGGCAAGCGCATCAAGGCGTTCACCTTGCCGGCGCATTATACGGCGGCTAGTCTGAGTGCTCAGGGCGATATGGAAATATCCGGAAACACCGTCGGTAGAATAGCCAATAAAGGCATGGAAGCTTTGGCGATTACGCCTGACGGCAAAACCTTGGTCGGCATGATGCAACAAAACCTGGCTCAGGATTCTAAAAAGTATCTGCGCATTATTACCATCGACATAGCGAGCGGTGCGACTCATGAGTATGCCTACAACCTGACCGACGGTTCCAGCGTCAGCGATATCCTGGCTATTAACAACCATGAGTTTTTGGTCGATGAGCGCGACGGTAGCGGTTTGGGTAACGGCGATTCGGCCGTGGTAAAGAAGCTGTTTAAAATCGATCTGGACGGCGCCGCCGAAATCACGACTCCGACTATCGGTTCAGGCACGCCATTAGTGAGTAAAACCTTGTTTCTGGATGTGGTTGCCGCTTTGAACGCAAACGGTATTACTTCGGATAAAATTCCGGCTAAATTGGAAGGCGCGGCGTTCGGCCCCGATTTAGTTGCCGATAACGTAAGCAAGCATACCTTGTTCATTGCTTGCGATAATGATTTCCTGCCTTCTGTAAACGGTATTGACAACCCTAATCAGTTTTTCGTCTTCACTATCGAGGGCGCCGATTTGCCTCACTTCGTACCGCAATCTATTGCGCCTTTAAGCGGCGACAATCACGATCACGGTTAACAAATCAGTACCGGTTCCCGGCTTAAGTCCGCTGTATTAGGCTTAAGCTTGGGCCATAAGCCAAGCCCTTTTTACGCGCCATAGCCTTCCCGTTGAGCCGTTACCTTCAACAATGTCAGGATGGGCTTAAGAATTTAACTTTTCTAATGCGAATGAAGCTGTTCGCCGTGCTGATGTGTAGCGGATGGTCCGGTAAGTGCTTGGGCTGATTGCACATTACCGGAGTTAAATCGGAGGGGAATTTAGAGTAGCTGACGAATGTTTTCCAATGAGGATAAATGGGCGTAAATCAGCGGCAACAGGCCTTGGTTACGCCATTGGATAAACAGGTTACTGTCGAGAGCATTTAATTTTGCCTGATCGATAGCTTCAAAGCCGCTGATAACGGTTTGGTTTTCACCGTTAACTTGCTGCTGGATTTGCTGTTCCATTAACACGCCCGATGCCCTTAGCGTTTTTACCAACTCCATCGTTAAGGCCGCTTCCTTCTGAAACAATCCTAAAAATTCGATGACTTTAGCTAAGGTTTCGGTTTGCTTGCCCTCGCTGTCAAACAAAGCCTCGCCTTGGTCGTTCGACAGGTATTCCGAGTCGGTATCTATCACTACCGCAAAATCGCTATTCTGCGAAGAACTGCCGAGTATGAACGGATAGCGGCGAAAATGCGCCGGTATGTAGCGGCCTGTCCATTGCCCTTGCTCATCGACAAAGCGATTCGTTCCGGTCAAACCTAACAGAACAACAGGAAGTGGATTTTGAGTATCGTCTGAAGTTTTAGGGAAGACGATAGCGTAATCACGCGCGGCAATCATCATTTCCGTATAGTTGATAGGCGCAAAACTTTGTTGCCGGGCAAAGTTGAAGTTATTAACCGGTTTTAGTTTCAAGGTCCGGTGCTTAGTGTTATCGAGTATTTCAGTGTTTTTAAACATGGCTTTCTTCATGGGTTAGGTTCGAAAAAAAGGTTTCGGCATTATACACAGTGAGATGATTAATTTTAATTAAGTAGCCGGCTTTTTTAATCGGTAAGTTTTAGCCGGTATTAAACTTAGGCGATCCAACGGCGGCGACAGTTAAAAGTTTTCAAACCCTTCCGGCTGGAGCGATAAGTAATAGCCTTCTTATCATTCAAACTTTATTCAAACATATCAAACTTGACAGCGGACAGTTTAACTTATACGCTAGCTCTGCGTATCAACAACGGAGGATCTAATGACCGCTCTTGCCCCTTATTTTGCCAAAACCAGTTTCGAGCGTCTTAAGCCTCGCCCGCCTGCCAAACTGCTGGAATCCCTGAGCAAATTGCTTAACTTACTCAATGAAGAAGGTAAAGCCAATGTCGCCGAAATCCACCAAGCCCTGTTTCCCTTGGCGAAGACCGGCAGCGCCAATACTATGCTTAACCGTTTGCTGAGCGAGTTCAATCAGCTGGCGGAAAGCGCTAACCACCCCTTGCGCATCAACATTACGGCGGCAAAAAATGCCGGAGCGGCCAAGCGTTGGGTTTGGTTCGAAGGCCCGGCGCAAGCGCCCATGCACCAGCCCACACCCGACCTCAACGCTATCCCCAAAGCGCAGCTTACCGAGCAGCGAGGTTTACCGCTCAACTCGCCGGTCATCGTATTAATGACGTTCAACGAGCATGAACACCATGCCGTACTAACAACTTTTCGTCCCAACAAAGCATTCAACACGGAAACCCGCGACGGCGTAACTTACAATCGGCTCGGCCTGCATGGCGGCATGGAAATCATCCACGTCATCAGCGAACCGGGTTCCGGCGGCTTGGGTGCGGCCCAACAACGGGCAAGCCAAGCAATACGGGCTTGGCGACCCCAAGCGATTATCGCGGTGGGCATTGCTTTTGGCATGGACGACAGCAAACAGAAGATCGGCGACGTGCTGGTATCCACCCAATTACGTCAATACGAACTTTCCCGCGTCAATAGCGACGGCACTTTAACCCCTCGCAACAGCTCGCCGGACGCCTCTCCCAATCTGCTCAACCGCATCCGCACCGTAAATACGAACGCCAAGTTGCACAATTCACTTCACTGGCCGGAAGTAACATTCGGCCAAATCCTTTCCGGCGAAAAGCTGGTGGACAACCTGAATTACCGCAACAGCCTGAAAACTCACTATAGTCCCGAAGCTATCGGCGGTGAAATGGAAGGAACAGGGCTTTATGCATCCGCTCAGGCCGAAAAAGTCGATTGGATCGTAGTCAAAGCCATTTGCGACTGGGCCGACGGCAACAAAGCCGATGACAAAGAACGCCGCCAAACCCTGGCCGCAGCTAACGCCGCGTTAGTCGTTAAATCCGCACTGGACGAGGACAATCTTTATGCCGACAGTCCGGTCGGTACAACGCAGCCCGATAGCGCCAAGCCGGGCGCCCGTCTTTCCTCGCGCCAGCCGCCTGCCGCTCATGCAATGGGTTTGAAGGATTTCGGGGATATTCCTGAACAATTATTGGAAAAATGTCCCCATGCTACCTTCGCTAACCTGCATAAAGACCGTGAAACGGAACCTTCCCCGGAAAACCGGCAAAGCGTCGACGGCCTGAATTATTTGCTGGACTGGACCATAAGCCCAAACGCGCCGCTCCTGTTCGCGCTGCTCGGCGAATACGGCATGGGTAAAACCATCACTTGCCAGCGGCTGGCGGTGGAACTGGAAAAAAAACGCGCGGAAGATCCCACGTGGCCGATTCCGCTGTATTTCGACCTGCGTAACGTCACCGGTCTGGACAAAGGCGTACCCGACCAACAAGCCATTATTGAAGAGTGCATTCGCCGTGGCTGGCATAAGGACAGCAGCGGCGAGACTTACAGTTTTACCGCTGTCGCCCATCTGCTCGATCAAGGCGCCGTGCTGATTCTGGACGGTTTGGACGAAGTACTGGTAAAACTCAACGAAGCCGACGGCCAGACGTTCACCAATCAATTGCTCAAATTGGTCGACGATTCGCTGACCCGACGCAAGCAAAACCCGGCGCTGTCCCAAGGCCGCCCGCGCTTGCTGCTCTCTTGCCGCACCCAGTATTTTCGGAGCCTGCGCGACCAGAAAAATCATTTCACCGGACAGGAACGCGGCGACCATAACGCCGATGCTTACCTCGCCCTGCTGTTGCTGCCTTTTAGCGAAGAACAAGTACAGCGTTATCTCGCCAACGCCCTGCCGGAGACCGACCCCGAACGCCTGTTGGATACCTTACGCGCCGTACATAACCTCGAAGAACTGACGCGACGGCCTTACACCTTAAAACTAGTGGCCGAGCTGATCCCCGACATCGAGCGCGACCGTGCCGAGGGGCGCATCGTGCATGGCGTCAGCTTGTACCGAAAAATGGCCCAACGCTGGTTGGAGCGCGACCAAGGCAAGCATCACATCAAGCCCGAACACAAGATGCGTCTGGCCGCCCATCTCGCTGCCGAACTGTGGCGGGCGGGCAAGCGCATCATCCAGGCTAGCGACCTGGAAGCCTGGTTTCACCGCTGGCTGGACAGCCAGCCGGATTTGCGGCTGCGTTACGCCCGCTTACACCCCGACCAATTGGAAGAAGATTTACGCACCGCTACCTTTCTGGCGCGGCAAGACGCCGAGCTGCCGCAAGACTGCGGCTTTCGCTTCGCGCACAGCTCCATGCAGGAGTTTTTTCTGGCCGATTATTTATTTGCCGCCATCGAAAACAATAGCCCGGAAGATTGGACGATGGACCTGCCCAGCCGGGAAACTCTGGATTTTTTGGGGCAGAGGCTGGCGGAAGCCAATAACCCTGCCTTGTTAATTACCTTACAAGCTTGGCGTAAAAGTTACCGTCCGAAGGTCAGCGAACTGTTGTTGGATTATGCATTGCTTGCCTTGGCTAAAGGCTGGCCGATGCCGATCTTGCACGGCATGGATTTGCAGGGAGCGCAGCTGCGCGGCTGGGAAATCGGCATAAAACAGGAACCCATGCCAACCGGACGACTTGCGCGAATGCAACAAGAACCCTCTCCCCCAAGGAGAGGGCAGGGTGAGGGGAAAATAACACTCAAATTAGACCTAGGCCCCGCCAACTTTAGCGGAGCCGATTTACGCGAAGCCCGCTTCCATGGCGCGAATCTGGATGGGGCAAATTTCAGTAATGCCCGGCTAAATTGGGCGGAGTTCCACCATGCCGACCTGCGCCGAGCCAACTTTAACCAAGCCCAACTGACCGCCGCGATCTTCCGGCACAGTCGGCTAAATCAAGCTGGATGGAATGCCGTACAAGCCTATCGCTGTCAATTTCTGTTTTGCGAGGATGGTCCGAAAAACCTGTCCCAAGCGCTACAGGCCCCTCTACAGCCCAAAGTCCGGCACGAACAGTGGCGGCTCGCTTTTCTCCGCGGTCATTTTGGAGGGGTTACGTCTTGCGCGTACTCTCCAGGTGGTTTACAGCTGCTGTCGGCGGGCCATGATGGGACGTTACGGCAGTGGGACGTTGTCAGCGGTGAATGCTTGCGCGTTTTGACCGGTCATCAAGGTGGGATTAATGCTTGCACCTATTCCCCGGACGGCTTGCAACTGCTGTCGGCGAGTAATGACGGTACATTACGGCTGTGGGATGCGGCCAGCGGCGAATGCTTGCGTGTGCTGACCGGTCATGACGATTGGGTTAATGCCTGCGCCTATTCTCCGGACGGCTTGCAACCGCTGTCGGCGAGCGATGACGGTACGTTACGGCTGTGGGATATAGTCAGCGGCGAATGCTTGCGCGTGCTGACCGGTCATCAAGGCGGGGTTAGTGCCTGCGCCTATTCCCCGGACGGCTTGCAACTGCTGTCGGTGGGCGATGAAGGCACATTATGGCTGTGGGATGCCGTCAGCGGTGAATGCTTGCGCGTGCTGACCGATCATCAAATCTGGGTTAGTGCCTGTACCTATTCCCCGGACGGCCTGCAACTGCTGTCGGCGAATAATAAAGCCACATTACGGCTGTGGGATGCGGTCAGCGGCGAATGCTTGCGCGTACTGACCGGTCATAAAAGCTGGATTAATGCCTGCGCCTATTCCCCGGACGGTCTGCAACTGCTGTCGGTGGGCGATGATCGCACATTACGCCTATGGAATGCAGTCAACGGTGAAT
>JAPLRU010000126.1:0-54680 GCA_026399025.1 Methylobacter sp.
CTCCAGCGGTACGGGGAAGCTGGAGCGTCCCTCACTGCATTCCCACGCAGGAGCGTGGGAACGATGCCATATTGAGTAATTGCGGATTATTTATGACTCCCTTCCCCGAATTAGCAGGCGGCCTCGACGATATTGCCCGGCAAGGTTTATATCGATCAAGGCGGGTTATAGAATCCCCTCAAGGCATTCATCTGCAAATCGACGGCAAAAATATCGTCAATTTTTGCAGCAACGATTATTTGGGGCTGGCCAATCATCCCGATGTGGTTAACGCGTTTAAAACCGGTGCGGATCGCTACGGCGTCGGCAGCGGTTCGGCGCATTTGATTTGCGGGCACAGCGCGGCTCATCATGCTTTGGAAGACGAGTTGGCGGCGTTTACCGGGCGCGACCGGGCATTGTTGTTTTCTACCGGATATATGGCCAACATCGGCGCGGTCTCGGCTTTGCTGGGGCGCGGCGATACGGTGTTTGAAGACCGCTTGAATCATGCGTCTTTATTGGACGGCGGGCTGTTGTCCGGCGCGCGCTTTAAGCGCTATGCCCATGCCGATGCGGCCAATCTCGAAGCAAAGCTGGACCAAGCCGTCGGCAACAAACTGATTGTGACCGACGGCGTGTTCAGCATGGATGGCGATTTCGCGCCGCTGGATGAGTTGGCGATGATTGCTACAAGACATAAGGCCTGGTTGATGGTTGACGATGCGCACGGGCTGGGCGTAATCGGCGAGCACGGCGGCGGGATTCTGGAACATTACGCTTTGAGCCAAGACGACGTGCCTGTATTAATGGGAACGCTGGGCAAAGGTTTGGGCTCTTTCGGCGCTTTTGTCGCCGGTTCCGAAGTCTTGATTGAAACCTTGATCCAGAAAGCCCGTACTTATATCTATACCACTGCAATGCCGGCGGCGGTCGCCGAAGCGACTCGGGCAAGTTTAAAAATTGTTATCGAACAAAACTGGCGCCGGGACAAACTTAAACAACTGTCGGAGCGGTTCAGACAGGGCGCTGAGCAGTTGGGTTTAACTTTGATGGCGTCATCGTCGGCCATTCAGCCTGTTTTAATCGGCGACAGTCAAACCGCCGTAGACATCAGTATTGCTTTGTTGGATGCCGGTTTTTTAGTCAGCGCGATACGTCCGCCGACAGTGCCTCAAGGCAGCGCAAGGCTGCGGGTGACTTTTTCGGCGCTGCATGAACAGCAACATGTCGACCGCTTATTGGATGCGCTGGCGAAAATTATGATAGGCCGCCAATGACAAAAATCCATCTGGAAACGTTCGGCGAAGGCAAGCCTATCGTGCTGGTGCATGGCTGGGCTATGCATACCGGTATCTGGCGCGAGTTTGCGCTGCAATTGGCGCAAAATTATCAAGTAATTTGTGTTGATCTGCCGGGGCATGGGCGTAGCGAGGCAATCGATCCGTTTACGTTGCAGCGGATTAGCGCCGAGTTGGTTAAGATAATCCCCCCTAGCCCCCCTTTTACAAAGGGGGGGATTGAACAATTCCCCGTTTCTGGAGACGAGAGGACTGAACAGTCTCCCCCCTTTGTAAAAGGGGGGGCGGGGGGGATTTGCTGGCTGGGTTGGTCTTTAGGCGCTACGGTGGCGCTTGATATAGCCGGCCGTTATCCTGAGCGGGTCTCTTCATTGATTTTGTTGGCCGGAAATCCGTCGTTTATAAGTTCCGGTTTAGGCGCGCCAGCATGGCCGGGCATGGCTATCCGTCTGTTGGATGCTTTTGCCGAACAGTTAAATGAAAACTGTCAGACAACTTTACTGCGTTTTCTATCTTTGCAGGTGAACGGCTTGCCCGACCGGAAAGAGCTGTTAAAAGCGCTCAAAACCACCGTGTTCGAGTGCGCTGCGCCGGATACAAATACCTTACAAGGTGGCTTGAACCTGTTAAAGCAGGCGGACTTGAGACCGGTGTTAGCCGAATTGCATATCCCGGTATCGGTTATCTTGGGCGGCTTGGATACCTTGGTGCCTGTGGCCGTCGGTCAAAATATGCGGCAGTTATTGCCGAGCCTGGAATTAAACATCATCGACAGGGCAGGGCATGTGCCGTTTTTATCGCACAGCAAGGAAATGCTAGCCATTATTTCCCGATTTATGGATGAACGATGTATTTAGATAAAGCCAAAATCAGGCAGTCTTTTGCGGCGGCTTCGCTTACTTACGATGGCGTTGCCGCCTTGCAGCGTACGGTCGGCAAAGCGCTGCTCGATAGTAGCGATACTGAAAACCTGACCGGAACCCTGTTGGATTTGGGCTGCGGCACCGGATTTTTAACTTCCCAATTGTCGGTGCCGACACGCCCTATGATTGCGTTAGATATTGCCTTGCCGATGCTGCAACTAACGCGAACAAAATTGGCCGATAAAGTAAATATCGACTATATCTGCGCCGACGCCGAACAGTTGCCGCTGGTTGAAAACAGCGTTGACGGCGTATTTTCCAATCTTGCGTTGCAATGGTGCGTTAACTTGGAGGCCGTTTTTAGCGACATTAAACGGGTGATGAAACCGGGCGCACAGCTGGTTTTTTCGACCTTCGGCCCGCAAACACTACAGGAGTTAAAAGCCGCGTGGACGGAAGTTGATGCTTACAACCACGTTAACGACTTTTACAATGAACAGCAACTCACACATTTTCTACAGCGGGCGGGTTATACCGAGATAAAAATCGAAAACAAAGTTTATATCTCGAATTACGCTTCTGTTTGGGCGTTGATGAAGGAGTTAAAGCATATCGGCGCGCATAATGTAATTGCCGGGCGCAACAAAAACATCACCACCAAAACGCAGATGCAACGCATGATTACGGCTTACGAACGGCATCGAAACAACGATCTGATTCCCGCGACCTTTGAAGTCATCATGGTTAAGGCAAGCTAATGCAACAGGGCTATTTTATAACCGGCACCGATACCAACGTCGGCAAGACTTGGGCGACCATTGCGTTGATGCGTTATTTTAAAAACCAGGGGAAATCGGTTGCGGGCATGAAGCCGGTCGCTTCGGGCTGTTTCATGCAAAACGGACAGCTGAAAAATGAAGATGCGCTGTTAATACAACAAAATGCGTCTTTGCCTATCGACTATGGCTTAATCAATCCTTACGCTTATGAAATGCCGGTCTCGCCGCATATTGCAGGCATAAACAACCCGGCCCAATTGGACGTGCTGACGGCTAAGTTCGATATTTTGCAAACCTTGGCCGACATCGTTGTCGTGGAAGGCGCGGGAGGCTGGTACTCCCCGATAAACGAACAACAAGCGAATAGCGATTTAGCCAAAGCGCTGATGTTGCCGGTTATTATGGTGGTCGCTGTCAGATTGGGTTGCATCAATCAGGCAAGACTGGCTTATCAGGCGATAGCGCAGTCCGGCGTAACTTGCGCCGGTTGGCTTGCGGTTTGCACCGACCCGGATTTGTTATACCGGGATGAAAATATAGTGACCATCAAGACCGCTGTGACTGCGCCTTTGCTGGGCGTATTGCCGTATAGGGAAGACGCCGATTTCGATTTTTTCTCGGAACAGCTGAAGCTATAATTAAACTAACGGTTGTTTGTATACATTTATGTATATAATTAAATCATGAAATACAGCGAATTTAAGAGATGGCTTGAGCAACAGGGTGTGACCTTTGCCGTCGGTAAGGGCAGTCATTTACACGCGGAATTGAAGGGTAAAAAAAGTATCCTGCCGTTTCACGGCGCTAAAGAAATTCCGGGCCCGTTGGTCAACCGTATTAAAAAAGATTTAGGTCTTAAATAGGAGCTTACTATGTTTTGTTATCCGGTTAATCTCGAAAAAGATCCTGACAGCGGTCAAGTGATTGTTGATTTTATCGATATTCCGTTTGCGCATTCCATAGGCGATGATGAAGATGAGGCGCTGTTGAATGCTGTTGACGCATTGGAGACCGCTTTTGAAGCCATTATGAACAGTCGCGAGCCAATACCGGCAGCCACGCCAGCAAATAACCGCCCCTGCGTCAACGTGCCGGTGCTAATCGCATGCCATGCTGGCGACCGGTACGCGCAAGGCCGATCTGGCTAGAAATCTGAATATTGCCCCCACTCTGGTCGATAGGCTGTTGTCGTTGCGCCATAAAAGCCGGATTGAGCAGATTGAAACCGCGCTGGCGTTATTGGGCAAACGTTTGCTGGTGGATGTACAGTAAAGCCGTTGTTCTTGGAGTGGTTTATGTCTGCATCGACGGCATTGCTGATTTGCGCTCGGATTCTTTCTTCGCCACCTTATCCCGCAAATAAACCGGCATAGCCTGTTCGACCGCGACGGCCAAACCCCGCTCGAAACCCCACGCGCCTAAACGGGCAATCGCACCGGCTCTAGGCAACTTATCGGCTTGATAATGAGTGACCAGTCCTGCCAAACGAGTCGTTAATTCCTGATTATAAACAGCCCAGCCTGAACCGACGCCTACACCGGTTAAATCGGGAAATTCAACCGAAGCGGCCGGAGTAACGGCTTCAATGCCTATCAGTTCGGCATAGCCTTGGTCATCCCGCCGATAAACGCCCCAGAATATTTCACCCATCCGTGCATCCATCGCGACATAGGCGACATTTTCTGCATTATTATCGAAAAAATCCTGGGCGATGGCGGCCAAAGTCGATACCGGAACTACCGGCAAATCGGCGCCCAACGCAATGCCTTGAATCACGCCGGTGGCGATGCGGACGCCGGTAAACGAGCCGGGGCCGCGGCTGAAGGTCAGCGCATCCAGCTGTTGCGGTTTTAAACCCGCTTCGGTCATTAACGAATCGATCATCGGCAGAATCAGTTGGGTGTGTATTTTGGGCGCCAGCTCAAAGCGCTCGGTTATTGTGCCGTCAATAAATAGCGCTGCGGAGCAGGCTTCGGTCGAGGTTTCTACTGCCAATAATTTCATGGTTCGGTTTTTTAATTATTCAGCAAATGCTGGGTTTATGAGAAAACGGAGTACAGGCTTTGCCTGTCCGCAAGCAGAGCTTGCACTCCGTTTGGCGTAATCGCCTAAGCTGATAGCCTTTTGATTAGGGTTAATCGGTCTAACCCATGCTATCCATGCCCTATTTTTCTATCGGCTGTTCCTGAAAGAAGCCCCGAACGTCTTCTATATCGCGAGTGCGCTTCATCGCCGGCACGCTGTCTAAAAATATCTGCCCGTAAGATTTTTTTAACAAGCGCGGATCGCAGACCATCAACACGCCCCGGTCGGTTACGTCGCGAATCAAACGGCCTATGCCTTGTCTTAAGGCAATTACGGCGGTGGGCAGTTGGTATTCGAAAAACGAGTTCCGGCCCTGTTTGGTCATCGCGTCCAAGCGCGCTTTTAGTACCGGGTCGCCGGGCGAGGCGAACGGCAGTTTGTCGATAATCACGCAGGATAAGGCTTCGCCCCGGACATCGACGCCTTCCCAAAAGCTCGATGTACCCAATAACACGGCATTACCGGCGCTTTTAAACTGATCCAGCAACAAAGTCTTGGGTTTGCTGCCTTGAATCAGCAGCGGAAAATCCACTTTTTTCTCCAGCAATTCAGCCGCCTGTTTCAGCGCGCGATGGCTGGTAAACAGAAAAAACGCCCGGCCTTTGCTGGCCTGTAATACCGGCACCGCAAATTCGATGATCATCGGGATAAATTCGGGATCGTTCGGTTGCGGCAAGCCTTTCGGATGATAAAACAACGATTGATGGGCGTAATCGAAAGGACTGCCCCAACTTTCGCTGACTGCGTTGCTAAGCCCCAGATTATTGGAAAAATGATCGAACTTGTTGGCCACGCTTAAGGTGGCCGAGGTGAAAATCCACGCCGCTTGATGCTGTTGCATAAAAGACCTAAATTCCGCAGCTATGTCCAGCGGTGTTCGGCTCAAAGTAAAGGTGTTTTTATAGGTTTCATACCAGCGTATCCATTTGCCGCTGTTGTCTTCGAGGATAATCTGTAACTGCTGCACCAGTTCGTCGGCGCGTTTAAAGCATGAATCCAGGCCTTTGGTTTTAACCGAGGCCAGCTCCAATTGATCGGCCAAGCGCTGCAACTGGTCTTTTACCGCCGTTAATGCTCCGGCGATTTTGGGGTTATTTTCGATGTCCTGCCAATCGCCGCGTTTAAGCTCGATACCGAACGCCAGCCTCAAATCCTTGACTTCATACTCCAAGTCTTCGCAGGCGGTGCGCAAGTCGGGCAGGTCGGTGGCGTCTTTAAAATATTCCATCAACGCGTCTTTGGCTAAGTCGTTCAGTTGCTTGGCGCTGACGGTGATGCCTAAAAAATTGGACGCGGTATCGGCCAGTTGATGGGCTTCGTCGATAATAACGACCTCGGCATTGGGTAATAATTCGCCGAAACCGTTGTCGCGTATCGACCAATCCGCGCACAATAAATGGTGATTAACCACCAGAATTTCGCATTCCTGGGCTTTTTTCCGGGCTTTGACCAAAAAACACTCGGCGTAATCCTTACAATCCTGGCCCAAGCAATTATCCAATGATGAAGTGGCTTGGTACCAGACCGGATCGGTTTCTGATACCTCGGACATTTCCGAAGTGTCGCCGGTTTTGGTGCGTTTCGCCCAGGATTTGATTTTCGCCAGCGCGACGGCGTCTTCCTTGCTAAACCCCAGCGTGGAGGTCAGTGCGTTTTGCAGCCGATAAGTGCAGAGATAATTGCTGCGGCCTTTTAACAATGCGGCAATAAACGGGGTTTTAAGCGCTTTGCGGATGACCGGCAAATCCTTGTTAAACAGCTGATCCTGAAGATTTTTGGTGCCGGTCGAAATAATGACTTTTTTGCCGGATAAAATGGCTGGAACCAAGTAGGCGAAGGTCTTGCCGGTTCCGGTTCCGGCTTCGGCGATTAAATGCCGATTGGCTGCGATAGCCTGTTCAATCGCTTCGGCCATTTCAAGCTGGGCCGCCCGCGGCTGATAGCCGGGAATGACTTTAGCCAAACCGCCGTCATTGCCGAAAAATACTTCTAATTCTGTCAATGGAGTCTCTTGTACGATTTTAGAATTGATTCTACAACTGCGGTTTATCTGAAACGGCATTGAAGTAAAAAGCTGATAAAGATACCAGATTAAGATTTTAATGATAGGGGAGGGATATCTAAATTTATTCTGATTCAGTATATGATCTATAAGCAAATATAAGCATTGACTAATGATTGCTTGTGTAGTCTCATCACAGCGTGAAGTTTTGATAAAAAATCGCATATTTCACTATGCTAATAATAATTAAATAGAGGAAGGCCATAATGAAAACGACAACTGATTTACAACGCCGAAAACTATTAAAATATACCGCAATCGGCATCGCCGGAGCACTCGCTTACCCGAGCTGGGCCGAGATGGGAGGGCTTGCCAAAGTCAACGCAGCATCTACCGATTTTCTCCCTGATGTTGAAATCGAACTGAACATGAAACCGGCCGAGGTCGCTATTTTAAACGGCGAAAAAACCCGTGTTTGGAAAATCATCGGCAAGGTCATCAGCGGGCCTTCCGGTGTGCTTGACAATAATGACGGCACTTATCTTGCGCCTACACTGAGCTTTAAAAAAGGCCAAAAAGTCAGGCTGATTCTTAATAATAATTTACCGGCGCAATCGATTTTACATTGGCATGGCTTGCATGTCCCCGCCAACATGGACGGCAATCCGATGTACGCCATCAATCAGGGCGAAACTTATATCTACGAATTCGAGATACTGAACCGGGCGGGCACTTATTTTTATCACTCCCATGCTCACGGCGTGACCGCCAGACAGGTTTATTCCGGCTTGGCCGGACTGTTAATCGTCAGCGACGATCAGGAACAGGCGCTGAATTTGCCGAGCGGCGATTTTGATGTGCCGCTGGTGCTTCAGGACCGCAGTTTCGACGGACAAAACCAACTGGTTTATTCGGCGCACATGATGCAACGTATGCAGGGCTTTTTGGGCGACCGAATTTTGGTTAACGGACGGCCCGATTTTGTGTTGCCGGTGGCGACGCGCGCGTATCGGTTCAGGCTGGTCAACGGCTCTAATTCCCGGATTTATAAACTGGCCTGGGATGACGGTACCCCGATCACCGTCATAGGCGTTGACGGCGGTTTGCTTGCAGCGCCCGAGCACCATCCTTATGTGATGCTCGCGCCGGGGGAAAGAGTGGATGCCTGGATGGACTTTAGCGGACGCGCGCTAGGCACCGAGCTGACCTTACGCAGCCTTCCATTTGATGCGGCCGGGCACGGCGGCATGGGTATGATGGGTGGCATGGGTGGCGGTATGATGGGAGGTGGCGGACACCGAGGCATGATGGGCGGCGGTATGGGCGGTATGATGTCGGTCAGTACTTTGCCTTCAGGATCGGATTACCCGATTGCAAAAATTCGTGTCGCCAAAAAAGAACAAGGCGAGCACAGCCTGCCCAAAACCTTGACTCCGATTACCGCATTGCAGGTCAAGAATGCGGCCAATGCGGACAAGCCCAAAACCATCGCTTTATCGATGGAGCACATGTCGGCCCTGCTGAACGGCCGCTCTTATAAAATGGACGATGTGCAGCCGGACGAAATGATCCCGGTTAACAGCCTGCAATTAATAGAATTCGATAACGGTTTTGGCGGCGGTATGCACAGCATGATGAATATGCCGCATCCGATGCATATGCATGGCGAACAATTTCAGATCGTTAAACGGGAAATGAGTTCGCGCTCCAGCGAAAACTACGACACCGTCGCCGCAGGTTTTATAAACAGCGGCTGGAAAGATACGGTTCTGGTGATGCCGGGCGAGAAAGTCACGGTGTTGAAACCGTTTAATGACTTTAAAGGTTTGTTCATGTACCACTGCCACAATCTGGAACATGAGGATTTGGGGATGATGCGGGATTTTTTGATCAAGTAATCGCTCAATAATCGATAATTTTTTTCGCTATTTCAGGCAATCGAACATGGGTGGCGCTGATGACTATGATAATAAATGTTTTTTGAATGATTCTGAAAGAGTCCGTTTGTTGGCATTTTAGGTCCATTATCAGCGTTATCCGCGTTCCATCCTTTATTAATAGCTGAGCATTTACATTTATTTAGAATAAATTGCCGAATTTCTATAAAATTGCCGGTTACCGTAACAATCTTTCAGATCAAGTCTACATGGACCTAAAATTTCTCGATTTCGAACAACCCATCGCTGAATTAGAAGCGAAAATTGAAGAACTCCGTAATGTGGAGTTTGATAACAACATTAATATTTCCGATGCGATTAAGCAGTTGGAAGATCGAAGCCATGCCTTAACCGAGTCGATTTTTACTAATCTCTCCGACTGGCAAATTTCCCAATTATCCCGGCATCCGGGTCGCCCTTATACCATGGATTATGTAGAGCATATTTTTACCGATTTCCATGAGCTGCACGGCGATCGGGCTTATGCCGACGATCCGGCAATTATTTGCGGATTAGCGCGCCTTGACGGGCAGCCGGTGATGGTGATCGGCCATCAAAAAGGCCGCGATACCAAGGAAAAAATTTACCGTAATTTCGGTATGCCGCGCCCGGAAGGCTACCGCAAGGCCTTGCGCATGATGAAAATGGCTGAGCGTTTTAAAATGCCGGTTATTTGTCTGATCGACACGCCGGGGGCTTATCCGGGCATCGGCGCGGAAGAACGCGGTCAAAGCGAAGCCATCGCCAGAAACCTGTTTGAAATGACCACGCTGAAAACGCCGATTATCTGCACCATTATCGGCGAAGGCGGTTCCGGCGGCGCTTTGGCCATCGGTGTCGGCGACCGTTTAATCATGCTTGAATACAGCACTTATTCGGTGATTTCTCCGGAGGGCTGCGCCTCCATCCTATGGAAAAGCGCGGATAAATCGCAGTTGGCGGCCGAGGCGATGGGCATTACCTCGGATCGTATTCGTGAACAGGGCTTTCTCGATGAAGTGGTCCGGGAGCCTTTAGGCGGCGGTCATCGGAATTTTAAACTGATTGCGGCGAACTTAAAGGAAACCTTGGTTCGGCACATGAACGATTTGATGCGGCAGCCTATTGAGCAAGTTCTCGAAAATCGCTATCAGCGGATTATGGATTTCGGGGTTTTTGAAGAAGGGGGAAAGTAGAGCATAGGCGCAAGGTGCAAGACAAAAGCGGAAAGCTTAAAGGTGTGCCGCTCTATGAGGATTTATGCGGCAGCCTTGCCAAGCAACTGGACCCCGAGCGTAAGCGATTAAGGTTTTATGTGGCTTACAGCGGCGGCGTCGATTCCCATGTTTTATTGCATTGCTGCGCATCAATCCCTCAACTCAAAGGTAAACTGACCGCCGTTTACGTGCATCACGGCTTGCAGGCGGAAGCTGAATTTTGGGCCGAACACTGCGAGAAAACGGCGAAAGAGTTGGGGGTCGAGTTTTTAAGTCGACGGGTTAACGCCAAAGCCGCGCCGGGCGAAAGCCCGGAAGAAGCCGCTCGGGATGCCCGGTACGCGGCTTTAAAGGCGTTAATCCAGGTTGACGATGTTTTGTTGCTGGCCCAACACCGGGAAGATCAACTGGAAACGATGCTGTTGCAACTGTTTCGCGGCAGCGGCCTGCGCGGGCTTTCCGGGATGCCGGAAAGCGCGGCTTTCGGATTGGGCGTTATGCTCAGGCCTTTGTTGAATACGTCCAAACAGGCGATTAACGATTACGCCGAAGCGCATTGCTTAAGTTGGGTTGAAGATCCCAGCAATCAAAGCCATGACTACGACCGCAATTTTTTGCGCAATGCGGTAGTGCCCTTATTGAAACAACGCTGGCCGGCCCTCGATAAAACCGTGGCGCGTTCGGCCAAGCATTGTGCGGATGCTCAAGTGTTGGTCGAGCAAGTTGCGGACGAATTCTTTGCCGCCGCCTTTAATCCGGTCGATAAAACCTTGTCTATCCGTCGCTTGACCGAGCATCAACTTCACCCGCAACAGCTTATCATCAGGCATTGGTTCCGGCGGATGGGGCTAAAAATGCCCGCGCAGGCTTTCATCGGGAAAATTCTAAATCAAGTGGTTGCCGCAGCCGAACAACGCGATCCGGTGTTATCGGGACGGGGTTACAGCATTCGCCGTTATCGGGATAAGCTGTATTGCTTGACCGATCCGGCCGGAACAATTTTGCCGCAAGGCTGTGTTTGGCCCGTCGGGCAAATGTCGATCGACCTCAGCGATGGCCGGACATTATCTTGGCTACCGTCTTCAAAGGGCATAGCGAATGAGTACTGGATGAATGCCAAGGTCGAAGTCAGGTTTCGCCGAGGCGGCGAAAAAATCCGTTTGCCGGGACGTCAAGGCCGTCATTCGTTGAAAAATCTGTTTCAGGAGTCGGCTATTCCGACTTGGGAAAGGGACACCATGCCTTTGGTTTACCTGAATGACACACTCGCCGCAGTAGGCGACCTGTGGATCGATGCGGCGTTTTATAGCGAAAAATCACACAGCTGCATCGATTTTGAGCTGCAAAGTTATGAATTAAAGCCAAAAGACAATGACGACAAGCGCAGAGTCGATTAAAATGCACAAGTTCGGTAAGGTGGGCGACGCTTTTTTGTCCATCTTTATAAATCTGCAAATGGGGCAAGAAGACACCGCCCGCCTTACGTCTAAAAATCCTACATGACAAAATACATTTTCATTACCGGTGGCGTTGTTTCGTCTCTCGGCAAAGGCATTGCCGCATCTTCGCTGGCCGCCATTCTTGAGTCTCGCGGCCTTAGAGTCACCATGACCAAGCTGGATCCTTACATCAATGTCGATCCGGGCACCATGAGTCCTTTTCAGCATGGCGAGGTGTTTGTGACGGAAGACGGCACCGAAACCGATCTCGATTTAGGTCATTATGAGCGTTTTCTTAAAACCACGATGACCAAAAAGAACAGCTTCTCAACGGGGCAGGTTTACGAAAGCGTGTTGCGCAAAGAGCGTAAAGGCGAATATTTGGGCGCGACGGTTCAAGTCATTCCGCATATTACCGATGAAATTAAACGCCGTGTTTACGAAAGCGCCGACGATTGCATCGATGCCGTGGGCAGAGTCACTCAGGGCGCGGTCGATGTCGCCTTGATTGAAGTCGGCGGCACGGTAGGCGATATTGAATCCTTGCCTTTTCTGGAAGCGATTCGGCAGATGCGTTTTGAACTCGGTTCCGAGCGCTCGTTGTTTATTCATTTGACGCTGGTGCCGTATATTCGTTCCGCCGGTGAGATAAAAACCAAACCGACCCAGCATTCGGTCAAGGAATTGCGCAGCATCGGCATCCAGCCGGATATTTTAATCTGCCGCTCCGAGCAACCGATACCGCACAGCGAACGCCGTAAAATCGCGCTATTTACCAATGTCGAAGAAAAAGCGGTGATTTCCGCAGTCGATGCCGCTTCAATTTATCAGATTCCGTTGCTGCTGCACGATCAAGGCTTGGACGACATTGTCGTCAGCAAATTGCGCTTGGATGTGCCCGCTGCAAACTTGGCCGAATGGAAAGCGGTTGTTGACGCGTTGGAGCATTCGGTTAACGAAGCAACCATTGCCATCGTCGGTAAATATGTCGACCATTCCGACGCTTATAAGTCATTGAATGAAGCGTTAATTCATGCCGGTATTCGTACCCGCACCAAGGTTAATATCGTTTATATCGATTCGGAAATCATCGAGGATGAGGGCGTCGCCAGACTGAAAAATGTCGATGCGATTTTGGTGCCCGGCGGTTTCGGCGAACGCGGCGTGGAAGGCAAAATCGCCACGGTCAGGTATGCGCGGGAAAATAAAATTCCTTACTTGGGGATTTGTCTGGGCATGCAGGTTGCCGTCATCGAATTTGCCCGCGATGCGGCAGGTTTGGAAGGTGCGCACAGCACCGAGTTTTTGCCCAAGTCGCCGCATCCGGTGATCGGCTTGATCACCGAATGGATGGCTGAAAGCGGTCAGTTGGAAATCCGCAGTGAGGAATCCGACTTAGGCGGCTCGATGCGTTTAGGCGGACAGCAATGCCGCTTGCAACAAAATTCTTTGGCCTTTGAGCTGTATCAAAAAGATGTGATTACCGAGCGTCATCGCCATCGTTATGAATTTAACAGCCAGTATCTGGAAAGACTGGAACAGGCCGGTATGCGTTTTTCCGGTAAGTCCATTGACGGCCGATTGGTTGAAGTGATTGAAATCCCGGATCATCCGTGGTTTCTGGCTTGTCAGTTTCATCCGGAGTTTACTTCGACACCCCGAAAAGGCCATCCTTTATTTTCCGGCTTTGTGGTCGCGGCTTTTAAACATAAAAAAGGTACAGTGTAATGAAATTATGCAATTTTGAAGTTGGTTTAAACCAGCCGTTTTTTTTGATCGCCGGTCCTTGCGTTATTGAAAGCGAACAACTCGCTTTAGATACCGCAGGTTCTTTAAAAGAACTTGCCACGGCGTTAAACATCCCCTTTATCTATAAATCGTCGTTCGATAAAGCCAATCGCTCATCGCACGAAAGTTATCGCGGTCCGGGCGTGGAGCAGGGGCTTAAAATCCTGGAAAAAGTCAAACAACAAATCGGCGTGCCGGTATTGACCGACGTGCATGAAGATACGCCCTTAGCCGAAGTCGCGGCTGTCGTCGATGTGATGCAAACGCCTGCGTTTTTATGTCGGCAAACCAATTTTATTCAGCAAGTCGCCTCACAAGGCATTCCGGTGAATATTAAAAAAGGCCAGTTTCTGGCGCCTTGGGATATGGTGCATGTCGCCAATAAAGCCAAAGCCACCGGAAATCAGCAGATTATGGTCTGCGAGCGCGGCGTCTCTTTCGGCTATAACAACCTGGTTTCCGACATGCGCTCATTAGCGGTCATGCGCGATACCGATTGCCCTGTGGTTTTCGATGCGACGCATTCGGTGCAATTGCCCGGCGGACAAGGCACGGTATCGGGCGGGCAACGCGAGTTTGTACCGGTGTTGGCCCGAGCTGCGGTTGCGGTAGGCATAGCGGGTTTGTTTATGGAAACCCATCCGAATCCTGCGGAAGCGAAAAGCGACGGCCCTAACTCCTGGCCTTTACACAGAATGCGGGAGTTATTGGAAACTCTGGTGATCTTAGATAATGCTGTTAAACGTCAGCCGTTTATCGAAATGACTTTATAAGGATATGGTGCAGATTACCCGGCTATCGCAACTCGACTTAAGCGCAAGCTATAGCTATGCGGATTATTTGACTTGGCGCTTGAATGAAACGGTGGAATTGATTAAAGGCAGGATTCAGTTAATGTCTCCCGCGCCGAATGTTAAACATCAACGCCTTTCTATTTATTTGAGTAGCCATTTATTTTTTTATTTTGAAAATAAAAGTTGTCAAGTATTCGATGCGCCGTTCGATGTGCGTTTATACGACCGCACTAAATCGTTATTAGCCAATAAAGACATCACTACCGTCGTACAGCCCGATATTTGCGTGATTTGCGATCAAAGTAAATTGGACGAACAAGGCTGTAACGGCGCGCCGGATTGGATTATTGAAATATTATCCAAAGGCAACTCCAAACAAGAAGTCAAAATTAAACATGCGCTGTATGCCGAAAGCGGCGTATTTGAATATTGGCTGATTTATCCCTATGAAGAAGTCATTCATCAATTTGTGTTAAACGACGAAACCGGACAATATCGCTTGCATAACAGTTATGCCGGCGACGATGTAGCAATTCCGTATTTATTTCCCGATTTAACGATTGATTTATCCACGCTATTTAAAGATGTGCAGTAATTGATATTTAACCGAAAGCTTTACGCTTTTATTTTTAACCAACAGAAAAAGAAATCACCATGACTCGAATAGTTGATATTAAAGCAAGAGAAATTTTAGATTCACGCGGCAACCCGACCTTGGAAGCGGATGTATTTTTGGCGTCCGGCGTGATCGGCAGCGCCATGGTGCCTTCCGGCGCATCGACCGGCGAACGCGAAGCGATAGAACTGCGCGATAACGATAAAGGCCGTTATTTGGGTAAGGGCGTGTTAACCGCCGTCAACAATGTCAATACCGAAATCCGCGAAGCGATTGTCGGTATGGATGCCGATGACCAAGCAGGTATCGACAACAAAATGATTGCTTTGGACGGTACCGAAAACAAGGGCCGTTTAGGCGCTAACGCGATTTTAGCGGTCTCGTTGGCGGTGGCTCACGCAGCGGCTAAAGACGCAGGCGTACCTTTATACCGTCATTTAAACACCAGCGGTAAATTCATCATGCCGGTACCGATGATGAATATCATCAACGGCGGCTCTCATGCGGACAACAGCGTTGACTTGCAAGAGTTCATGATTCTGCCTGTCGGCGCGCCGACCTTCCGTGAAGCGATCCGTTACGGCGCGGAAGTTTTCCATAACCTGAGCAAAGTGTTAAAAGCTAAAGGTTTGGCGACGACTGTCGGTGATGAAGGCGGCTTTGCGCCTAACTTATCGTCTAATGAAGAAGCCATTAGCGTTATTCTGGAAGCCATCGAAAAAGCGGGTTACAAAGCCGGCGTCGATATTTTCTTGGGCATGGACGCAGCCAGCTCCGAATATTACAAAGACGGCCGTTATGAATTATCCGCCGAAGGCAGAAGTTTCGATTCGGTTGAAATGAATGATTTCTTTGTTGAATGGGTTGATAAATATCCGATTATTTCTATCGAAGACGGTCTGGATCAAAATGACTGGACCGGCTGGAAAGATCAAACCGAAAAATTGGGCAACAGAGTGCAATTGGTCGGCGATGACTTATTCGTCACCAACCCCGCTACGTTAAAAGAAGGCATTGAAAAAGGCATAGCCAACTCAATCCTGATTAAAGTCAACCAAATCGGTACTTTAACCGAAACTTTAGATGCGATTAACACCGCTCATGCCGCAGGTTATACCGCTGTGGTATCGCACCGTTCAGGCGAAACCGAAGACACTACCATTGCCGATTTAGCGGTTGCGACCGGCACCGGCCAAATCAAAACCGGTTCTTTAAGTCGTTCGGATCGTGTTGCGAAATACAATCGCCTGATGAAGATCGAAGAAGAATTAGGTGACTTGGCGGTTTACGCAGGTCGTAGCGCGTTTAAAACGTTGTAAAAAAGCAGGCAAAAGGTAAAGGGCGAAAGACGAAAGGTGAACACCCTGAGTCTTGCGCCTTTGTCTTTTGCCCTTCGCCTTGCGTCTTGCCCATGAAAATTTTCATTGCCATCATCGTTCTGTTAATCATCCATTTCCAATACAGGATCTGGCTTGGAGACGGTAGCCTTGCGCAGATTGATGCCTATCAGCACCGTCTTGACGACCTGAAAGCACAGGTAGAAGAAAAAAGACAGCGTAACGAAGCGCTTTACGCGGAAGTGCTGGATTTAAGAAAAGGCCAGGAAGCGATTGAAGAGCGGGCTCGGGATGAATTAGGGATGATTAGGGAAGATGAAACGTTTTTTCATGTGCTTGATTAATTAGATAAAAGACGAAAGACAAAGGGTGGAGAATATACCCCCTTTGTCTTTCGTCTTTTGTCTTTAGCCTTTTTTATCCATGACCCATTCAACAAAATTCTGGGCTATCGTCCCCGCCGCCGGTGTCGGCAAACGTATGCAGGCCGATAGGCCTAAACAATATCTGGAACTGGCCGGGAAAACCGTCATCGAGCATACCTTGTTGCGATTACTACAGGCCGACGTTTTTACCGCGATTGCCGTTGCGGTTTCCGAGGAAGATCCTTATTGGCCCGATTTGGCCGTATCGCAACATCAAAATATTATCACCGCTCCCGGCGGCAAAGAACGCGCCGATTCGGTGCTTTCCGGGTTAAAGACAATCGGAACGCAAGCCTCCGATAACGACTGGGTGTTGGTGCATGATGCGGCCAGACCCTGCATTACCGCTGCCGACATTCATCATCTTATTAATTCGTTAGTTAATGATGAGGTGGGCGGAATTTTGGCTTTGGCTTCGCCCGATACTTTAAAACAGGTACAAGGAAACGGCATTACCGGAACGTTGGATAGAAGTCATATCTGGCGGGCATTAACGCCGCAGATGTTTCGTTACGGCATGTTAAAAACCGCACTGGAGCAAAGCCAAGGCAACCCGGCCATCACCGACGACGCCAGCGCTTTGGAGTTACAAGGTTTACAGCCGAAAATCGTCGAAGGCCGTCCTGACAATATCAAAATCACCCGCCCGGAAGATCTGGCATTAGCACAATTTTATATGGAGCAACAATGATTAGAGTAGGGCAAGGTTACGATGTACACCGCTTCAAAGACGGCGGCGAGGTAATACTCGGCGGCGTAAAAATAGATTACGAACAAGGCCTGGAAGCGCATTCCGACGGCGATGTGGTGTTGCATGCCTTATGCGATGCGCTGTTGGGTGCCGTGGCTTTGGGCGACATCGGCAAACATTTTCCCGATACCGATCCCGAATTTAAAGGCGCCGACAGCCGGGTTTTGTTGTGCCATGTTTACAAAATTGTTCAGGAAAAAGGCTATAAGCTGGTCAACGCGGACATCACGATTATTGCCCAAGCGCCTAAAATGTCGCCGCACACGGCCGCGATGTGCCGCAATATCGCCGATGATTTGCAGGTAGATGTCGATTGCATCAACGTCAAAGCAACGACTACCGAAAAACTGGGCTTTGAAGGACGGAAAGAAGGTATTGCGGTACAGGCGATAGTCTTGGTTGAAAAATAAATCTGCTTCAGTCATGCTTTAAAGTTCTACGAGGCGAACAGATTCACCAGCGTAGGCTGAAAATAAAGCTATCTAAGCGCGATATAGTTTTTTGTCATCACTTTTGATTTTATTGGAAACGCTATGAATTGGCAGAAGTTATCCAGCACGTCACATTATAAAACCGCGATGGCAGTAAAAAACGAAATAGCCGGCGGCAACTTAGCTGAGGCCTTTATCGGCATAGAGGAGTTAATCCTAGCCTTGTCCCGTTCCGAAAAACGCGCGCTCAAAAGCCAACTGATTAGGCTGATGTTGCACATTATCAAGTGGCAATCGCAACCTGAAAGGCGATCTTTAAGCTGGATTGCCAGTATCAAGGATGCACGCGAGGAAATCGCCGATATTCAGGAAGAAACGCCCAGCTTGAATAACAATGTTATTGAGGAATTGTGGGATAAAGTATTTACCATCGCCAAACGCGATGCTCAGGCGGAAATGGGCAAAAAATCCGCTGTGACGGCCTTATCGTGGCAAGCCGTATTTCAAGATGATTATGAGCTGCATGATGATGCATTATAGAGTCCGTAGCTAATATAGCGACATTTGCTCCTTCTCCCTCAGGGAGAAGGTTGGGATGAGGGGATATAAATAAGCATTTTTCCTTATTTTAGCTCCCCCTCACCCAACCCTCTCCCGCTGGAGAGGGCTTTACGTCGTTTTATCAACTGAGGTATCTATACGTCCCTTATATTGCTAACGGGTAATCGTGAAATAGTCCAGCACCTCGCCATTGACATCAATAAAGCTGGCCTTTAACGCCGTTCTTGAGGCATCGACAATAACAGAACCCAACACCGGCAAACCATGTCGTTTGGGCGTCGCCGTATCGGCAGCCTGCTGAATATGGGCGGGATGTTGCAGCCATTCCGCGTCCGTCGTAATACCGCCGCCTGCGGTGTTGGCTTTGCCGGAACTGCCATTCACCGTATAGACCACGCGATTATCGATGCCGCCGCTGCTGGGGCTTAATTGCGCATAACTTTCGCTGCCCTGGCCTGAAGCCGGTGCATTGGGATCGCCCTTCACTAATTCGGCGTAAGCTTTATGAGAGTAAGTGTCGGAAGTGCCGGTGTGGTTGTGCAGATAATAGCTGCGCTCATAGGTGTGGGCATGACCGCTGTAGACCAGATCGACGCCATACTCGTCGAAAACCGGAACGAACTCGTTGCGGATATCCCAGATAGGACGGTCGACGATATTGTTTTCGGTGTCGTCCGAGTCGTGATTGGCGCCCTTGGTGTACGGAGGATGATGAAAGATAACGATAGTCCAATCCAGGTTGTTGGCGGAGAGATCGCTTATCAGCCACTGGCGCATCGCCGCGCGCTGGTCGTTATCACGCGCGCTTAGCTGGCTGTCGAGGCTCACAACATGCACATTGCCCTGATTAAAGGAATAATACTGCTCCGTGCCGCTGGCGACGCCGCCTGCTTCGCCCTTGGCCGGAAAACTGTAAATATCCAGATAAGGCATGCTTCCCGAGGCCTGGGTCACGCCGTCAACCCAGCTATTGGGATCGGCTGAAGAACTGACCCCCGGATCGTCACGGACGACTTCGCCGCAGGGCGCAAGCGGAACGCCGTTACGATCCTTGATGTCGCAATAGTCGATATGTGCGGTCCCCATCTCGTGATTGCCTATGGTCGACCACATCGCCGTATTTTTTAAAAAATCCTTATGCAAATCAAAAACACCTTGTTGATAATTTGCATCGCTACCGTTCAAGTAAGCGTTATCGCCCAGCATAAGAAACATATCGATGGCTTCGCCGCCGTGCTTGCTTACATATTTCAGCATACCGTCCCGAACGGCCGCGGCCTTACCCGCGTTACCGGAGTCTTCATCGGTGCCGCTGCCGGAATCGCCGACGATCCAGATGCGCGTATTACCGTCGCCCGGCAGGCTGCCCGGTAGCGGCGAGGTTTTGAAATATTGGTTTACAGGCGCTGTCGAAGCCCCTCCCACTGAATAATAGTAAGTCCGGTCGGGAGCCAAGCCGGTGATCAGCGCTTCTTTGTGCTCGCCTGCGGTCACTATCGCTTTTACTTCCCGGCTAAGCTGCTTCATATCCGTTCCTACACACAATTTTTCGGCAGCCCCGCGCCATTTTACGATAGCGCCGGTATCCGATACCTGTTGCAGGAACAATCGCGTCGTTGCCGTTTCGGCGCCCGTACAAACTTGAGATACCGTAGGGGGCATTGGGCTTGCACAAGCCGTTAACAAGACCGGTACTAACATGGGTATTACCTGTTTACGCATAACAACTCCAAAATAAATAAAAAACATCTCAACATGGCTCAATTTTCATTGGAGCCGATTAAATAAACTTGGCATTTTGATATAGAACCCGAAATTGATAAAGCGACGTAAAGCCCTCTCCAGCGGGACGACTGAATGGATGCAGGAGGTAGAGCAACGCATGGAGCGGTTGCCGAGAGGGTTGGGTGAGGGGAATCTAAAATAAGGAAAAAAGCTTATTTGAATCCCCTCATCCCAACCTTCTCCCTGAGGGAGAAGGAGTAAGTGTCGCTTTATTAAATGCGGGCTCTATAACTATTCGTTACTCAAGACGCCATGCTTTTTTATGCTCTCCTGCCGGAAAGACTGGAAAAATTCAGGCCTCATTCCAGCCTCGGAATAAAGGACGCGACAAAAATCGATCAAGGAATTGCAGACGTCGGGTTCCGACAAAAACACCAAATGATTTGAAGCATTCATATCCACTATCGAAAAATGGGGCAGATATTGCTGCCAGATTTGCCAGTGCGGCTTTTTATCCAGGTCGTAGCCATCCCCGTCGAGTACGAAATAAGGCTCCAACTCGCCCATGTATAAGCCGTTTTTATTGCGAAAATAATAGCAATTGACCGACTCCGCCGAGGCCAGCGGAAGCATCCGATAGCGATGCGCTTGGTGGGCTGTTTGCACCTTGGCTTGCTTAGCAATCAGCTCATGCATCTGTTCTTCGCTATAAAACAAGCCGCGCGTTTTCGCTAAATCCAGCAATTGCTGCAAAAAGGCCTCATCGCTTAGCGAAACATCTAATTGATCGCGGTGAATCAATGTTGAGGAAAACGCCTCCGGGTTTTGCATGACCGTGGTTTGCAGCGCAATATTGACGGCCTGCAAAAAATCGTTTTTGGCCGAGTGCTTAACATCCTTGATCCCGGTAGTATCGAAAGTATCCAGCATCACGATAGTCGCCACCGACTCGCCCCGCTCCTGTAACTGCCGGGTGACTTCGTAGGCAATCAGCCCGCCTAACGAATAACCGCCCAGATCATAAGGCCCTGTCGGTTGGACCGATTGCATGGCCTGAATATAATAAGCCGCCATTGCGGACACCCCGTGTATAGGGGGCTGATCGTTCATCCAACCTCTGGCCTGAATGCCGTAAAAAGGGCGCTCGCATACTTCCGCCAGAATATGGTAGGGCTGCACCCCGCCCAGTCCGCCATGAAACCAGAATACCGGCTGTCCCCGGCCGTTTTGATTCAGCAAAATAAGCTCGGGAAAGCGGGCGTTGGGCTGAGTGAAAACCGAGCTGTTTACCAATGTAGCGTAATCCGCAAGCGCAAGCCGAGCAAAAATATCAGCATGATTCTCCCGCAAGTACCCACCCAAGCGGTCAATGCTTCTGTATTCAAATATTACGCTCGAAGCGATCTTCCGGCCGGTCAGTTGTTCCAGCGGTTTCAGCATATTCACCAGTCCCAACGAAGTTAAACCCAACTCGAAAAAGTTTCTCCGGCTATCGATCCGCTCAATCGGGCAGTCCAATTGATGCGCCAGTATTTTTTTCAGCAACCGTTCCAACTGTTGTGCTTCTGGCGCTTTCTCTTGCTTAGCCGCTTCCGGTTTATTTTCCGAGCAACCGCTATTGCCGGTCTTGGCAAAAACATAAGTGGGCAGATGCAGCCGTTGCGGCTTAGCCCCGCTGTGTAGCGCTTGCCAGTCGATGTTGTCTCCGTCGGCCCAGCGCTCGGCAAGCGTAGCCAATCGCGCGGAGTCAAGACTTTGCAGCGAACAGGGCCGATTCCGCGCTGTAGCCTCGCCCTGCCAATAGTTTTCAAGCCGGTCATTCCCTGCGCCGCCGCGCCCAAGCCATTCCAGTTTCCCGGCCAGTTCCTCAAGCGTTTTAACCTGAAAAATACTTCTGTACTTCATGCCTTCCCTGCCGACTTGCAGCGTGTAAGCCAGGGCATTCAAATCCAGCGTGGCGTTTTGCTGAATAAACCGCGCAAGTTTCCGTGCATATTCCGCCAAGCTCTCGGGCGTCTTTGCCGACAGCGGGATTAAAAAAGCTTCGGGTTGCGTCGTTTGGGACGATACCGGATTGGGCGGATAGTCCTCCAGCAGCACATGCACATTAGTGCCCCCGTGTCCCAGCGAGGTGACTGCGGCCAAACGCGGTTTGATTGTATTTACCGGCCATGCCTGCAACTTGGTATTGACATAAAACGGGCTATTTTCAAAATCGACGTATTCATTGCCCCGCTCGAAATTCAGCGAAGGCGGCATAAACCGATGTTGAAGGCCCAGCAACACCTTGATAACGCTCAGTACCCCGGATGCCGCCGTCGTGTGGCCGATGTTGGCCTTGACCGATCCGATGGCGCAATACTGTTTTTTAGCCGTAAATTGTTGAAAGCTGTGCTTTAACGCATCGACCTCAATCGCATCGCCCAATTTCGTTGCGGTGCCGTGCGCCTCAATATATTGAATATCTTCCACATCGATATGATGATTCTGGTAAAGCGATGACTGCAATTGGCTTTGCGACAAATAGCTGGGCACGGTCATACCTGCCGTTTGCCCGTTCTGGTTGCTGCCGATTGCCGCAATCGCGCCGTAAATCGGGTCTTGGTCGCGCTCGGCAGCGTCCAGGCGTTTCAAGATCACCACGCCTGAACCGTCCCCGACAATCATGCCGTCGGCGTTGTTATCGAACGGACGGCAAGTGGCCGTCGACGACAGCATTCCGGCATTATTCATCATAATAAAGGCGCGCGGATCGGTATAAATAGTGGCTCCGCCGACTATCGCCAAGTCGATTTTGCCGCTACGCAAATACTGACAAGCCACATCCATTGCCACCAACGACGACGAACACGCGGTATTGATGGTCAATGCGGGACCTTTCAAATCCAGGAAATAAGCAAGGCGCGACGACAGCACGCTGGTATCCGTGCCCAGTAAACTGTGCGTAGACCAATCGGCGGCTTGCGCGCCGCCGCCAACGCTGCCGATAAAAACGCCTACCGGCTGTTTTTGCAGCGACGACGGCGCTATCCCGGCATCTTCAAGCGCTTTGTAAGTATCTTCCAGCAACACCCGCTGAGGAAAATCCATTGACGCCGCTTCATCTTGATTGATGCCGAAAAACGCGGCGTCGAAATGTTCCTTGCCTTGCATTTGTCCGTAACGCGCGGGAACCGGCGTTTGCGAGTGCGCGGCAAAAAAATCGAGCCAGCTTTGTTCCCGGATGCTTTCGATGCAATCTCTTCCCTGCTGCATCAGCGCCCAAAACTCACCGGGATCCGATGCGCCCGCACACCGGCAAGCCATGCCGATAACCGCAATCTTGTCGGCTACCGACCGACCGGAGCTCTCTAGTTCAGGCTTTTTTTTTGAGCGTCGCCCGCTACGCTAACGCCCAAAGCTCTGAGGTAGTCAGCCAGTGCGTCCAAGGAATTGCATTCAAACATCACGCTGGTCGGCAAGGTAAGCTGAAATTCGGCGTTGATGGCCTGCATCAGTTCGACCGCATTGATAGACGTCAGCCCCAGTTCATTGAATTTGTCAGAAGACGACAGATTTTCCCCGGCCAGATTCAAACTATTTACAAACAGCGCCAGCAATTTTTCCGCTAAAGGGTTTGCAACGACATTTTCGGCCTGGGTTACCGGTAGCGCATTGTCGAGTTTTTCCAGTTGTTGCGGCTGATGTTCGCTCAGATAGGTTTCCAGATAGCGGGTTAAAGAATCCAATGTGTTATGCGCAAAAATCAAACTGGTCGGTAATGTGAGCCCGAATTCGCCGTTAATCGCTTGCAGCAGTTCCACCGAATTAATCGATGAAATGCCCAGGTCCTGAAACGTTTCGGCCTGTTCCAGTTCGCCCGGCGGCAACGACAGAGTCGCGTCAAAGAGCCCGGCAAGCTTGGTTTTCAGTAACGCGAAACGGCTGGCGACTCCCCTATTGACAGGAGATTTGCGCTCGTCAGGATAAGCATCCGCCAGCAGGCTTTCATCCAGAATCGGATAGGGTACGTGGCTCAGTTCAAGCATTTCCTGCAACGCAACCGGGTACGGCTTGGGCGCGCGCAACTTAGCCAAATTGTACTGTTCCAGTTCTGCAACATTGGCGTAAAGGTCTTTACGCAAGCGGAACAACATATAGCTCAACCAGCCCCGGTCAATCGCAATAGCGTTATTAGCGTAATTTCGCCAGGAATCGCGTACCACTTTGGGACAGTCTTTTACATTCTCCTGATGCTCGGGATCGTACTGAAAATTGGCGATTTGCGGCGACACATCAATGATCTCGTCAATCACCAAATGATGTTTGGCCAGGGTTTTGACCCATTGTTCCTGCGTGGGGATATAAATATCGATGCTGGGATCTTCAATCGCACCGTGCAAATTGGCGATAAAGTCCATCAACAAGACCCGGCCGTGATTCTTCAAAGAGGATTCGATATTGCTAAACAAGCCATCCTTGTCGGCCACCAAACAACTCACCTCAAACCCGATAATCACATCGTAATCGTTTCTGGGGAATTTCACTTTGGAGCTGTCGTGATTGAATATGCGCGCTTGCGCATTGAGACCTTTTTGGCTGATGCGATGATTGCCCAACTCGGCCTGCGCCTTGGTAATAGTAAAGCCGTCGGTGTGAACATGCGGATAATGGTTGGCAATCTGGATCACATCGGTACCATGCCCGCAACCGATGTCCAGCAAACTGCGCATTTGCGTAAAGTCTTCCTTGAAAAACAGCACTTGGCGCATTTCAATCTGTTTGCGCTGAATCAAGGCCATTTCCGCGCGATAGTCTTTGGGATTCAAAAACACCCGCGTCATCGAAAAGCCCGGAATCCGCTCCGGAAACGGGCAAAAGGTCAGGTAATCCTCATGAAAATCCTGGTCGCTGGTTTCGGCGCAATACGTAAACAGCTCAGCCGCTTTCTCGCCCGCGCTGCCTTCGCCTTGGATTATTTCGGGGCTTGCATTCATCATCGTGTCCTTATTGAAGCTTGTTATTTGTTGAGGTGATTTTTTATTCCGGCAGGTTGCGTTTTCCAACGAATGAGCATCCGGCTTAGTTGCTACGGTCCGCGTATCATCCAGCCAATAGTCCCGGAGCTCGAAAGGGTAAGTGGGAAGGTGGAGACGCGCCTGCTTATCGACATTATGAGACGGCCAATCGACTTTTTGTCCACGCGCCCAATTTTGGGCACGGGTATACGGCTCGGTAGCCGTACAAATGGAAACCTTTGAGCTATCGGCTACGCCTTCAAATACATTATCTTGCGGCCGGTTGCCAAGATAAGCTTCCGCCTGTTGAATCCACTGATCGCGGCTTGCTGAAACAAAAGCCACGCGGACATTCATCGCGTCCCTGCCGGTTTGCAGGGTATGGGCGATTGAAGCCTGCGCGTATTCGGGATGTTCCCGCACTGCGGTCAAAAACTCCGCTATCAATGTGCGGCATTGCTGCTGCGTTTTCGCGGAGAACGGCAGCACTTGCAGTTTGTCCTGAACAACGGCTTGAATCTGTTTTGGCCGGTATTCTTCAAGCAGCAAATGCGCGTTATTGCCGCCTGAACCGTAAGAATGAAGACCGGCCAAACGCAGTTGCGCTTGCCGCGGCCAAGGCCGGTTTTCGGTCGCCAATTGACAGGGCTGGTGTTTGCTGTCTATATCGGGACTGCTGTGCTGAAAACCGCGAATTTTATGTATCGTATCGGTATCGAAGCTGCGAATAATCTTGAACAATGCGCCGAACGCCGAGGCCGACTGCATATGTCCGAGCGTCGGTTTCAGCGTACTGACTGTGCAATTGCCGTGCTTTAAGCTGACATTTTGCTGTTGGGCCAGGGTCTGTAAAGCGCGGTTAAACGCCGACCATTCGGCAATATCCGTTACCGGATTCGCCATGCCCTGGGCTTCGATATACTCCAGGTTACGCGGGTCTATACCCGCTTCGCGATAACACTGCAAAATCAGCTCGGTATGCGAAGAAATATTCGGCGAAGCAATGGACATGCCGCCCTGTCCGTTGAAATTGACGGCAGTATGCTTTAGTACCGCATAAATCGCATCGCCGTCCGCTTCCGCTTGCGCCAAAGGTTTCAACAAAATACTGGCGACGCCCTCGGCGGGCAGATAACCGTCGGCATCCCGGCCGAAGGAGTTTATCGAACAGCTGGTGCTCATTTGTCCCATCGCGGACAACGAAATGAAGGTCTCCGGCCGCAACAGCAGGTTGGCGACACCGGCCACGGCCTGACTGCACTCGCCGGAACGCAACGAAGCCACCGCCCGGTGAATGGCTACGGCGCCGCCGGAACACATGGTGTTCATGTATTCGCTAGGGCCGCGCCAGTCGAAAAAATAGGAAACCTGGTTCGCAATCATGCTCGGCGCATTGCCGATGCCTTCGCTTTGCGCTTTGTCCCATTGGGACAACTTAACGTATTCGTTTTCCTCCGCGCCGACAAACATCCCGGTGCGGGTTTTGCGCAAGGACTCGGGCGCGTAACCGGCGTCTTCCAGGGTATGGTATACCGACATCAACAACAGGCGTTGCCTCGGGTCCAGACGTTTGGCATCGTTCGGCAACATCTGAAAAAAACGGGCGTCGAAACCGCGAATATCCGGAATGAAGCCGCCCCATTTAGTATGGCTTTTCATCGCATCCGCGGCACTGGGATCGTAATGCTTTTGCCAGTCGAAACGGCTTTTGGGTATCTCTTCCAATAAGTCTTCATCGTTATCCAGCGCCCGCCAAAAATCCTGCACGGACCGGCTTTTCGGCAAATAGCCGGAAAGTCCGATGATGGCTATCGGCTGGGGAATGGGTGCAGCGTCTTTCCTGTTTCCGGCAACCGTCTGCGTATTTTGCGTGCTCCCGGCATCATCGGGAGGCTGCTTAGATAACTCCGAGAGCCTGGCTTTTATCTGTTCTAATATTTCCGGGTTATGCATATTTTTCCTAAAGATAAGCTGAGACCAGCTTTTTCAAATGAGGCAGCGAAGATTTCACCATCGCGTAATCCACGCCAAAATCGACCAGGCAGGCGATATCGTTGACACCCACTTGAAGCGCATGATCGACAACCTGTTTGGCTTCTTCCACGGTTCCGAACAAGGCTGCGGTTTTTGAGTAACGATGGTAAGCGTACTCCAGCATTTTGGCTTTTTCCGACTCGCCAATATCGTTAACGCCTTTACTGCTGCCCAATCCCGATGCGACATGCGCATCGAGAAAACTTTTAATGTATTCCATAAACGGCTTTTTGATTGCGGTTTCGACCGTCTGTTTATTTTCATGAATAAAGGTATGCAGCATCAACGAGATAATCCCTGTTTGCGGATCGTAACCGGCTTGCTCGCGCGCCTGCCGGTATAACGCAAATTTCTTGCCCATCGCATCCAGATCGACCCCGGAAAGCATGGTAAAAATATTGTATCCCTGTTTTCCCGCATAAATATAAGCCGCATCGCTTTGTACCGCGAGCAGCCAAACATTGAGTTCCGGCTGTAGCGGACGCGGATAAACCCGAATCGGGATCTCCACGCCCTGAGGTCCCATGAAGTTTACGCTTTCGCCGCGCCAGAGTTTCTGCACGATAGGAATCCGTTCATGACAAACATCGCGGCGATTTTCATAAGTGCCGGGAGACAACACAAAATCCTTGATCTGCCAGCCCGAGCCGAAACCCAAATCGATCCGGCCGTTGGATAAAATATCGTTCATCGCCCAGGCTTCGACGACCTCCACCGGATGATGCAGCGGCAACGAAATTCCCGCAGTGCGAAAACGAATGCGCTCGGTTTGCGGAATCAGGTAGGAGGCCACAAGCGCGGCATTGGCAAAAACCGAACCGTATTCAAAAAAGTGCCGCTCCGGCAGATAGATCGCGGTAAAGCCTTCACGGTCGCCAAACAGCGTCACATCCTTTGTGAATTGATATTTTTCCCGGTCCGAAATGTCTTTTCGAACATCCGAGAAAAACAAAAAACTGAACGAGACAGCAGGCTGCACGGGGTTCGCAGGTTGAGGCTTAAGCCCCAACAGTTCTTCGATGGTTTTCATCAATACTACCTTTAAGCGTCAGTAAATTCGGCTTGTTGTCCGATCAGATGTTCGGACAACGCCTGAATTGACGGGAAATCAATCAGCCATTTGGGTTGAATTTCCAGCCCCAATTTTTTTTCCAATCGAATCGCCAACTGCACGCCAAATACGGAGTCCATGCCGTAATTCTGAAAAGCCTCACGGTCATCCATCTCGCTCAACTTTAACAACTCGGAAGCCACTGCCTTGATTGTCGTCTTCAGGTATGACAATGGGTCTTGTTGCGTGTCCAGGCTGTCAGGCCGGTGTTTTTCCGCTGCGGCAGCGGCTAGCGGCGCATCGACTTGCTCAACCGAAAGCGGCATAGGTTGCTCATTGAACAGCAAGCGGTGAATACGCTGAACCAACGCCGGTTCCAACTGCTTGATCTCGTCAAAATCAACAGCTTCGGCCAAAATTTCCACAGGCACCGGCTTGCCTTGCAGCGCTTGCTGTTCCCAAGCGCTGACTCTTACTTCCCAAAGCGAAGCCTTGGCATCGACAGCCGTATCGCTAGCCTGTTCCGCTAACGCTGCTGTCCCTATGCCCATAACCTGCGCCGCCCTTGCCCTATCCCGAACCGCCCAAATCCCCAGCATGTCTTGCTGTTGCGCGGGACAGCGATTGAGCAACGGAAAAACCGCGTCGATAGTAATCAAGTCAAAGCCGTCGGCATCGATTTTCTGCCGACGGCTTTTGTCCTTCCCGGCATGAACCGGGTCGGAAGTCCACGGTCCCCAACACAGGGATAGTGTATTCCCGGTACGTTTACCCTGATTTTTCAAGCGATTCCGATACCCGGCAAACTGATTCAGGAAAGCGCAAGCATAGCTGTAACCGGCCGAACCCCGTATCCCGAACGCAACAATCGACGAAAACAGCATGAAAAACGCCAGCGGCTCGTCCGCGGTCAGCTCATCCAGATGCAAAGTCGCGCAGGTTTTGATTGCGCCCATTTGCCGGCAAGACTCCCAGTCCATTCCGGCGATAAGACCGCCTTCAACGGTATTGGCCAAATGAAACACGCCGTGAATCGGCCCAACTTGTTGCTTGATCGCGGCGTAAGTTTGCTGTAGCGCGGCGCGGTCGGTCGCATCGACGCTGTAGTAATGCACCGTTGCGCCCAGCGCTTCGAGTTGCCGGCATTGCTCCTGCCGTTTCGGATCGTAATCGCTTCTGGACAAGATAAGCAGCGTGCTTTGATAGCGTTTAGCCAGTTCGCTACAGAGTTCTTCCCCGATCAGGCCCAAACCGCCCAGCAACAAATAGGTTTTCCGGGGCTGAAATACCGGGCTAAGCGTATTATCGAAAGCCGCTTGAACCCTGTGTTTGACCTGCCGCCCGGCCCCGTTATAACGCACTTGGGGAAAAGCCCGGCTGTGGAAAATTTGCGCGCCGTTGGCCGAGTCGTTTTGCTGTCCGGTATTGTCATCCGCCAGCCATTCCCGGACCAGCACTTGCAGCCCGGTAAGCTCCGGCAGGCTGTCATAGCTGCCGATTAATGTCCAGCTATGCTGCGGATTTTCCATCATCGCCGTACCGATCAAGCCTGACAGCGCCTCGCAATCCAATCGCGGCGAGGCCGAACCGCTTTGGTACAGATAATAAAGCCGGATCGGCTGTTCCCAGGCTTTTCTCATCAGAAATTGACTCAAACGATAGAGCGCGGAAATATCACCGGCGGCGAATTGACCGAGCGGATCAAGGTCGGTAGCCGGGCCTAAAAACAGTACGACATCGGGAATGGCCGACCGATGATTTAGCGCCATGTCCTGAGCACTCAACAACTGCACATTCAACGGTGAACACAGCCCGGCGACTTCTTGCAGCTGATTCAGCAGTTCCGCAAAAGCGATCCTGTCATGTTCGTGCGTATATACGGCCCAGATAGTCTTGCCCGCATAGCGGTTAAGCCCGGCTTTCCAGTCCACTGTCTCGGCAATGGGACTGTCCACCCAGTGTTCCTGCACAAACAGCCATTCCTTGGCGGGCGCCGACTCTTTCGCTATAACATCGGTTGCTTGCTCGGCAACAGCTGTGCAGGCCCGCTGTACCCAGTAATTTTCCCGAGCAAAAGGATAGGTAGGCAGCGACAGGGTTTGATGGCCTTGGGCAAACAGACGATGAAAGTCCAGCGCATAGCCCTGAACATAAAGATCGGCAACGGTATCGAGGCATTCAACGTAGCCGTCGACAGTTTGGCTGTGCAGGCATTTTTCGATGCACTCATTACCAAGGCGCTTTAACGCAGCCTGCTCCCTAATCCTTTCCTCCTGCAACTGGGCGACATGGATCTGACGCACATGCTTATTGTCCAACCATTTTTCCAGCATAACGAGCAAACTCTCCGGCGAGTCCACTACACAGGCCCAGCGATGCTGCCAATGCTTTCTCTTCATCAACAGCGTGTAACTAAGATTACCCAAGTCGACAGGTTTGCCCGGCTCATCCGCTTCGGTACAGAATTCAAGCAGGTTTTTTACTTGCCGCGCCAACTGATCCGGACTGCGGGCGGACAACACCATCAACCAGGCCGGTTTTTCGCTGTGGCGATGCCCGCTTACGGGCGCTTCTTCAATGACCATATGCGCATTGGTGCCGCCAAAGCCGAAAGAGCTTAATGCGGCCCTTCTGGGCGCGTTATTGTCAGTGTTCCACTCCTGCAACCGGGTATTGACATAGAAAGGACCGTCCTTAAAACGGATTTCCGGATTCGCCTGTTGGAAATGCAGCGAAGCCGGAATTTTTTTGTGCTTCATCGCCAGCAAAATCTTAAACATCCCGGCGACGCCTGCCGCCGGCCCGACATGGCCGATATTGGTTTTTACCGAGCCTAGCGCGCAATAGTCTTGCTTGTCGGTATAAGCGCGGAAGGATCGCGTCAATGCATTGATTTCAATAGGATCGCCCAGTTTGGTGCCGGTGCCGTGCGCCTCAACCATTTGAATATCGGCGGGATCGATACCAAAGCGCTCGTAAACGTAGCGCTCCAAACCTTCCTGCGATTTGGCGCTGGGAGCGGTAATGCCGTTGGTGCTGCCGTCCTGGTTAATGCCGCTGCCGCGAATGATGCCGTGAATGTGGTCGCCATCCGCTATCGCATCGCTCAAGCGCTTTAACGCCACCACACCCACGCCTTCGCCGGGGATAAAGCCGTCCGCTTTTGCATCGAAGCTGTGACAGCGGCCGGTAGGAGACAACATCCCCGCCTGAGTTCCGGTTTGATAGAAGCTGGGCGTACACATCAGCGACACCGCCCCGGCCAGCGCAAGGTCTATTTCCCGAGTCCACAAGGTTTGACAGGCCTGATGGATAGCGACCAACGAACCGGAACAGGCGGTATCCACGGTAACGGCCGGGCCTTTGATATTCAGGTAATAAGAAATGCGGGCCGGAATAATCGCCGCCGAATTACCCCAAAACGCCTGTGCCGGTGCGCTTTCTTTATCAAACAAGTGAGCGTAATCCGAGCCGCCGTAGCCGAGGAATACGCCGTAGGGTTTTTCATCGACGCTGTCGACCGCATAACCGGCGTCTTCCAGCGCGCTCCACGCGGTTTCAAGGAAGAGCCGCTGCTGCGGGTCCATATAAGTCGCTTCGGCACCGGAAATTTTGAAGAATAATGGATCGAAGCGGTCGATGTCGTCGATGAAGCCGCCGTCGGTGCAAAAATCCGGATCGTCCACCACGCTCTGCGGAAAGAATTCGGACAAATCCCAACGAAAGGCTTTGCGCACCAAATCTTTTCCTGCCGCCAGATTTTGCCAAAACGCATTCAGGTTCGGCGATTGAGCGAAGCGGCCGCTGATACCGACAATAGCAATAGGCTCTTTAATAAAAGCTTCACCGTCGGCCTGTTTATGCAGGGTTTGTTCACGCTCCGGCTTTGAACTTGAACAGGCGGTTTCGATGTCCTTTAAACCGATTTGCTGAGCTTTTCCGGCAAGGCTTGAAGGAAGCCCCGGCGAATCTTTGTAGATTTCGGCTATATAATCCCTCAGCTTCAGCACAGAGTTGTAATCGAAAATAACCACGGTTTCCAAATCGAGTTTCAGGCGGCCGTTAAGCGTCCTGATAAAGTTGATGCCCAACAGCGAATCCAGCCCGTAATCGGCGAAAGACGCATCCATCGCAATATCTTCAAGTTCCATTTGCAACGCATCGGCCAGTTGCTCTTTGAGCACTTCGGTGATGAAATCCTCTACTATCCGCTCAGGCACTTCGCTGTGTCCTGTTGCGTTTTTGCTGTCAACAGTCAACCCGCCTGCCCTGCTGTTGTTGGCAATGATGATTTGCTGGCCGAAAACGTGTTCGGCCCGAGCCGGAAAGTCCACCGAAGCAAAACCGGATTCGGTCAAAATCCGCGACCAGCTGTCGGGATAAAGGCCGGGAATGCCGGGAATTCTCAATTCGGCGTCGTCATACAGCCACCAACCTTCAAGCAGCCCGAAAGTCAGATGCACGAACACCGATTTGTCGCTCATTTCGTTGATCAGCAACACACCGTCAGACCGTAAGGCGGAGCGTGCATGACCCAAAGTGCGCCTGATGTTGCCGGTCGCATGCAAGACATTGGTTGCAATAACAAAATCGAAATGGCCGGTCGGTATATCCTGTTCGCTTAAGGGCCGGTCTATATCCAGCAACTGGGTCGATAAATAAGGATTGCCCGGCGCATAGTGCCTTTTCGCGTGGTTCAAAAAGGCTTTCGACAGATCGGTGTAGCGGTAGTCCGCAATCGCATGTTTGAACGCTTGTAATTGTTTTAGCAGGCCTCGGGTCGTTCCTCCTGTTCCTGCGCCTATTTCCAGAATGCTGATTGTAGCCTTCGGATTTTCCTGCAAGCGCGCCTGAATCGCTGTAATCAGCGCATCGGTCAGGACTTCATTAAAATAATCCGAGATCAGGTTGCTTTGGTAAATGCCTTCGACCAGTTCCATGCCGCCGTTGGGGAACATGATGTCCGTCGCCGTTTTTTGTCCGCTCAAAATACCGGGCAAGCCCCGCACACAGGCTTCAACCAAGTTGACCTGCGCGCGCTGGTTGGGATTTTCCAGCCATTGCGGTTTTTCGCCATTCCATTGCCGCCACAGCGCGTCCAGGTTGGCGTTGTTCTTATTCAACGAAAACACTTTCCCCGCACGTCGGAACAGGTATTGCCTGTCGATCAGCGACTGAATGCTTTCATCGAGCCAGCGTTGGTAGAACGCCGGAATTCTGTTGGCGTTGCCTAAGGATTTGTCCGCCAGTTCCGCCATCGACAAAAGCGCAAGCTCGCCGCTTTGTTGCTGTCCGTCTAGCCGCGAAATAATGCCCGTCGCGTGAAGACTTGCCCAAAGCAGATCGAACAACAGCGCTTCCATTTTTAGATTTTGCAAATCGTTTTTCTGTGCGCGCAGTTGCGCCTGAAGCTCGCTTTTACGTGCTTCTGCGGGTTGGCTTGGTTGCTGCGGGCCATACTCCGTTTTGGTAAAAACAGAAGTCGGCAAATGCACGCGACTGACTTGCTTACCGGCGTATGCGGCGGCCCAATCGACTTCTAAGCCCAGACACCAGCGCTGCGCAAGCTTTTCGACGGTATCGATAAACGCTTGCTCTTGGCTTTCTTGAGCATTGTTTGATTGCCAACAACCTGCGATTGCCTGTTCGCCGTTCAGGAACGCGGCCATTTTACGGGTCAGCTCGGAAACCGTGCGCGCGGAAAAAACAACCCGGTGGCGCATGGCTTCCCGCCCGGTTTGCAAGGTATAAGCCATTTCCTCCAGGGTAACAGTCCGGCTTAGCGAACCGTCCTCCAACCAATCAACGAAAGCCTGAACCAAGCTGCGCAGGTTGCTTTCGGTTTTCGCCGACAGCGGTATCAGCCGGATTTCTTCGCCGCTTTCGGCATTGCCTGCTGCCGACTTTGAAGGGGGATATTCCCTGACCACCAGATGAACATTAGTGCCGCTATGACCGAAAGAATTGATCGCCGCCATACGCGGCTTTCCAGCCTGCGGCTGCCAGTCGGCGGTTTCGGCATTGATATAGAAAGGCGAATTTGCAAACTCGATCAACGGATTGAGCCGGTTGAAATGCAATAGCGCCGGGAGCTTTCGATGGCGCATCGACAACAGGGTTTTGATCAGGCCGATGACGCCCGCCGCAGCGGAAGTATGGCCGATATGCGCTTTGGCGCTGCCTACCGCGCAATACGCCTGCTTTTCGGTCAGTTGCTTAAACGCCCTGACCAGGGCATTGGCTTCAACCGGGTCGCCGAGCTTGGTGCCGGTGCCGTGAGCTTCGATATAAGTAATATCCGCCGGATCTATATTAAATTTCCGGTAAACGTCGGTTATCAAGTGTTCCTGAGCGAGACCATTGGGCGCGGTAATGCCGTTGCTGGCTCCGTCCTGGTTGATGCCGGAAGCGCAAATTACGCCGTCGATGCTGTCGCCGTCGGCAATTGCATCTTGCAGACGCTTCAATACCACCATGCCGATACCTTCGGAGATAATCGTACCGTCAGCCGCCTCATCGAAGGTTGCACAGGCGCCGCGGGAGGACAGCATATCCGCCGCCGACAAGTTAATCAGCGCATCCTGGTTCATGCAGGCGTTAACGCCGCCGACCAACGCAAGATCGGACTCGCCGTTGCGCAAGCTTTCGCAGGCCAGATGAATAGCAACCCCGGACGAGGAACAGCCGGTGTTAACGACCAGCGCCGGGCCGCTTAAATTCAAATGATAAGACAGCCGGGACGCGATCAATGCATCGGAAGAGCCGGTAAAACTTCCATGAAAATAGCCGGTCGGCTCGGCGCCGATAAAGATAGCGGTTTTGGAGCCGGAAAGAGCGGTCGGGTCGTAACCGGCATCTTCCAGCGCTTTCCAGCCTTCTTGCATGACCAGACGCTGATGCGGATTCATCGAATGGGCTTCGCGCGGAGACAAACTAAAAAACTGCGGATCGAAGCAGTTTCTTTCGGCCAAAATGCCGCCCGCTTTGCAATAGCTCTTGCCCGCTTGCTTGACCGCACTGAAATAATGGGCCTGATCCAGATACTGCGCCGGGTATTCCTGAACACCGTCAACGCCTTGAATCAGGTTGTGCCAAAACGCCTCCACATGTTCCGCGCGGGGGAATTGTCCCGACATGCCGATCACCGCAATATCGACCGTTGCCGGAACCGGCACGGGCCGACGAGCTTGTTGAGACACCGGCGCGGCGGCCTCATCGACATTTTGCCGCCCTCCGGCTTGGGCTTCAATGCAGTGAGGGACGCTCTTGCGTCCCGTACCGCTAGAGCGGTACTCCGGCATTCCCACGCCGGAGCGTGGGAACGATGTCGCTTTATTCACTTCGCGCTCTATATCGTCGCGGTAGCGCTTTATCACGTAGTTGCCAAGACGCGCCAATGACGAATACTCGAAAATAATCGCCGTATTCAAACGAATATTCAGGCGTTGATTAAGCCGGTTGACAAACCTAACGCCCAGAATGGAATCCATGCCGTATTCGGCAAACGCCAAATTCGGATCGATTTTTTCTATCGGCGCTTTCAGGGTGTTTGCAAAACTGTCCGTTAGCGTGTCCCTGATGTATCGATCTATATCGATTATCTTGTTAACGGCGGCTTGCACCGGAGCTGTTTGCCGGTCATTCATCAGCTCCAGTACCGCCGGCGAAGGTTTAAGGCAAAGCGCTTGCGCCAGCGGTTCTTGCTGCTGCAACGCAAACACAAACTTTTCGAAACAGTCACAGCCTTCCCGGTCGTCCAGACAGGCAAAGTTTTGCGGAATAGCACCGGGCGGCAGCGAGGATTGCCAAAAACCCCAATTAATGGTGCCGACAGGAAACGCGGCCCGCTTACGCACAGCCTGCACCCAGGCATCCTGAAAGGTTATGCCGCAGGCATAGGCCGAATGTTTGGCCGCGCCGGAAAAGGCATACGCTTGTCCTGAAGAAAAATAACACATGAAATCCAGCGGCTCATGTTCCAGCGCGGTATAAAAATGGATGCCGCCCTTGGTTTTTACCTCCAGAATTTGCCTGAATACGGTCTCCGTGGTTTTATCGACGGCGTTTTCGGCGTCAAACACCAACGCTGAATAAATCGCGCCGTGAATGGCCGGATATTCCGCCTTGACGTCGGCAACGGCCTGCCGCATCGACTCCCGGCTGGTCGCATCGGCCTGAATATACACCGGCTGTTCGGCAAAGCCGGAAAATTCATGCAGCGCTTCTTGTACTTTTACAGAATTTTTGGCGCTGCGTCCCAACCAAATAACCTGCGCCTTATATTGCTTGATCAGATGCCGGGTTATCGCTTGACCTATCGTGCCGCTACCGCCCAGTATCAAGTAAACGCCGCGTTGCCTGATCGGCGACAGGCCGGTTTCGGACCATGTCAGCGGGTGAAATTCTTGCCGATAACGGACACCGGCCTGGATTTTTATCACCTCACCCCGATTCGACGCCGGTTCGCGCATGATGACCGGGAGCAAGCGTTGCGGCTGGGCCAGATCGTGGTAACACAGATCGATATTTCTCAGCGCGAACACATGATTTCCCTGCGCGATTGCGTAAGCCAAGCCGGTAAGACCGGCACCTTGAGGCCGAACCGCTTCGTTATTCAGCGCATAGTTGTCCAGGGTCAGGATATAGGTATCGATAGTGCGCCGATTATTTTTTATCAGGTATTTAACCAGCCTCAGCAATTGGATTTCGTTGCTTTCCTGACTGTCGGCCAAATGCGCGATGTCGGCGTTGCTGTCGTCCAACGACAGGAAATACAAGCAATCGATAGTGTCCGCGCCCTGCAAGCAAGCCGCAAAACCCGATTCGTCTTTTATATCGCACAGCCATTCGTTGGCGGATAAGCGTCTTGATTCGTTTGCCAAGCGAATCACAACCACTTCGGCATCGCGGTAGTAATCCGCAATGGTTTGTTCCAGATGAATCGAGGATGCGTTGCCAACGATCAGCACCGTTTGATGGCAAACCGGCTCGCTTTGCGCTATATCGGCCTGCGCTTGCCATTTGGCCGTAAAAGCGATGCCCGGATCTTGCTTGACTGCATCTGCCTGCTGAGGCTCGGCTTTTGCAACGGCTGCCTTTGGCTGTTGCGTTTGCTGTTCATGCCAGTAACGCTCTTTCAAAAAAGGATAAGTAGGAAGACTGATACGATAGGGACGCGATTGCGCATCGTACAAACGGTTCCAGTCAATGTTGAAACCCAACACCCACAGTTCCAGCAACTTTGAGTATTTGTTTTTGCCAATCCAGGCATCGATCATCGCGGCGGTATCTTCATCGGCCCGAAATACGCTGACCGACCCGTTTTTTGCAGGCGATAAATAGACGCCTTCCAGTTCGCTTATCCCGCCGTCAGCCTGCGCCAAAAAAGCATCCAGCTTTTGTTCGAGTTCCTGCATCGACGCAGCCGTAAAGCCCAGACGCGTTTCCATCGGCTCCCGTCCAAGCTGCAAGGTATAAGCCAGGTTGAGCAGGTTAAAGCCCCGACTTCCCTGGTCAATCGGGGTGTTGCGAATTTGTTGCAATAAGCGCTCGACAACGATACGCAGGCGATCCTCGGTTTTGGCGGAAAGTACAATAATGACAGGCTGTGCCGGTGCAAGTTGCGCCGCCCGATCTTGTTCGACAGGGACATATTCTTCAACGATCACATGGGCGTTAGCGCCGCCCGCACCGAAAGAGGAAATGCCCGCAACTCTGGGGCCGCCCGACTGCGGACGCGGCCACGGCATCAGCCTTTGTTGCACCACAAAAGGCGTATCGGCAAATTCAATGGCCGGATTGGTCGTTGCGCTGTGCAGGGATGCTACCAGTTGTCGATGCTTCAATTGCAGCAATACTTTGGTCAGGCCTGCAATACCGGCCGCGCTCTCGCAGTGGCCGATATTGGATTTGATCGAACCGATTGCGCAAGCCTGTTTGGCTGCCGCGCTGTCGGCCGGCGATTTGCCAAACGCGGTGCCCAAGGCTTTGATTTCAATCGGATCGCCCAAAGCGGTCCCGGTGCCGTGCGCTTCGATATAACCGATGTCGGCCGCTAAAACGCCGGCCCTTTGCAATGCATCGCCGACCATCACGGCCTGCGCTTTGGGATTCGGCACCGTGTAACCGTTGGTTTTGCCGCCGGCATTAATCGCGCTGCCTTTCAGCACGCCATAGATAGTATCCCGGTCCGCTATCGCTTGCGCCAAGGGTTTAAGGATGACAGCGCCGACGCCTTCCGCGGCAATGAAGCCGTCCGCCCCGGCACCGAACGACTTGCATTCGGGGCCTGATGAAAGCATGCCCAATTCGGTCAGGCCGGTAAAATGGGCAGGGTCCAAAATCAGGTTCACGCCGCCAACTACAGCGCGTTTGCTGGTGCCGCAATACAGGCTTTCCAGCGCAACATGAAGCGCGGTCAGTGAAGCCGAACACGCGGTATCCACCGCCATGCTCGGCCCTTGAAAATCGAACTGATAGGAAATGCGGTTGGCAATCGAAAAATGGGACGACCTGCCCCGGTAGCTTGAGTTCATCGCGCCGACAAAAACCCCGGTTTTGCGGTCGTCGCCGAAATTTTCCGGGGTATAGCCCGCATCCTGCAACGCTTCGTAAGCGCATTGTAAAAACAGCCGCTCCTGCGGGTCCATGACTTCGGCTTCAATCGGCGAAATATGGAAAAACTGCGGATCAAATTTGTCCACATCCTGAATGAAACCGCCCCAACGGGTATACATTTTTCCGGCTTTGCCTTTTTCGGGATCGAAATAATCCTGCCAATCCCAGCGTTCGGCCGGAATTTCGCTAATGCAATTGTTTCCGGCTTTAAGTTGTTGCCACAGCTGATTGACATCGTCGGCTTGCGGGTAACGGCCGCTCAAGCCGATGACCGCGACATCGAATACGTTTAGCCCCTGTTGTTCGCGGACAGCGCCGGCTGCGCCGGTAAACTGAGGAGTCGTCCCCGAAACCGGCACGCTTAGGCTAAAACGCTTGTTTTTGCTTTCCTGGCAAGGCGGCGTCTGCTCGACAGACTGTTCCTGCAAGCCCACCAATTGCATCAGCACTTCTTTTTGCGTATCCAGAAAATGCTCGACCAACGCGTCAATAGTCTGCACTTCAAAAAACAGCGTATTACTGATTTTCTTGAAATCCTTGCGTAAATCATTAGCCAACTGCACCACCAGAATGGAATCGATACCGTAAATTTCCAAAGGCTTGGCGGAATCGATCTGGCGCGGGCTCATTTTTAAGGTTCGCGCCACTTGTTCCTTCAGATAGTCGGTACTTTTTTCGCGCAGCAAAGATTCATTGAAGGCGGCGGTTTTGACCGTTTTCAGTTCGGTTTCGACCGCGATATCCGCCGATTTTTCCGCTATGGCGGCCAACAGCGGCGCCCGGCTCTGGCGCACCACACCGTCGCTTTGCGCCGCGATAATTTGCAGGCCCAAAGATCGCGCGTGCTCCACCGGCAAGCTTATCGGTGAAAAGCCTTCTTCGGCCAATAGTTCCAGCCAGGTTTCCGGGTACAAACCGGGGCTGCCCAAAATCCGCAACGGCGCATCCTGATACAGCCACCAACCTTCGAGCAAACCGAAGGTGAGATGCGACAGCAGGGTATGTTGGCTAAGCTCGTTTAACAGCAAAATACCGTGAGTATGCAAAGCCGCCTTGGCATTGCGCAAGGTGTTGCGGATGTCTTTGGTCGCATGCAAAACATTGGCGGCAATGACGAAATCGTAACGGTCCGGCGCAACGCCAAGGTCTTCGCCGACCTGTTCGGCAAGCGGCTTTTCCACGTTGAAAATACGCGTCGACAGGAACGGGCGGCCAGGCGCGTAATGCTCCTGGGCATGCAGCAAAAACGCCTTGGACAGATCGGTGTAGCAATACTCTTCAATAACCGCTGCAAACGGCTGTAGTCGGGGCAAAAGGGTGGCGGTGGTGCCGCCGGTACCCGCGCCGATTTCGAGAATGCGCAACTTGGGAGCGGGCTGTCCGGCGGCAGCGGCTTCGCTTAAGCGTTGTTGGATCGCGGTGACCAGAAAGTCCGCAAGCGCCTGTTGGAAATAATCCGACACCAGGTTGCCGCGATAAATGCCTTCCACCAATTCCATCGAAGCATTGGGAAACATCACATCGGTTGCGGCGACCTTGCCGCTCAGAATATCGGGCAACGCACGTACACAAGTTTCCACCAGAATAACCACGGCTTTCAGGTTGGGATTTTCGATCCAGCCGGCTTTTGCCGCCTCCCATTGCCGCCACAGACTATCAAGCGTCTCTTGCTGTCCGCTCGGCAAACCGGTTGCGGTATCGAGCAAACGCAGGCTTTCTTGCAACCAGCGCTGAAAGTAACGCGGCAACGGGCGTTTGCCGTCGCGCAAGGACAAAGCTTGCAAGGTCGCATCCAGCAGTCTCAGCAACAAGGCATCCAGTTCGGCATTTTTCGCTTCCTGTTCCAATCGACGCCATTCCACTTGGGCATGGGGCAATTGATTTTGCGTTTCATAAAAACGCTGTTGGGCTTTGCTCAGGATGGCCGGAATGTGCCGGGGGTAAGCCGTGATGTCTTCCGTGCCGCAGGCTTTTGCCACGACTTCGGGGGTCAAGGCCTTGAACGGAGCCAATTGCCGGAAAGGGCCTGCAATAAACTTGCCGAGAATATCCATGCCTTCTTGCGGCTCAATGGAATCGTCGCCGGCCTCTTTTCTGCGCTCCCGATAAGCCGCGTCATTGACTATGCCTATCGACCCCCAATAGCCCCAATTGATTACTTTGACCACCGGTTTGTGATAAGTGCTGCCGTTACTGAACGTGTAAGGCCATTGCTGGGCGAGTTTCAGCGCAAAAGCATCCTTGAACGTGCAGCCGGCCGCGTAATTGCTCTGCCCCGGCGCTCTGGCAAAAGCTTGCATCGAGGAAAAGAACAGCACGAAATCCAGCCGCTCTTTCCGGAAAACCTGGGCAATACACACGCTGACGTCCACCTTGGCCGACAAGGATTCTGTAAAGCCTGGTTCGTCCATCCGAATCAGGCTAAGGTCATTGAGCACGATAGCGGAATGCACCACGCCGTGAATTTTCGGATGGATGCTTTTGATCTCGCGGTAGGCTTGTTCCAATGCCGCGACATCGCGCGCATCCGCCGCAATATAAGTCACGTTGGCGGGAATCGGCAGCGCATCCAGTTGCTGCTGAATGACCTGATCTTTTTCGCGGCGGCCGATCCAGACGATCTTGGCCCGATGGCGTTCGAGCATGAACCGGCTCCAGACTTCGCCGATGCCGCCTGCTCCGCCGATAACGACGTAAACGCCGCCGTCTTGGTAAGGAGTCGGCGTACTTGCAGACGGTTGCAACGGATGGACTCGAATCAGCGCTTGTCGGAACCATTCCGGTTCGCGGCTTGCGTTCGCGTTGCCGCGATAGGCAAGCGCCTGACCATTCGGCTCCAGCGGCAACGCAAACAGCGTTTGCAGCGGCCAATCCTGTTCGGGCTCCAGATCCAACAAGCGGATTTGCCAGTGCGGGTACTCCTTGGCCAAGCTGCCGACCAAGCCGTGAATGCCCGCGTGGGTCGGGTCGGTGACATCCTGTTCCGTCACTTGTTGGGTTTTAAAGGTCAGCAGCGTCCATTCCAGTTCCCGTTCATCGTAGCCCCCGGCAAGCAAGGCTTTTATGATCCTGAACAGGAACAGCACGCCCTGATTTTGCGCCTGTATCATGCCGCTGTCGGGCTGCCAGTCCGTTGAAATATTTGCCGGTGCAACAAAGACCAAATGATCGAAGACCTCGTCTTTTAAGCGTTGACCGATCCGCTCTATGGAATAGGCAGGGCTAAGCGGCAAACTTGCAGCCAGCGGGTAAACTTTCCGAATAGCCTGCATTTCTATCTCTGTCGCGCCGATGACCAATAAACGGCGGTTGTAATCCGGCGCAAGTCCGGCGTGTTCGTCGGCAGGGACGGCATTCCAGACCGGCATCAGCGCATGAAGCGGTAACGCCGATTGGGGCAAGCGAATGTCGTCAATTTTCCTTTCGGACACTAGTCTTGATGATAAGCCTCTGATGCTGACGCAAACCTTACCTTGAAGGTCGCAGAGGTCTATATCCAATTTTTGCACCTTATCGGACGACGAGCCGCCGGGCGCAAAACGCAACCATGCCGACATGTGTTGTTCGCACTCGCCCAGAATGTCCAATTGCTCCAATGCGAAAGGCAGGCTGGGTTGCAGGGCTTCGGAGTTTGTGCCGACAACCAAACCGATAGCGGCCTGAATCGCTGCATCCATCAAGGTCGGATGCAGGCCATAAATTGATTGCCCACCGCCCAATAGCGCGGGCAGGAACAAATCGGCCAGCGCTTGTCCTTCGCCCACCGCCACTTTACGAATGCCTTGCAAGCGTTCGCCATGATGAACCCCGGCCGAGCGTATATGCTGATAGCAGGTTTCGGCATCGAGTTCGCGGGGCATCTGTAGGCGCAAGCTTGGAATATCCAGCGTCAACCCGGACGGCGCGTCAAACGATCCCAGTATTTTCGCCGTTCCTTCGGCATGAACGACAACGGCTGCCGGTTCGTCTCCGGTTTTTGTATAGATTTCATAATGAAGCCGGCTATCCGCCTGCTCGTATAGCCGACAGTGAACTTCCCGTGCTTGATCGATGTAAATAGGCTGAACCCAGACGATGTCGGTAAACACTATGCGGGTTTTACTGTCGGGTTTACGACCGGTAGCGGCCAACAGCGCCGCCCTGGCCATTTCCAGGTAAACCACGCCGGGCAATACCTTTTGCAATATCCGCGCGTCTCCCAGAACTTGGTGGTCGGCCAAAAAGAACTCATCCCCTGTGAACAAAGAGGTGTAACGCTGTTCGGATAAATCCGAGGTATTTTCGTGTAGCAGAGGATGAAGGTATGCACTCTGTCCAACTGCGCAGGAATCGACTTTTTCCGCAACATGGAGCCAATAACGCTGTTTTGCAAACGGGTAGCTCGGCAAGGCAATGCGCCGGGGTGTGCGGTCCGGGTACAGTTGCCGCCAATCCAAGGCTATTCCCTGCTTGTAAAAATCGGCCAAGGATTCAAAGATACGCCCAATCCGACTCGGCTCTGTTGCTCGTTGAGCCAGACTGCATAAGCCGTCTTCGGCCGATTTTTTCGCCGCCCTGATGGCGGCGGCAGGCTGTTGCGCCAACTCTGTTTTATTGACGCCCTGTTTTTGCAATGCCGATAGCCGGGTTCTTAATTCCTCGACATCGCGCACTACAATAGCTTCCCGATAAGCAAAATGGCTCCTACCCGCTTGTAAAGTGTAAGCGACATCGGCCAGCGAAAACGCTGCATCGTGCCGATGCGTGTCCAGCCACTGCTCCAGGTCTTCAACGCGTTGCGCCAATGCTTCCGGCGTTTTCGCCGACAGCACGATCAGATAAGGCAAATGATCGCTCGCCGCTGCGGCCATGTTTCGTAGCGGCGGCTGTTCAACCACCACATGGGCGTTGGTGCCGCTCATGCCGAACGCACTCACCCCCGCCCGCAGAGGATGAGCGTCGATGCGGGGCCAATCCTGCAATCGGGTATTGACGTAAAAAGGGCTGCCGGCAAAGGCGATATGCTCGTTGGCTTGGTTGAAATGCAATGAAGGCACCAGTTTTTGCCGCTGCAAGCACAGCAACACCTTGATCAAGCCCATCAAGCCCGCGGCTTCCAGGGTATGCCCGATATTGGTCTTGATCGAACCGATGGCGCAGTGGTGCTCAGCCACCCGATAGTCGGCAAAGGCATCCGTTAACGCATGAACTTCAATCGGGTCGCCCAGTTTGGTGCCGGTGCCGTGCGCTTCGATATAATTGATCGTGTTCGGGTCGATACGGAAATTTTTATAAATATCCCTCAGCAAGGCAGTCTGCGCCGGTCCGCTGGGCGCGGTCAGGCCATTGGTCTTGCCGTCATGGTTGACGCCGTAGCCGCGAATGACGCCGTAAATCCGATCGCCATCGCGCAAAGCATCGGCCATGCGCTTTAGAATGACGACGCCGACGGCTTCACCGGGAACGATGCCGTTGGCGTCCCGGTCGAAACTGCGGCATTTGCCGTCGACAGAAATCATGCCGACTTTGTCCATCGTGGTATGCGCTATTGAGGTGCTCATCAGCGAAATGCCGCCGACCAAACCCATGTCGGAACTGCCGCTACGCAGCCGTTCGCAGGCCATCACCAACGCAGTCAGCGACGACGAACAGGCGGTATTGACCACAATGCTCGGCCCGCGCAGATTGAAAAAATAGGAAATGCGCGCGGCCATTGCCGAAACGCTACGGCCGGTCAGCGAATGAGGATTGATGTCACTCGTAGTGGTTTCGCTTAAATAGTCGCCTTGAGTGCAGCCGATGAAGACGCAACAGGATTTTTGATTCAGGGATTCGGCCGGATAACCGGCATCTTCAAACGCCTTCCAGCTTTCCTGCAACAACAAGCGCTGCTGCGGGTCCATTTGTTCGGCTTCTTTCGGCGAAATTTCAAAAAAAAGCGGGTCGAAGCAATCGATATCGGATAAAAAAGCGCCCCATTTTTTAGCGCTTCCGGCCGGGTTTTCCTGACCGCCTTGCTGCCACCGCGACAGCGGAACTTCGCCGACCGCATTCCTGCCTTCACTTAACAGAGCCCACATCCGTTGCAGGTTTGGAGCTCCCGGAATCTGCCCCGACATGCCGATCACGGCAATCTCCGGCGCTGTCGGCGCTTCGCTCACGGCGTCGCGTTCGGCATCGGCAAGCGGCGCTTTTACAGCGGCGTCCGCTTTTAAAGCCTCAGCGCCAAGTTCGGCTTGTTCCAATTCGCGGTAAAGCTTAAGACCCGCTTCAGGGGTCAATTGCCGGCTTTTTACCTGCTGCAAAATTTCTGCTTTTGAGATGCTCATATTCCTTCGACCTTAGGTATTCTAAAATTTTCCGACCTGTAACCCTACGTCCACGAAAACACTCGAACAGCGCTTTCCTTAACAGCCGTAGAACGCGCCGTGCGCGCCTTCTGCGGTGCTTTAAAACACCTATCGCGTTTAAAACCTTAAGCGCGCACGGCGCGACCTCCGGTCACACGTCGTAAATTTCGTCTATTTCAATTGTTTGAAAACTTAGCTCGGCTACCCGTTAACCGCTAACGCTTCCGGTAAACGACCGGGTTGAAATCATCGTTTCTCAAATAATCGCCCACGCCGAGACTTTTGACGTAATCATCCGGCAGCACATTGGGTTTACCATTGTAAACGGAGCCGTCGGGCATATAGGCGCACACCCAGGCGGCGCGTTGATGCGGCGTCATGTTGATTCCCGAGCCGTGTAGGGTCAGGCCGCTGTGAAAAGTGCAATCCCCCGCCTTTAACGGCAGCGATACGGCTTCTCTTTCGCGCCAGTGCTCATAGCCCGGCAAATCGAACAAACCGGCGACATGGTCGTTAGAGAAAATAGGCAGGCAATAATCAATCTCGCGATGCGAGCCCGGCATAAAATACAGCCCGCCGTTATCGGGCCGAGCATCGGTCAACGCGACCCAAACCGTGATGCCGCCGGGCGAATTAAACGACCAATAAGCCGCGTCAAAATGCCAAGAGGTAGGATTGGCCCAGCCTTGCTTGATAAAAGCCGCGTCATGCCATAAGCGCATCGCATCGACGCCGGCAAGCTCGGCGGCGATTTTTGCAATGCGCGGGCTCAAGGTAAATTCGCGAATCGGTTCGTAGTCCCGCCATAAGTTCAGCCGTTGCAAAAACATGCGTTCATATACCGGATTATCCTCGCCCAGAATATCCCGGTCGGGATAACGGTACTTGCCCCGCTGCTCCAACGCATTATCCTGATGCCTGCGCAAACGCTCGGTTTCTTCCGGCGTAAGTAGGGAATGAATCCGAACAAAACCGTACTCATTGTAAAAATCTATATCTTCCTGATTAATGCTGTCTCTCATGAAATTGTTCCTAAAAAATTATTATCAAAGACCCAAAAGCCTGTCGGCTTCATGAATATCCAATCCCCCGCCATGCAGCTGTTGAAAAACCTCCAGCAGGGCGTCTTGCCGTACTGCGCCGCCCTGCTGCGCCGCGATATGCGCGGCCAGTTTGTTGACGGTCGCATGATCGAACACGGCCGTCGTCCGTAGCGCGACGCCCAGCTCACGGTTGGCTTGGCTAATGATTTCCAGCGCCAGAATGGAGTCCACGCCCATATCGATGTAAGCGCAATCGGGGTTGATTTTTTCCGCTTCAACTTCAATCACCGCAGCGACAATGTGCCTGAGCTTTTGCGCCAGCATGTTTAGTTTTTCGTCATCTTCCGGCATATCCACAATGCTTGACGCCGCCATTGCCACCGGCTCCGGCTCTTCATGCAAAGAAATTCGGCCGTCGCTTTGCGCCGCAAATACGTTCTGGCTGACTCCCGTTTCAACCACAGGCGCCAAGGTTTGCACCGACACAAAACCTTCATCTTCCAGCAACCGTTGCCACATCGGGACACTGAGCAAGGGCGAGCCCGGCAGCCGGTTATGCCGATCTTCCGCCAGCCACCAGCCTTTCAGCAAGCCGAAGGTCAACGTGGAAAAGACATGAGTTTCCACCGCTTCATTAATAATAAATTTGCCGCCGATACGTAACAGCGACTTGGCGTTTTTCAGCGTGGCGTTCAGGTTGCGCGTGGCGTGCAGCACATTGGTCGCAATCAGCAAATCGGTGTTTTGGCGAGCAAATCCCTGAGCTTTGACCGCCTTTTCTATATCCAGAACATGAAAATCGACGAATATATAATGGCCGTACTGCTTTCTGCCGTGCTGAATGAACTTCAATGAAACATCGGTGTAGTCATAGCGAAGATAATCCCGATACGGCCCAATAGCCTTAAGCACCGCAGCGCTGGTGCCGCCGGTGCCTGCGCCTATTTCCAGCAGATGGAGTTTTTCGCCTTCGGACAGTTTGGGCAACCGTTCGCGAATGAAGGCCACGACCTCGTCGACCACGAGCCGATTGTAATAATCCGAGATTGCGTTTTGCTGATAAATCTTCTCAACCAAAGCCATTGAAGCGTTCGGGAACATCACTTCGGTCGCCGGAATATTGCCTTGCAAAATCGGGATCATAGTGTCCAGGCATCGCCACAACAACTGAAAGTTAGCGGCCAGTTCGGGATGTTTGTCGCACCAGTAATCAACGGTATGCCGTTCAACTTGTTGCGAAACCCGCTCCATACTGCGTATCCTGTCGCCGTCAATGCTCAGATAACCCGCTTTTTGCAGAATGTCCAGCAATGCGTCATACAGCAAATCGTACTCGGCAATCAGCCGGATGCGGGCTTTCAATTGGTCTTTGCCGTACTCTTCCTGAGCTTGTCGGAAGCAGCCCATTTGCTGAAATGCGTTCAGCAAACCGGCGCTGCCCAGCTCGGCCAAATCATCGAAAGCATCCGAATAGCGGACCAGCGGATCGATTGCCGGCTCGGTTTTTTCTAACGATTCGACAGTTGTTTTTTCCACGTACCAGTACGGCTTTTTATCGAAGGGATAGGTCGGCAGGGAAATACGTTTTGCCGTCTGATGCCGGTACAACAAGGCTTCCCAGTCGATGTCGGCACCCGTCAGCCAAAGCTTGGCCAGTTGCTCGTAATCCGATAACGCCACAAGTACGGCAGCGTCAGCCGGAGCAACATTATCCCCGGCTTGGCCGGTAAAAAACACTGCGTCTCCCGGCTCCGCTTGTCCATTATGTTGCAAAAAGGCGCGCAGTTTCATGCCCACTTCCTGCTTGTGCTTGACGACACAAACAAAACGTTCGGGCATCGCTTCCCTGCCCGTTTGCAAGGTGTAGGCAAAATCCTGCAACTGAAGCGCGTCTTGATGCTTTTCCCAAAACGCCAGTATTTTTTCCACATAGCAAACCAGCCGCTCCGGCGTTTTAGCCGATATCGGGATAATGTACGGCCCCAATATCGGACTCGCGCTGTAGGCCGTTGACGGCGTAGCATAATCTTCCAGGATTACATGGGCATTGGCGCCGCCTGCCCCGAACGAGCTGATCGCGGCCCTTCTGGCTTGTCCGGCCTGCTTGGGCTCCCATTTCGCCAAGCTTTGCTGAACAAAAAACGGCGAATCGGCAAAATCGATTTTGGGATTAAGCTTTTGCGCATGCAGCGATGGCGCTAAGGTCTTGTGCTTCATCTGCAACAAGATCTTAGTCAATCCCGAAATACCTGCGGCCGCACCCAGATGGCCGATATTCGATTTTACCGAGCCTAAAGCGCAGGACTGTTTTTCGACCGCCGACTGCCCAGTGGCCTCGGCCCAAGCCCGGCACAAACCCTCAAACTCAACCGGGTCGCCCAACGCGGTTCCGGTGCCGTGCGCTTCGACATAGCCGATGCTGCCGGGGTCTATCTTGGCCTTGGCGAGGGCGAGTTTGATCAGCTCCGCCTGCGCTTTCGGATTAGGCACCGAATAGCCGTTGCTGCGTCCGCCGTGATTGACCGAGCTGCCCTTGATGACCGCGTAAATGGGGTCGCGGTCGGCAACGGCTTGCGCGAAGGGCTTCAACAGTACCGCGCCGACGCCTTCTCCGGGCACAAAGCCATCCCCTTTCTCGCCGAAACTGTGGCATTTGCCGCTAGGAGACAACATCTGGCCCTGACACATCGCCACGTATTGATGGGGATGCACATTAAACGAAGCGCCCCCGGCCAGCGCCATTGAACACTCGCGGTTGTTCAGACTCACGCAGGCCTGATGAATCGCGCTCAACGACGATGAACAGGCGGTATCGACCGGATAGCTGGGGCCGTTAAGATTCATGAAATAGGACACCCGGTTGGCGATAGACCAAAGCCCGCTGCAAGGCGTATAAGAATTGCCTTTCTCCCACTCCTGCGGCCCCCACAGGGAGTAACCGTAATTGCTGATACCGGCAAAAACGCCGACGTTCATATCGCCGGTTTCCGCCAGTTTTTTGCGCGTATAACCGGCATCTTCAAACGCAGCCCATGCGGTTTGCAGGAATAAGCGCTCGCAAGGGTCGATCAACTTGGCTTCGCGCGGCGAAATGTTAAAAAAGAAAGCATCAAAGCAATCGATGTCGTCAACAAAACCGCCCTTTGTGCAGTACATTTTTCCGTGCATGGCCTGAGTGCGGTCCGGGTCGTAATACTCGTCCGGGTTCCAACGGTTGGGCGGAACTTCAGTGATCGAATCCCGGCCTGCCTTCAGGTTATCCCAGAAAGCTTCCAGATTGTCCGCTTCGGGATAGATACCGCTGACGCCGATAACCGCAATGTCGAACGGGGCGTCATCGTCCCTATCTTGCCTGTTGCCCGCCTGACACGCTTGATTGCTCACAGGGGCCTGCGTTGCCGTATTCCCCGCGATACCGACTTGTGCGGCCCTTTGGTAGATGTCGCCGACACTCGGCGTTTTTTTGGCTTCGGCCGCCGAGCAAGAGGCCTGTGCGACGCCGGTTTTATCCGCAACTGCACAGGCCTTCGCCGGTACCTGCCGACCGGAGAGATACCCGGTCAACGCCGCCAAGTTAGGGTATTCAAAAAACAGCGTTGCCGATAGCGGCCCGAACCTAGCGATCAGTTTTTCATTGAGCGCGGTAATCATCAACGAATCCAGACCGAACTCATCGAGCTGACGGTAAACGCCGATTTCCTCGATCGGCAACGTGCTCACATCGGCAACGGCTTGTTTCAGGAACGCCTCAATATCCCGGCGCGCATTAACAAAAGTCATCGGGGCAAGCGTCTCTGCCGCAACAACTCCAGTACTTGGGGCGGCGTGTCCTATCGCTTCAGCCCTGCTGTAAATATCGCCGACGCCTGAAGACTGTTTGGCTGGGGTTGCCTGCGAAGTTGCTTGATTATTCGCCGAACGGCCGGTGCTGTGTTCAAGCTCCGTCATCTTAGCCGACGCCGCTTGTGCAGTTGGTTGACGTGCCGAAAGATACTCGGTCAACGCCGCCAGATCCTGATACTCGAAGAACAGCGTTGCCGACAGCGGCCCGAACCTCGCAACCAGCTTCTCGTTAAGCGCGGTAATCATCTTAAGCGCGGTAATCATCAGCGAATCCAGGCCGAACTCGTCAAATTGACGATGAACGCTGATTTTATCCAGCGGCAATCGGCTCACCTCGACAACGGCCTGTTTTAAAAACATCTCAATATCCCGGCATACCGGCGCGGAAGAAGCCACGATTGCTTCTAAAACGCCGACGCTACGGGCGATGCCTTGGACGGCTGCGTGTCCTATCGCCTCGGCTTTTTGGTAAATATCGCCGACACCGGCCGCGGCTGTCCGACCGGATACCTGTTCGCTCACTGAGTGATCGGCGCTGTGTGCAAGCACGGCCACCGGTTGTGCGGCTTGCTGCCGGGTTGCAAGATACTCGGTCAATGCCGCCAGATTGTGATACTCAAAAAACAGCGTTGCCGACAGCGAGCCGAAGCGGGCGACCAGCTTTTCGTTAAGCGCGGTAATCATCAGCGAATCCAGGCCGAACTCGTCAAATTGACGATGAACGCTGATTTTATCCAACGGCAACCGGCTCACATCGGCCACGGCTTGTTTCAGGAACGCCTCAATATCGTGGCGCACCGGCATAACGGTCTTTGCCTCGACACTATCGGCATTCCAAACGCCGTGTTCCGCGCTATTAAGCTGACCGACGGTTTCGGCTTGCCGGTAAATATTTTGAACATCGAAACTTTTGCTCTCGTTTTTTTTGACCCGTTGCGGCTCAGTAAACTGTTGTTCAACGAACTGCCGGATTTTTTGCCTGTTGCCGGTGAGAAACATGCATTGCGTCAAGCCGGATTGCAAAACGCTTGCCCAAGCCTGAATCCCGATCTCACTGGATAATCCGTGAACGCCCATATCGGCCGCCATGGTTTCCAGCTTGCTGTCGGCAAGCTGCATTCCGCCTTCCCGCCAAAGCGCCCAATTGACGCTGAACATGCGACTGCCGCCTATTCCGCCTTGCGCGGCGAAAGCGTCGAGAAAACCGTTGGCGTAGGCGTAATCGGCTTGCCCGACATTACCGATCACCGAACTGGCGGAAGAGAAGAAACTCAAAAAATCGACCTTTTCCCCCGCCAGCGCCTGTTCCAAACAGAGCGTTCCCTGAATCTTGGCGGCCAATACGTCCCGGCATTGGCTTTTGGTTTTTTTCAACAGGAAAGCGTCCTGTGCGCAACCGGCAAAATGAAAAATCCCGGCGATTCCGCCCAGTCGGCTTCTGGCTTGGGCAACTACATTTTTTGCCTGTTGCGCATCGGCAATATCGGCTTGCAGGTAAACGACTTCGCACCACGTTGAATTCAACTTTTGCAGCTGTTGCAATTTGTCCGCCGATAAGGGCCTGCGGCCGGTCAAGAAAACGCGGATGCGATTTTGCTGCGTCTTTGCCTGCCGCTGTAGATATTCGCAAAACAACAGCCCGAGTCCGCCCGCTCCGCCAATCAATAAATAAGTGCCCTGCTCTTTAAGCGCCAACGGTTTGATTGGCGCGTTGTCAAGATCGACGCTCCGCCAGATTTTTACTTCCCTGACCAATTCGCCGTTGGCATCGCGCCGGTAGCGGACTTCAACCTGATTGGCCGCGCCGTCTCGGTATTCCCTGTCCGCAATTTGGGGCAATAGCGCGGCTTGCGGTAATTCCAGAGTCTGACAAAAGAACGCCGGATTTTCCCGATTCAGCGTTTTGGCAAAGCTTCCGATGGCTTGATTTAAAGCGTAATCCCTGGCTGTCGAGCGGACAAAAGCATAAATCACGCGGATTTTTTCCGGACGGGCTTTCTGTCCCATCAAAGCCTGAGCGATAAACAACATTGAATAAAAACCGCGATCCAGCTGCTCGGTCAGCTCATCAAACGGCTGTTGCGACCAACAATGCAAAATGCGCGTCGGCAGCAAATCGCGCTGTGCGAGAAGATCGGCCAGTTGCCGATAGTCTTCCGGTTCTCCCGCACGAATCTGAATAACAGCGTCAGCCCCCGGTACAGACCCTTGTGGAGCGACCGAAAAATCCTCGCCCGAAGTCACCAGCACCACCGGCGTATCTTGCCGGCCGGACAGATCCTGTTGTCCGGAACCGAATATCAACAGCGGGCCGGTCGGATGGCTTTCAAGCGAAGGATTTAACGGCGATGGTTGCCAGCAAGGTTGCCACCAGGTTTCTTCCTCTATGCTTGGTCTAGGCATTGCAGCGCCCGGTGCCGCCTGGACTTTAGCCTGGGGCTGTAGCGTTTGCGGTACCGGGAACCAAAAACGGGAGCGGTCGAACGGATAGCCGGGCAGCGGGACGCGATAACGCACTTCGTCGGCGTACAGTTTCAGCCAGTCTATATCACGACCTTCCCGATACAACGCCGCCAAAGCATCCAGCCTTGCCAGCGTCTCCGGCAGCGGCAAACTGCGGGCATTGAGCTGCTTCAGCCATAGTTCCGCGTCGCCTGAAAGCTCGGACGTTTTGCGCGGCATGGCGTCGATGTCGGCTTCGCGCAATTGCCGGAGCAAGTCCTCGCGACTTTGGGCAACCAAAGCAAAACGCTGCCCGAAGTGCTCTCTACCTACATGCAAGGTATAAGCAATATGCTCCAAGGAATATTGCCTTCCCTGCGTTTCCAGGCAGGCGGCCAGATCGTGTATTTTTTGTTTGAGCGAATAGTCGGTTTTTGCCGACAGGCAAATCAGCACCGGCCCTTCTCCCCTTACCGGCCTGGAGTCCAGCCGCACCGGCGATTCTTCCAATACCAGATGCGCATTGGTTCCGCTCAAGCCAAAGCCGCTGACCGCCGCCCTTCTTGGCAAATCCCCGTGCTTTTTCCACTCGCATAAGCGGGTATTGATATGAAACGGGCTGTCGGCAAAATCGATATGCTCGTTGGCTTCGGAAAAATTCAGCAACGGCGGAATTTGATTATGGGCAAAGCATTGCAATACCTTGATAACGCCGGCAACACCGGCTGCCAGCGAAGCATGGCCGATATTGGTTTTTACCGAGCCCAGCAGGCAAAACCGCTTTTTGTCGGTGTAACGCCGGAACGCTTTGCTTAAGGCTTCAACTTCGACAGGATCGCCCAGTTTGGTGCCGGTACCGTGCGCTTCGACATAGCCGATGGTTTCCGGATTAATGCCCGCCCGCTGATAAACCGCCACTTCCAGCTCGGTTTGCGACAGCGAGCTCGGCGCGGTCATGCCGTTGGTTTTGCCGTCCTGATTGACGCCCGAAGCCTTCAATACGCCGTAAATATGGTCTTTATCGCGTATCGCGGCATCCAGTTTTTTTAGCACAATCACGCCGACGCCTTCGCCGAACACAAAACCGTCCGCTTTTTGATCGAAAGCTTTGCATAGTCCGTCGGCTGCCAGCATCTGCGCTTTATCGGCGAGCGTATGAAAATGCGGCGTCGTGCAAAGATAGACGCCTCCGGCCAAAGCCATATCGCATTCGCCGGCAAGAATGCTTTGCCGGGCCGAATGCATCGCCACCAAAGAAGAGGAACAGGCCGTATCGATTGCAATGCTGGGGCCTTTAAGATTCAGGAAATAGGAAATCCGCGCCGGCACCACCGCCGGAGAATTTCCCCAGAACGACTGCGCTTCGCCGAAATAGCCGCTCTCGCGCATGTTGATCAGGTAATCGCTCATGCCGACGCCGGCAAAGACGCCGCATGTCAGTTCCCGAAGCTGGGAGGGTGTATAACCCGCATCTTCCAGCGCGGCGTAGGATTCCTCAAGAAACAGGCGTTGCTGCGGATCGGCCTGTTCGGCTTCGGCGCCCGACCAATTGAAAAACAGCGGGTCGAACTGCTCGATGTCGTCCAGAAAACCCGCGCGGTAACCTTGCGGGAAACTGCCTTCGGCCCAGCGTCCCGTCGGCGGCTCGCTAATGCTGGATGTTCCTGAGGCCAGTTGCTCCCAAAATTCATGCACATTGCGGGAACCTGAAAACCGTCCCGACATGCCGATGATAGCTATGTCGTCCTGTTGCATTTCGGCTATGTTGAACGACCCAGAGGCTGCGGATTCGCTTTCTCTATTATCGGCTTCATCCGCCGATTGCGCTTCCGGTGCAGCGGCGACCTCCGGCGCGCTCAGGTGCTCGCGGTAATGGTCATAGATAAAAGCCGATAATTCGGTAACGCTCGGATAATCAAACAGGGCTGTGACCCGCACATTAATGCCGAACTGTTGGTTAATCAGGCTTAAAAAATCAATACCGGAAATCGAGTCCAAGCCGTAATCGGCAAACTGTTTTTCCATCACCAAGTGCCGGTCGTTCAAGCCCAGAATATGGAATATCGCATCCGTAACCTCTTGCTGAATCCGTTGTTTCAGTGTTTCCGGTTCGGGACGACTTGTTTGCCGAGCGACAACCGGTTGCGCTGCCGCGGGTGTCGGATCGTTTGCAAACGCAGCTTCGGAACGCGCGGCCTTGTCTTCCCGCAGTTCCGCAATCAGGATATGCTGGCCCGGTCCCTTTTCAGCACCGCTCAAACCTTGCGGCGGAGCGACACTAAAACCTTGTTGCTGCAACAACGCGACCCACATCT